>JBDIVQ010000021.1:0-40778 GCA_039794345.1 Phycisphaerae bacterium | reverse complement strand
AGATCGAGAACCTGCCCCAGCGCGAGGGGATAGCCCTGCGCCGTGGAAGCGCCGTCGCCACCGATGTAGAGCGTGTTGCCCGGTCCGGTGTGGTGGCGGATGAGCAGGCGCGAACGCTTGCGGACGGTCGGATTCCGCAATGGAATCGTGGTCGAGCCGGGGATAGAGGTCGCGGCCGTGGCGAGGCTGCACCGCGCGGCGGGCGTGACGGCCTTGTACCCGGCCTCATCGACGCTGTGGTGGTCGGATTGAATGAAGGCCATGTCTCCTCCTCCACTCGCACCCCGAGGGCCACCCTCTGCGGATACAGGTGATGGCCACCAGTGCGAGTATACCACGATTCGGCAGAAACGCGAGTGAAGATTCGACGAAATCGCAAAAAAAAAAAATCGGATTGCGCACGACTGCCCAAACAAACCGCGAACTGAAAGAGCGGGTGAGACGGTCGCTCAGATCATCCCTGAAGCCGCGAGCACCCCTATTCAGCGATCGCGCGGATCGATGCCGAAGCCGGCGCGGTCGGGCGAAGCGGGTCGCGGCGCGGGCTTGAAGCCCTGCTCGTCGGCCGCCTTGAGCATGAGTTCGATCGCCTTGTCGAGTTGGGGGTCGCCGCCGTTGACCATGAGGGCCGGATCGTCGATCACGTCGTAGTCGGGATCGACGCCGTGGCCTTCGATCGACCAGCGACCGTCCTTGGTGTAGAAGCCGAAGGTGGGCACGGCCGTGTATCCGCCGTCGATGAGGCCGGGGTTACCGGAGATGCCCACGAGCCCGCCCCAGGTGCGGCGACCGATGATCGGGCCGAGTTGGTTGTAGCGGAAGAGCCAGGGGAACATGTCGCCGCCAGAGCCGGAGGGTCCGTTGATGAGCATGCACTTGGGGCCGTGGTGGGAGTCGGGCGGCCACTTCCAGTCGATGTTGTCGCGCCGCGCCCAGTAGTTCGTCACGGGACGGTTGAGCAGTTCGATGAAGCGCGTGGGAATCTGCCCGCCGCCGTTCCACCGCTCGTCGATGATGAGGGCTTCCTTGCCGAGTTGCGCGTAATACTGGCGAATGAGTTCGTTCTGCCCGTTGACGCCGGTGTCGGGGACGTGGACGTAGCCGACGCGCCCGCTGGTCTTTTCGTCAACGTATTTGCGATTGCGCTCGATCCAGGCGCGGTAGCGCAGGGCGCCGTCGTCGCCGATGGAAACGACCACCACGTCGCGGGCCTTGTCGTCGCGCGTGGGATTCTCGCTGACGGTGATGGTGATGGTGCGGCCGGCGAGTCCCTGGAAGGCGGCGTAGGGGTCCTTGGAGGGGTCAACGGGCATGCCGTTGACTTCGAGGAGGTAGTCGCCGACCTTGACATCGACGCCGTGGCGGCTCAGCGGGCCGCGGGCGTCGAGGTCCCAGGCGCCGCCTTCGATGATGCTGGAGATGCGGTACGCGCCCGCCTCCTCGTCGAGATCAAAGTCGCAGCCGAGGGAGCCGACCGTTGAGGACGGCTCGCGCTCAGTATCTCCGCCAAAGTAGTACGCGTGTCCGACATTGAGTTCGGAGATCATCTCGCTGATGATGAAACTGACGTCCTCGCGGCTGGTCGCGTCATCGACCATGCTCAGATAGTGGTCGCGGATTTTCGGCCAGTTGACGCCGTGCATGTTCTCGACGTAAAAGAAGTCGCGCTGGATGCGCCAGGCGTCGGTGACGAGTTGCTTCCATTCGGCGCGCGGCTCGATGGCCACGGACATGCCGCCGGTGGGGACGTTCTCGCCGGTGGCGCCGGCGGCGGCGTTCTGAATGCTCGCCGAGCCGCCGCGCGCGATAAGGATCTTCTTGCCATCGGGAGTGATGTCGAAATTGGTCGCGCCGGCGGCGACGACCTTCTCCTCCTTCTTCTCATCTTCGAGGTCGAAGAGTTTGATGCCGTCAGTCGCGGAAGAGCCCGGCACGGTGAAGCGAACGAAGAGGAGTTGATTCTTGTCATTCACAGCCAGCGTGCCGAAGCGGCCGGAGGGGACGGGAATCTGCATCGCGCGCCGGTCGAAGCCCTCGAACTCGATCTCGACGGGCTTGTCCTTCTTCTTCTCCTTCTTCGCGTCTTTGTCCTTGTCATCGTCCGCCGGCTGCGCCTTGGCGTTGCTCGTGCGCTTGAGCGTTATGTCGATGATTTCGTCGTTGGCGGTCGCTGTGCCGGTCATGGTCTCGCCGTCGATGCGCAGGTCGAAAGAGACGGCTCCGATCTCCGGCGCTTCGCCGGTGAGAGTGAGGCGCTTGGACTGTGCGTCGTACGCGCCGCTGACGGCGAACGTGGCGATGGGAGAGGCGGCGGTCCCGGTGACGGTGTTGTCCGCCGCGAGTGTGAGCGTAAGGCTGACATTCATCGGCCCTTCCGCGCCTTCGGGATGGACGGCGCCCTCCCACGTGCCCGAGACGCCGTCGTCGATTGCGGCGGGGTGGTCGCCGTTGTCCTTCTTTTCTTCCTTGTCGCCGTTGCCGTCGGCTTTGTCGCCGTTGTCCTCCTTCTTCTCCTCCTTCTCGTCCTTCTTCCACGACTCCTCATCGCTCTTCGGCGCCCAGGGGTTTTGCACGTCGGCGCGCAGCGGGACCGCGACGAGCACCTGGCTGCCGTTGTAGATCCACGTCGTGTCGAGGTCGGAGTAGAGCGGGCCGCCGAACTGCCGCGTCGAGGCGAAGAAGAGCCAGTCGCCCTTGCGATCAAAAATCGGCGCGGCGTCGGCGAAGTAGCCGCTCGTAGCCTGCCGCGTCTCGCCGGACTGAATGTTGTAGATCCAGATGGCGGTGCTGCCGTTGTTGCGGTCGTCCATGCTCCTGGCGTAAGCGATCCAGCGGCTGTCGTGCGACCATGAAACGGTGAGTCCGGAGCCGTTTCGTCCGCCGCCGTTGCCCCAGGGATCTTTGTCGATCTTCTTTAATTCGCCGGATTCGATGGTGTGCAGCCAGATGGTGCTCGTCTTGTCAGTGAAGACGATGTGCTTTGAGTCAGGCGACCACTGGGGGTTGTACTTGAAGGGGCCGTCGCCGGCGGTGAGTTGCTTCGTCTCACCCCGCCCGTCGGACTGGGTGATGTAGAGTTCATACTCTCCGGTCGCATCGCTGAAGTAGGCGATCCACTGACCGTCGGGGCTCCAGGAGACGCTGCGCTCGGCGACGCCGCCGGTGCGCGAGAGGTTGCGCGGCGAGCCGTCCTTGGCCGGCAGGGTCCACACGTCGCCGCGCGCCTCGACGGCAACGCGCTTGGCGCTGGGCGAAATCGACCAAGAGGAGATGAAGCCCGCCGCGTCGATGTTCTGGTCCATAAGTTTGGGGCGATCCCCCGGAATCGTCACCTTGACCGCGCGCGACTGGAGCGTGCCGAGGTCGAGCAGGTAGAGGCTCGGGCCGTTCTGGAAGACGATTTCCCCCTGTCCGCGATCTCCGGGGCCGATCGAGGGCCATTTCACATCCCAGTCGCTGAAGGTTGTAACCTGCTCGCGCCGACTGGTGCGCGTGTCGTAAACCCAGATGTTGAGGCGGTGCTCCGGGCCGGCGTCGCTGAGGTAGTAAACCTTGTCGCCCTGCCACATCGGCGCCGTGTCGGTTCCTTCCCACTCGGTCATCTGTTTCGAGGTGTGATCGCTGAGGTTGAAAAGCCAGATGTCGGAGGCGAGGCCGCCGCGGTAGCGCTTCCAGGTTCGGAAGTCAGCGTTGAAGGGGGTGTAGGCGAGCCAGGCGCCGTCGGCGCTGAGGGCGCCGGCGTCGCCGTAGGGCACGGGGAGTTGCTGCGGCTCGCCGCCGAGCGGATCGATCGTGTAGATCTGAGCAGCGCGGCGCTGGCCGGAGCGGTAGTTGCTCGTGTAGAGGATGCGGCCGTCGGGTGTCCAGCCGTTGACGAGGATCGAGCCGGGGTGGTAGGTCACGCGATCAGGCACGCCGCCGGTGACGGGGATGGTGTAGATGTCGCGGCGACCTTCGTAGTTGCCGACGAAGGCGATGGTCTTGCCATCGGGGGAGAAGCGCGGGCTCATCTCGCCGCCCGGCGGGCTGGCGAGGGGCGCGGCGTCGCCGCCTCCGCGCGGCACGGTCCACAGGTCGTTGGCGTAGACGAAGGCGATCCGTTCGGCGCTCACCGCCGGGTAGCGCAGCATTCCCGCGCTGGGATCAACCTGCGCCGGCGCATCGCTCATCACGCAGAGTAAGACCGTTGCCGCCGCCCCCGCCATAAGCATCCGCATCATTCGACACCGCTCCTTGTTCATTGAGTCCATGCTGAATTCGATTGGAGACTGAGGCGAAGACGCAAGCGGGGCAGGACGCTCAACGGACTCCGACTCACGCTTGCGTCCTCGCCTCGTCAGATACACCTTCGCGACGTCAGATTCGTTCACTCGAGCGCCTGCTCCCAGACGTTGTTGCCCCGCTCGACGTCGGGGAAGGCCTCGTCGGGATCGATCACGACCTTGCGGAGTCGCTGCGGCGACTGGCAGCGCCAGTTGTACCGGTTCGCGTTGAACCAGATTTCGACGGGCAGCGTACGGCGCTGCGTCGAGCCGTCGTCGAAGGTCACTTCGATCGCGACGGGCATGACGAGTTCATCGAGGTTCTCGATGTTCACGCTGATGTTGAATCCCTCGTCGTCGCGCTGCTCCTGTTCGACGCCGGCGAGCGCCTGATCAAGACTGGACGTTTCATAGAACCAGCCGCGCCAGAACCAGGCGAGATCGGCGCCGGCGACGTCCTCCATGGTGCGGAAGAAGTCAGCGGGCTGGGGCGACTTGAAGGCCCAGCGGCGAATGTACTCGCGAAAGGCGCGGTCGAAGCGCTCCTCGCCGAGAATCTGCTCGCGAAGGAGCACCAGGCCCACGGCCGGCTTGGCGTACTGCGTGCTGCCGAGTTGGCTGGCGGGGAGCCGGTCGGCGTAGGTCATCATCGGCACGCTGCCCCCCTGCCGCATGCCGCGGGCGAAGTTGGAGGCGTCGCCGCGGCCGCGCGGCTCGCCGCCGAACCAGTCCGGGCCGGAGTAGTAGTTGATGAACGAATTGAACCCCTCATCCATCCACGCATAGCGGCGCTCGTCGTTGCTCACCACCATTGGGAACCAGTTGTGCCCGATTTCGTGTGTCGTCACGCCGTAGAGACCCTGCTCGCTGCGCCGGCCGCCGCAGAAGATGATCATGGGGTATTCCATGCCGCCCTCCGGGCCGTTGACGTTCGTCGCCGCCGGGTAGGGATACTTGAACCAGCGCCGGTTGTAGCCCGCGATGGCGGTGCGGAGCATCTGCGTGCTCTTGTGCCAGACCGGCGTGGCTTCCTTCGGATAGGCCGACTGGATGAGCGTGCCCTCGAGGTTGCAGGCGTCATAGATGAACGCATCTGAACTCGCCCAGGCGAAGGTGCGTACGTCTTCCGCCTTGAAGTGCCAGGTGAGCGGGCCGTCGCCCTCCGGTCGGGCGCCGGGAAGACCGACGTCTTCCGGCGCGACGATCATGACCGTCTCGTCGCTGGACTTGGCCGCCTGCCAGCGCTCGAGCTGAGTCGGCGTAAAGACCTCGCCGGGATTCTGGAGCACTCCCGTAGCGACGACGATGTGGGTCCGCGGGACGGTGAGGCGCACGTCGTAGTTGCCGAAGTTGGTGTAAAACTCGCCCGTGCCGAGATAGCCGAGGGTGTTCCACCCCTCCACGTCGTCGTAGACGGCGAGGGCGGGGAACCACTGAGCGATCTCGTAGATCGTCCCCTGCTCGACCTTCTCGATGCCGAAGCGGCGGAAGGCGCGATCGGGGATGGTGAAGGACCACGCGATCTCAAAGGAAAAAGTGGACCCGCCGGGGGCGATCGGTTGCGCCAGGTCGATGCGCGCCATGGTGTCGTAGACGTGGTACTCGAGGTCGTAGCCCCCGGCGCGGAGCCGGTCGATGCGGAATCCCTCGCCGAACGCCTCGCGCATTCCGATGGCGGTGTTGCGGGAGATGGCGGCGCCGATGCTGTCCTCGCGGAAGATGTTCTGTTCGAGGTGCAGCCAGAGGTAGTTGAGCGGGTGCGGCGAGTTGTTGCGGTAGGTGATGATCGCCTCGCCGGCGACGGTGTTGGTGTCGGTGTCGAGGGAGGCGCGGATGGTGTAGTCCACCTGCTGCTGCCAGTAATCCGGCCCGGGCGCGCCGGAGGCGAGGCGGAGCGAGTTTCCGGGCGGCCAGTCGAGGGGGCTGAAGATCGTCGTCTCATCGCGGCTGCCGCGCTCACGACGGTTCGGGGTGCGCGGAGCGCCGGGCGCCGCCGCGGGCGTCGTCGGCGCCGCAGCGAGGACGGGCGCGGGCGGTTCCGCCGGCTGGTTCGGTTCCGCGGCCGCAACAGGCGGCTCGGCAGCCGCCATCGCAGCCGTCTCCGCTCCCCCCGGCTCGCCCGCGCCATCAGCCGCCTTCTCAGGCGCGCACCCTGGGCCACACGCCCACCACAGCGCCGCCGCGAGCGGCAGCACTGCACTGATTCGATCGTTCATGTCCGACCTCCGACTTTGCATGGATGCCAAAGCGTCCAGTATAGTCGCTCAGCCAGCCGGGCATGGTCATCTCAGGTGCGAGGATCACAGAACCGCGGAGGCGTTCAATTCGACCTGCCCGCAGCGGTCGCAGCGCGACTCTGGGCGATCGCACCACGGCTGCGCAGCGAGGCCGAAATGAGCATCGCCTCCGCCAGCACCCGCTCCACTTCGGAGCGCAGCGGCTGCAGGTCCATCGCGTCGATGTCCGGCGGTCGCGCACCCGATTCCGCCTCGGCGGCCAGGTGAAGCGCGCCCAAGGCGAGGCGGAGCGACTCGACCGGCGCCGCCATCAGTCCCTGAACACGCCGGAACTCCTCCGCAAGGCGCTCAACCTGCGCTGCGCTTCCCGGCTCGGCGCCGGCCCCGAGGCGGAGATCATCCAGCGACGCGGTCAGGCGGTCGAGGTTGAAGAGCGACCACCGGCAGCGATCCACCGCCGCGGCGCAACCCTCAAGATCGGCGTCCCCGGGAAGTCGATCGGCCGAAGCGCTGGTGACGATGCACTTCTGGGCGTGCTCGATCTCGCGCAGCGCCTGGCGATGGGCGCGAGCAATCTCACGGATCCGGTCGCTCAGGCGCGTTGCGGCCGGCTGATCGAGCGCCTCGAGAGCCCGGCGATGAGGCGATGAGGCGCAGCCGGTCGAGAGCAGCGCCATCGACAGATACACGACAGCCGCGCACGCGCCCCGCCGACGGACGGCGCCGCAGCCGGGGTGAGATCGCATGTTCATGGAATGACCCCTCGATCTGAAGCGTCGCTCCCGGGAGAAGCGCGATGCGCACGGCTCCGCTCCGCCGGCGTCTGCCGGAGGCGTTCGGCCGCGACGCAGCGCGTACGCCGAATCGTCCGCACAGGGCCTATCGTACTGCGCCGATCTCGCAAGGTCATCTTCCAGTCGCACTCGACCTGACGTGGAGACGCAACCCATGAAGTCGACGGAGCAGTCGGGACGACGCGCGTGGCCGGCCCCGGTCCTGGCGATCGCAAGCGCCGCGCTGATGTCCCTTCCCGCGCCGACGCGCGGCAACGAAACGGATCAATTCCTCCTGCCGATTGATCAACCGCTCGCCGACGTCGGCTCCGCGATCTCGATGGCGCACTACCTCGTTCTTGAGGACTTTGTGAATCGAGCCAACGACCGCATCGACCGCGCCAAGCGGGCGCGCATTCGCGAACGCGGGCGTCAGGCCATTGCGGAGGCGCATTCGCCCCTCTCGGCGGCCAATCACGTGCGGGCGGCCTTCGGCCCCGGCTTCTTCGAGACGCTCGAACTTGAGAATGCCTTTCGATCATCACGGGCGCGAAGCGCCTTCTCGGGCCGCCCCGCCGCCTACAAGACGTCCAACTGGATCTACTCTTCCGTCCATCTTCCGTTCGATCCGCGGAAGATTCCTCTCTCATTGCCCTCCTCGACGATCCGTGTCTTCGATCACTTCGTCGGGACGGACAAGTTCGGGCATTTTCACGACCTTGGGCATCTCTATCACCAGGATTACCGTAACCTCTGCCGCGTCGGCGTCGAGCGGGCTGAGGCGCACCGGCGCGTCGTGGAGTTCTATACGCGCGGCCCGATCTCCGAGGCGGGAGCGATCGGCTTCTTCGCCACGGGCGTCTACTCGAACGCGGACCTGGCGGCGAACTACCTCGGCTTCAAGTTCTACCTCAATCTCACCGAGCCGGTCATGCTCGAAGGAACGGAGCATCCGCCGCTGCTCATCCGCATCGGCGACTACTGGGCCTTGAACCGCCACGTGCGGCCGGAGTCAGACTTCTTTCGCCCTTTCGTCTCGGATCACTGGAACGAAGCGCTCAACCCCTGCGTGTATGAATGGGGAGCGGCCGGACCGGTGGCGAAGAAACTGCGTGACCACGCCGAGCAGATTCTCACCATCTATGCCGACGAAGACGGCGCCAGGCGGCCTCGCGAGTGGTTCGTGGACAAGGCGAAGTCGCTCGTCACGTACTACGGCGAGAACTACGGCCACCTCGGACTTGAGAAGGCGACGGTCACCATCGCTTCGTGCTGCTTCGAGACGCCGCCCGACGAATCGGCCGGGGCGGACGAACGGACGTGAGGAGACCCCGGGTCGAGCGCCGCGTGCGGCGCGACGGGGTGGGCGGCTCCCGGATGCTCGACGGACCGGGACCGGATGTGCGGCCTGAGCCCAGCCGCAATTCGTCATCGGGCGGACCCAATCAACTGGCGCCGCGCGGGTTCGCGAAAGGACTGACGTGATCACCAAGCATTGCGACAAGTGCAACGGACTGCTCGAGTTCCCCGACACTCACGCCGGACGCCGGGTCGAGTGCCCGGAGTGCGGCGACGTCAACGTGCTGCCCGGCGCGGCGGCCGCCGCCGGGACGGATCGCGCCGCTTCAAGGGGCCTTCCTCCCGACAGCGGCCCCGAGCAGGAGGTAATGGTGCTCGCTCCGTCGAACTGGCGGGCGCACCCGTTCCTGACCATCATCACGCTCGGCATTGCGACGCTGATCCTCTGGTTCCGAAACCTCGGCAACCGCCTGTACATCACCAACAAGCGGACCGTTCTGCGCCGCGGCTTCTTCAGCAAGAGCACGACGGAAGTCCTGCACGACCACGTTCGCAACGTCCAGGTCGATCAGACCTTCCTCAACCGCGTTTTCAACGTGGGCACGATCGGCATCTCGAGTTCGGGCCAGGAGGGCATCGAGATCATCGCGCACTCGATTCCCCGGCCCAATGAGGTCAAAAAGACGATCGACCTCTACCGCCCGCTGTGAGTCTTCGCAGCCGATTGTGCGGCCGGCGTTTCTCTGTCGGGTCCCATAAGGCAAGTCCGGGCTAGAATCCGGTGTTTCCACAGCGGAAACAGGCCGATGGTGATCCTGCCCGCCTCGGGAGCACCGGAAGGCGGGTTCCCGAGCGGATGAATCGGGCAGATGCAGCTGTCATGCAACCTCGAACGGACTCACGCCATGCCGAGGTGTTTCTGACGCGGGGGACGTGGGTGCGAATCCTCGCCGTCGGCGCATCGTTCTGCGCGTTCTTCTACCACTTCCTGCTCAACCAGGTTGAGATCAGCCGCGATCCCGACTGGTCGCACGCCTACCTCATTCCCGCCATCTCGGCGTACTACGTCTACGAGCACCGCCGGCGCATTTTCTCTTTGCCGGTGCGGGTGAACTGGCTGGGCCTGCCGCTCATGCTGCTGGGCATGGGGCTGTACCTGTTCTTTACGCTCGGACCGACCACCAACCACACCCTGCAAGGCGCGGCGATGATCTGCACGCTCCTGGGGCTGGTGCTCCTGCTGCTCGGCGCGCGGCTCTGGTGGGCCCTCATGTTTCCGGTGCTCTATCTGTCGATGGGCGTGCGCATGCCTCCGCGCCTCCTGCTGATGGTGACGCCGACGCTGCAGGTCTGGGCGTCGAAGGGCTCGTACTTCCTTCTCAATCTTCTCGGGTACGACACGGATCTCTCGGGCACCGTTCTGACGGTCTATCACGGCGGCAGGACGCTGCCGCTCAACGTTGCCGAGGCGTGCTCCGGCATGCGCATGATCGTCGCCTTCATCGCGCTGGGCATCGCGATGGCGTTCCTGACGTGCAAAGCGTGGTGGCAGCGGCTGGCGCTGATCTTCATGGGTGTGCCCGTGGCGATCTTCGTCAACGTGCTGCGCGTCGCGTCGCTGGGCATCGCCTCCACGATCAACCCTGACCTCGCGCGGGGCGAGGCGCATGTCTTCATCGGCACGCTCTGGCTCATCCCGGCGATTCTCATCTACCTCGGACTGGTGTGGATCGTGCAGCACCTGTTCATCGACGCCCGGGAAGAAAGGGGCGGCGACCCGCCCGCGCCCGGCCGGTCGAGCGCTCCAGCGCCGCCCGACGCCCTCGCGCGCGCTGCTCGCCGCTGGCTGGCGCCGGCGGTGTGCCTGGTGCTGCTCGCCGGAGCCGGCGCGTTCGCGCCGCTCCAGCGGGCCATGGGCATCTACCTTCGCAAGCAGCCCCTCTCGCTGCGCGCCCCGCTGAGCACCCTTCCCACACAGGTCGGCTCCTGGAAGGCGATCGGCACCGACGAGATCGTCTCGCCGGAGGTCATCCGGGAGTTCGGCACGGAAGAATACCTGACGCGCAACTACGCGCGCGACGGCGACGCAAGCGGCGGCGTCCTCCAACTGCATGTCGCCTACTACACGGGATCGATCGACGCCGTTCCTCACATTCCCGACCGCTGCTTCGTGGGAGGAGGGCTGACCCGCGCGCCGACCTCCACCGCCGTACCCCTCGACATCGACCAGTCGCTCTGGTGGCCCGATCCCGAGAATGCCGACCGCACCGGACGGGCCGACGAGGGTGGATATCTCATGGCAATCACGAGCGGCGCGGCCCGCCGGGTCGTCCGAATGCCGCGCCTGGCCGAGTCCGGCCTGCGGCTCAACTCCTCGGAGTACTGGCGACCGGAAGATCGCGAGCACACCCTCGCTGCGGGCTATCTCTTCATCGCCAACGGAGGCGTGACGGCCTCGCCCGAGGGCGTGAGACTCCTGGCCTACGATCGTTCTTCGCAGCACGCCTACTACTGCAAGGTGCAGTTCACCTACCAGCACCCGACCCGCCCCATTGACCGGGAGGAACTCGGCAAGGCAGCATCGGAGTTCCTGAACCTGATGTTGCCCGATCTGATGGCCTGTCTGCCCGACTGGTGGGAGGTTGAACGAGGCCGGACGTCGGCCCCGCCGACGGAGCGAGGGGCCGGGAAGTGACTTCCGCACGACGACGGCGCTTCGGTGCCCGCCACGCTTCGCCGATGGTGTACGCTTGAAAGGGAGAGCATGGCTGCTCGAGTGAACAAAAAAGTCGTCATACCCCTCCTTGTCACGCTCACGATCGTGGTGGCCGGGGCGGTGGCTGCCTCTCTTTTCTTCAGCCGAACGTCCGAGTACTACAAGACTAAGGGGGATGCGGCGGCCGCGGCGGGCGACTGGGAGAGCGCCGAGGAGTTCTACTCCAAGGCGGTCTTCAAGGACCAGGGCAACGTGGCCCTGCTCGACCTCTGGCGCGACTCGCTCGCACAAATCGTGCCGCCGGATGCGATCAAGGCCCGCGAGTTGTACACGAAGTGGTCGAGCATCCTCAAGCGCAAGACGGAGATCCGCCCCTTCGAGCCGCAGTTTCACATCGACTGGCTCGCGCACGTCCTGTCGGTGTCGCTGCCTGAGCCGTCCACGGCGGACGCGGCGTTCCTGATGACCGAGACGGAGAACATGCTGCGCAGCCGGCCCGCGGCGGACGCCAACCCGCTGTGGGACCGGGCGTTTCGCTTCCGCGGCATCGCCGGCGCTTACCGGATGCGGGAGGCCGGCCTTGAAGCCCGGTTGCGCGAGGAAGCACTGGCGGACCTGAAGCGCGCCGTCGCCGCCGACCCCGCCGACTCGCTGGCCGTGGATGCGCTCATCCGCTGGCACCTCTACCACGCCTCCGACCTCGCCGGGCGCTCCAAGTCGCGCGAGGCGCTGGCGCGTACGGAGGAGGCGCGCGCCATAGCGCAGGCGCACCTGGCGGCGAACCCCAGCGACGTGCTCATCGCCCACTCCCTCGCCGAAACGTATCTCGCGACCGCCTCGTACGAGCGCGACCTGCCGGATGTCTCGACGGATGCGATGATCGAATACCGTCGGGCGCTGGCGCGAGCGGAGGAACTCGCGCTGGCTTCCGCAAGCATCGAATGGTGGAAAGCGCGGCGGCTGGCCAACGACCTCATGTGGGTCGCCGAGGACCGGGCCGTCGGCGTCGCGCGCGCGGCTGAACTCATCGATCACGCCCTCAAGAGCGATCCGGATCATCCGCAACTGAGATTCGAGCGGGCGCGCTTCCTCGCCATGGCCGGCCGGAGAGAGGAAGCGATGAAGTCCTACCAGGAGCTCATTGACGCGGCCAACCTGCCCGTGGGCCTCAAGTCCGTCCAGTTGTTCTCCACGCGCCCCCTCGCCGCGCTCGCCCAGTTTGAGATGGACATCGACGAGTGGATGCGCGCGAACCGCAGCGACCCTGACGCCGTCGCGGCGAGCCGCGCCCGGGCCAAGGCGCGGCTGGACCTGTATCGCTCGCTCGTCTCCGACGCCGACGAGAATCTCCACTACGTCGAGGGACGCTTCGCGCTCGCCGACCGCCGCCCCGCCGAGGCCGCCAGCCGGCTCAACCAGTTTCTGGCGACCGTCGGCCGTCGCCCGATCCCGACGAGCCAGCGCCTCGCGGCGCTGCTCGACCTCGCCTCAGCGCTGGAGCAGACCAACCAGCCTGGCTCGGCTTACGAGTACCTGGAGCAGGCCGCCGCGCTCACCGGCTTTGCCCATCCACCGATTCTCGAGTCCCTCGTCAGCCTCGACCTGGCCAGTCAGAATCTCGAGCGTGCGGAGCGCAACCTGGCGAGGCTGGAGGACGTCGCGCCGCAGAGCGAGGCTGCGGAGGATCTTCGCCGCCGACTCAAACTGGCGCGAGGCGGGGCGGAAGCGGTCGCCGAGGACGACCCGGTCATGGCCGCGATCCTCAGCGCCCGCGACCTCATGGCCGAGGGCCAGATCGATCAGGCTCGCGCGGCGCTGCTCGATTCGCGGCGGAGCGCGCCGGAGAACCTCGCGGTCCTCTATGAGCTGGCCCGCCTCGAACACCTGCAGGATCGCAGATCTGAAGCGCTCCGCTACGCCGATGAGGCGCTCGCGCTGCTCGATGCCGGCAAGGGGGCCATTCCCGAGGCGGCAGAGACGTCGCGGCAGCAGTGGCGCCTCTTGCGAGCCCTGCTCAACGAAGAGAACCTCCAGCCGATCCTCGAGGAGATCGTGGAGAGCCGGCCCGGCCTCTCGCCGATTGAAGTTCACCTCGAAAAGTGGCGCCTGTTCAATGCGCACGGCCTGGGCGCGGAGGCGAGCAAGCACCTTGACGCCGCCCGCGCGCTGGATGCGAAGCATCCGGCCGTGCTCGAACACGATTTCCTCGCTGCGCTCGCCGGCAACGACCTCGAGGCGGCGCGCCGCCTGACCCAGACGGCGACGGAGACGAACGCCGACCTCGCCTCCGGGCTGACGTTCCGCGGCCGACTCGAACTCCACTCGGGCAAGACGACCGCCGCGATTGCGACGCTCCTCCAGGCGACCGGCCTTAAGCCGTATGACGGCGTGCCGTGGCGTCTGCTCGGAGCAGCGCACCTCAGCGCGGGCAACCTCACCGCCGCCGCCGCCGCCTTCGAGGAGTCCCTCAAGCGCGACCCCACGAACATCCTCACGCTCCGCGAGTTCGCGAGGCTCCAGTTCCGGCGCGGCGAGGTCACCGGCGCGCTCTCGTCGATCCGCAAGGCCCGCGCCCTGGCCCCCGCGGATGAGAACATCCACGAAGCGTGGCTCGATCTTGAAGGGCGTCATGGCGACCGCGCCGCCGCCATCCGCATCCGCCAGCGCCGGCACGCTCTCGCGACCGGCGCCGCGCTGACTCCCGCCCAACTCGACAACGCGCTCAACCTCGTCGATCTTCACGAACTCGACGGCGACTTCGCCAGCGCGGACTCCCTTCTCACGTCGCTCACGCCGGCCGACGCGGCGCAGCGGCTGCGCCTCGCGCAGGCCCGCGCCGACTGGCACCTCAAGCAGGGGCAGATTGACGCAGGGCGAGACGCCCTCCTCGCCTTCACGCGCACCGAGCCCCCGCCGCCCAACGATCTCATGACGGCCGCTCTCATCGCGCTGACCCAGTTCTTCATCGACGCGGGCCGGGCGAATGACGCGATCGAGACGGCCCGAAGCGCCATTCCCTTCCAGGATCCGGTCCGCCGGGAGGCCGATCGATGCCTCGGCGAGATCTATCTCGCGCTGAACCGCACCGACGAAGCGCTGGAGTGCTACGAACGGGCGCTCTCGGGAGGCGACGACAACCCTGCGCTGCGAATCCAGATGGTCAATCTGCATCTTGTCCTCGCCCGGCGCGACGAGGCGACCGATCCCGCGGGAGCGGCGCAGCACCGCGACCGCGCCGGCGTCATCCTCGAACAGATCGAGCAGGTCAGCGGCGCCAGCCTCGAGACGACTCTGCTGCGCGGAGAACTGCTCTTCCAGAGCGGCGACGTCCGCGCGGCCGAGCGGATCTTCAATGAAGCCGTCGCCGCCTACCCGCAGGATGCCCGCTCGTGGAGCGCCCGAGCCCGCTTCAACCTGACGCAGATCGCCGACAAGGGTGAGATCGACCGCGCGCCTCGGGTGCGGGCGGACGCGGATCAGGCGATGCAGATCAGCCCCGGGAGCGAGGCGCCGCTGCACATCCTCGCCGACCTCGCCCGCGCGCGGCGCAACCCGCAGACAGGGCGCCCCGATCCGGATGTGGCCACGCTCATCTCGACGTGGCGGCGCATCCTCGAAATCAACCCGCGCAACGAGGAGGTCCGCAGCCAACTCGTCGAACTGCTCTATTCCCGGCGCGAGTACACGCAGGCGCAGGTGCTCATCCAGGAAGCGATCGACCTCGATCCCAAGCGAGGCGCGTGGCACGAGATCCAGGGCGATCTGGAGCGCAATCTCGGGTCGCCGCCGGAGCAGTACGCCAATCACTACGGCCTGGCGTTTGAAAAGCAGCCCAGCGCCAATCGGCTGCTCAAACTCGGCCGGGCCTGGCTGGGGCTCAAGCCGCCGCGCGCGGCGCAGGTCATCGCCCTCTATCGCCAGTTCGAGAAGGAAGTCGCCGCCCTTCCCTCGCACCGCGTGCTGCTGGCGCAGGCGCAGGCGCTTGCAGGCGACACGTCGGCAGCGTCGGCGACGCTGAGCGAGGCGGCGGCGATGATCCTCGGCCAGACGGATCCCGCTTCCCGCGACGACCTCCTCCAGCAGTGGTTCGAGGCCCTGACGATGGTGACCACGCCCGATCGCTTCGCCGCGCTGGCGGAGGAGGGCTTCGCCGGGCTGGATGACCCCTGGCCCGAGGCGCTGCTCGGAAACGCGCTCGTCGAGTCGGCGAACCGACCAGGAACGGCGAACGCCGAGGCCCTCCGCGCGGAGGGCCTGAGGCGCATGAGCGCCGCCCGCGATCGCATCAAGGCCATGCCCCGGGGCGAGGAGCGAACGGGCCGCCTGCAGCGCGACCTGGGATGGAGCCTCGCCGGGGCCTGTTACGCCGCCGGGGACTTCGCTGCCGCGGCCGCTGCCTGGCGCTGGGTGCTCGAAGTCGAGCCGGACCACTTCGCCACGCTCAACAATCTGGCGTACGCCCTGGCCAACGACCTCGACCGGCCGGAAGAAGCGTTGGAGTTCGCGCGGCGGGCGTATGAGGCGAGCCCGACGGACCCGACCATGCTTGACACCTACGGGTACGTATTATTCAGGAACGGGCGCCTCGAGGAAGCGGAACGGATGCTGCGCGACAGCCTCAATCGAGCGGATCAGTCAGGCGCACGAATGCACCTTGGAGAGGTGCTGGCGGCCCGCGGCAACCTTGATGAAGCCAGGCGCGAGTTGAATCGCGCCCGCACCTTGGCGGTGCAGCAGAATCAGACGCAGCGAGTTCGCGAGATCGACGAGGTTCTGGGTCGCCTGCCCTGACGGGCGCGACGGGCGGCGCGGGTGAAGCACCCGCAGCGGAGCCGCAGAAAAGGGACGAATCCCATGACGACGATGCAGACGGCCAGTGCGACCAGTTCCGCGCCTCGAACCGGAGGACCGCCGCGCCCGCCCCGCCCCGGCGCCGCACCGCCGCGGCCGGCCGCGGCGGCGACCGCGGTGGATCCGGTGCGTGTCGTTCGCCAGTACTTCTGGTGGATCGCGCTGAGCGTCGTTGTCGGGGCCTTTCTCGGCGCCGCGGCTCACTTCATCTTCGCCTGGACCTCCCCCGTCTACAGCGCCTCGACCTACTGGGAAGTCAACGTTCCCAAGCGCGAGGAAGGCTCCGTCGGCGAATCCGCGAACGTCACCGGCGAGCAGATGGACCGCTCGATCGCCACGGCGGCCGCGATCATGACCGGCACGAACGTGCTCCGGCCCGCGATCACCTCCCCCGAGGTGCGCCAGACGGAGTGGATCCGGCGGTTCATGGACTCCTCGCAGAACATCCAGATCGACAACGCCCTGGCGGACCTGCAGGACCGCCTGCGCACTTCCTATGGCAACTCGCTGCTCATCCAGTTGCGCATCACCGGCGGCAACAAGGAAGACCTCGTCAAGATTCTCACCGCCATCAACGCCGAGTACCTCCGCGAACTCAATCTCCGCAAGCAGAACGAACTCTACGACGTCGAGGGCAGTTTCACCGCCGAAAAGGAGAAACTGCGGACGACGATCCAGACGCTCACGAGCGAAATCGCCTCCCGCATCGAGAAGGACAAGATCAACCTCGACGTCTCGAACTCCGATCAGGCGATGGCGCTGGCGCTGATCCGCGAGGCGATCAACCAGCGCACCGCAGAACTGAGCATGGTCACGGCGTCGCTCGCCGCCGCGGAGCAGCGGCTCAACGAGTCGACGCTCACCTTCAACGACGCCGAACGCGCCGCGGCGAGGCAGGACCCGAGCATCCTCCGCCTTGAAGGCGAAGTGGTGCAGTTGCGCACCGAACTGCGCAATTCGCTGCAGCGCTTCGGAAGCGAGCACCTGAGCATCAAGCGCCTCCAGGAGCGGCTCGCCGCGACCGAGACTGAATTCGAAACGGAACTCGATTCCGTCATGCGGCGCAACTTCCTCTCTCAGGTCGAGTCTTCGCGCAACGCCGCTCGCAGCCTCCAGCAGATCCTGGCGCAACTCGAGCAGGACCGGCTCGCCGCCGATGCGAGGCACAACGACCTCCTCAAGGCGGTCGAGTGGGTCAACGCCAAGAAGGCCGAACTCGCCGCCGCCCAGGAGCAACTGGTCAACCTCGAAGCCGTCATCCGCCAGGCCGTCATGGTCGCCGGAATGGAGCGCACGCTTCAGGCGCGACTGGCGCAGCGTCCTGAAGCCGACGCCCGGCCGGTCTTCCCCAATCTGCTCTACATGGTCCCCCTCGGCGTCGTGCTCGTCGGCGGACTCACGACCGCGGGGCTGTTCCTGCGCGAACTGACCGACCGGCGCGTGCGCGGGCCGGGGTGCGTCGCGATGCTCCCGCACGGCAAGGTGCTCGGGCTCGTCCCCCACCGTGAGGAAGATCGCCTTCCGCCGGCCCGTGCGGAACTGGCCGTCGTTGATACTGGCCGGTCCGTCATCGCCGAGAGCATCCGTCACCTCTTCGCGCCGCTGAGCCGTCGCATGAACGAGGGCGCGCTGCACAGCGTTCTGGTCATCGGCGGGCAAGCCGGCTCGGGCGCCACGACCGTGCTTTCCAACCTCGCGGCCTCGTTTGCGGGGAGCGAGCGGACGGTGCTGGTGATCGACGGCAATTTCCGCCGGCCGCGGCTGGCGGAGGTCTTCGCGGTGGCGGAAGGCCCGGGACTGGGCGACGTGCTCAGCGGGGCGGCGACCTTCGATCAGGGAGTGCAGGACTGCCGCGTCGAAAAGGTGTCGATCATGACGGCGGGGAGCGACGGGAATCGCTCCGTCGATCTCCTCTCGACGCCGCGCCTCAGCCGCGTTCTGGCGGAAGCGGGGCAGAAGTTCGACGTCGTCCTCGTCGATGCGCCGGCGGCGGTGGTCGCGGGCGACTGGCAGGTGCTCGCGAACCACGTGGACGCCACGATTCTCGTCGTTCGCGCCATGCAGGAGGAGCGCGGCCTGGTGTCGCGCCTCATCGGACAACTGCGCGAAGCCAGGCCCGAGCACCTCGGCGTCGTCGTGAATGCGGTGCGAAGCAACGCCGGCGGCTACATGAAGCGCAACCTGCGGCAGATGGAAGACTACCAGAAGACGGCGAAGCGCACGCGCTGAGCCGCTGCGATGCCGGCCGCCCGCGGGCCGGCCCGAGTGGATGTCCGGCTTGAGAGTGAGGGTGGAAGCGCAGGAAGAGTCGCGGTCTGCGGCGCACGCGGGGGGCTCTCCACCCCGGCGCAGCAGGCGCCGGCTCGATCCAGTCAGGCGGCGGAACAGCGTGAGCGAAATCGTCCCAACCAATTCGACGGCCCGGCCGGAGAACGGCTCCCAGGCGCGTCGCGCGCTGATCACCGGCGGAGCCGGCTTCATCGGCTCGCATCTCGCCGAAGCCATCATCGCCTCGGGCGGAACGGTCGTCGCGATCGACGACCTTTCAACGGGCAGCCGCCGCAACGTGGACCATCTGCCCGCCGGGCGTTTCCACCTCATCGAGGCTGCGGTCACAGAGGGTCTGGCGGCGCTCGCGCCCGTGGATCGTTTCGAGGAGATGTACCACCTTGCGGCCGGCGTCGGCGTCGATCTCGTACTCGAGCACCCGACGGAGGTGATCGAGGGGAGTCTGCGCAACGCGTCGGCAGTGCTCGAGGCGGCGCGGCGGTGGAAGTGCCCGGTGCTGCTCGCCTCGTCGAGCGAAGTGTACGGCAAGTCCGTCCGCGTCCCCTTCCGTGAGGAGGACGACGTGGTCTACGGTCCGACGACGATGACGCGCTGGTCCTACGCCTACGCGAAGGGCATGGACGAGTTCGTGGCGCTGGCGCACCGCGCGCGGCACGGGACGCGGGCCGTCATCGCGCGATTCTTCAACACCGTCGGACCGCGCCAGTCGGGGGAATGGGGCATGGTGCTTCCGCGCTTCGTCGGGGCCGCGCTGCGCGGCGAACCGCTGCGCGTTTTCGGCGACGGGCGTCAGCAACGGTGCTTCTGCGACGTGCGCGACGTGGCGCGTCTCCTGCCCGTGCTCCTGCGCCGGCCGCAATCCGCAGGGGGCGTCTTCAACGTCGGAGGCGACAGGCTGATCAGCGTCCGGGAACTCGCGCAGCGCGTCTGTACCGTGCTCGGCAGCGCGAGCCGCATCGAACTTGTTCCGTACGAGCGGGCGTACGCGCCGGGGTTCGAAGACGTCGCGGTTCGGCAGCCCGACCTGACGCGCCTGCGAAGCGCGACCGGCTTTGAGCCGACGATATCGCTGGATCAGACCATCTGCGACCTCGCGTCGTGGATGCGGGAAACCGGGATGGCGGCGCGGTCCGAAGGGCCGGCGGCGCGTGCATCCGGGGGCGGGAACTGAGATGGCTGACGCACGGTCGCAACTCGTCGATCAACTGCCCAGCCGCCCCATCGGGCACGGAGGCGACGATGGCGCCGCGGAGCTCCTCGGCGGCGCCGGCTCCATTTTCGACGGCGCCCCGGACACCGACCATGCGATGCTGACCGTGCACTCGGTCATCAACGACTACCTCGTCGTGCTCATGGCCTCGTTCCTCGTGACGCTGCTCATCACGCCGCTCGTGCGCCGGCTGGCGCTGCGCGCCCAGATCGTGGACTGGCCCGACCAGGGCCGCAAGTCGCACCGCGAGCCCGTGGCGTACCTGGGCGGCGTGGCGGTGTTCGTCGGACTCATTGCCGGCATCCTCACGAGCAACCTGATGGCGGCGTACGAGCCGGCGCTGGCGACCGTCCCGCTGAACATCATCATCGCGATGGCGATCATCATGTTCAGCGGCCTCTTCGACGACATCTTCCACTGGGATCCGAATCTGAAAATCGGACTCCAGTTCGCCGCCGCGGCCGTTCTTGCGCTCGACGAGCAGATCGGCGGGCGCGTCGCGGCAGGCCTGCTGCACCCCCTCGAGGAGTTCATCCAGGCCACCGGAGGCCGTGCCGACTTCACGCTCACCGCAGTGGACATCCTCCCCGGCGCCGCGTCGCTGGAGATCAACGTCGTCTACTGGGTTGGAGCGCTGCTCATCGGCGTGTTCGTCCTCGGCGGCTGCAACTCCGCGAATCTGATCGACGGGCTTGACGGCCTGCTCACGGGCTCCATCGCCATCATGTCAACGGCGCTGCTCATCATCACGCTGGTGGTCGCGGCGCTCTTCCCGCGCATGGCCGGCGACCTGACCGGGACGCGCGTCGTGCTCTGCTTCGCCCTGCTCGGCGCGGCGCTCGGGTTTCTGCCGCACAATTTCCGCCCCGCGAGCATCTTCCTCGGCGACGCGGGCTCGCTGCTGATGGGCTTCACGGTCATCGTCATCATCCTTCTGCTCGGCGAGACGGGCTTCACGCACCTGCTCTTCGCAGGACTGATCGTTTACGGCCTTCCCATCCTCGACACGACGCTGGCGATCATCCGCCGCCGCCTCAATCGCATGCCCATCTCCGCTCCGGACGACAACCACCTGCACCACATGCTCCGGCGAACGCGCCTCGGGACGGTCGGCGCCGTCTTCGTGCTTTATGGCGTGAATTTCGTCTTCGCGGGCGTGGCGCTGCTTCTCGTTCTGCTCCGCGCCCGCGTGGTGTACGCACTCGTCGTCATCCTCGCGGGGTTCATCGTGGTGATCGGGGTGAAGGCGGCGCGGCGCAAGCAGCAGGCGGCGGAGGTCAGCGGCCTGGCCGCCCAGCGATCGCGGCGCGCCAGCAGCGTGCGCCCTCCCGCCGGCAAACCGCGCCCTCCCGCGGCTCCTCCGGCCCGGCCGGCCCCGGTCAGCGACCTGCCGACCTCGCCGACCTTGTGAGCGGCGGGGCGGGCGACGGGCTCAAGTCCAACCTCCCGTGCGCCGATGCTCCCAAGGCATGCTCGCGCACCTGCCCACGTTCATCCTCCCGGTTCTCATCGGTGTTGTCGTTCTGACCGCGATGGAGATCCTGCGCGTGCTCGGCGCGTGGAAAGCCGAGGCCGCCAGCCTGCATGAGTTAAAGGTCGAAACGCACACGCTGCGCCTGCGGCTCAAGCAGCAGTCCGCCGAGCGCATCTTCGCCGAAGAACAGCATCGCGCCAGGTTCACCACGTCGCTGCTCGCGGCGTAAGGCGCCGCTTCAGCCGCTGATCTGCGCCACTCGGCCCAGCAGCGACGCATGCGATCGCTGCCCGGCGCGATAGCACCTCAACTCAAACTTCTCGTTGGGGGAGTGGACGCGGTCGTCGTTCAGGCCGAAGCCGATGAGCAGCGTGTCGAGCCCGAGAATGCTCTTGAAGCCCTCGACAATGGGAATGGAGCCGCCCGAGCGAATGAGCACCGGCTCGCGTCCCATGGCCTCCTTGAGCGCCGCGCGCGCCGCCGACATCGCCGGATGGTCGAGGGGCGTGAGGCACGGCCGGCCGGAGCCGTGATCGGTGATTTCCACGCGGCATCCCGGCGGCAGTTGCCCGGTGATCCACCGGCGGAACGCCTCGACGATCTTCCGCGGATCCTGATCCGGCACGAGGCGGAAACTCACTTTGGCCGATGCGGAGGAAGAGATGATGGTCTTGGCGCCCTGCCCCTGATAGCCGCCCTTGATGCCGTTCACGTCGCACGTCGGCCGCGCCCACTGGCGCTCGAGCAGGGAGTAGCCTCTCTCGCCGCAGCCGCAGGTGAACCCCGCCTCGCCGAGGAACGCGCCTTCGTCAAAATTCAGCGCCCGCCACTGACTTCGTTCGCTCTCTTCGAGCGGCCGGACATCCCCGTAGAAGCCGGGGATGGTGATGCGCCGGTCGGCGTCGTGAATCGCTGCGAGAATCCTCGCCAGTTCGTTGATCGGGTTGGGCACGCAGCCGCCGTACAGCCCCGAGTGCAGGTCTCGGCTCGGCCCGTGCAGGACGACTTCGAGGTAGACCAGGCCGCGCAAGGCGTAGGTGATTGCCGGCGTATCGATGTCCCACATGCCCGTGTCGCTGACGACGGCGAAGTCGCACGGCGAAACGGGCGCAGCGCTGCCGACGATCTCCTCCTTCGCGTCCTCGAGGAACTTGTGCATGTTGACGCTGCCGCACTCCTCTTCGCCCTCAATGACGCAGGTGATGTCGCAGGGGATCCCGCCGGCGACGTCGCGCCAGGCGCGGCACGCTTCGACGAAGGTCATGACCTGTCCCTTGTCATCGACGGCGCCGCGCGCCACGATCCGCTTGCCGTGCGGGCCTTCGACAATGGCCGGCTCGAAGGGCGGCGAGGTCCACAGGTCGAGGGGATCGGGGGGCTGCACGTCGTAGTGGCCATAGAAGAGCAGGTGCGGGACACCCGAGCCGCCGCCTCCCCGCGGCGCGGCGTAACGCGCCAGCACGACGGGATGTCCCTTCGTTTCGCGCAACTCCGCCGAGAATCCGATCGACGTCAGATCATCCGCAAGCCACTGCGCCGCCCGCCGGCACTCCGCCTTGTACGCCGGATCGGTGCTCACGCTCGGGATGCGCAGCCACTCGACGAGACGGTCCACCGAGCGGTTGAAGTTCTTCTCAAGATGTTCCAGGACGGCTGAGGCGCTCACCATCTCCTCCATGTTCGAGTCGCTTCACGATAGGCCCCGAATGCGAAGGGCAGCGCGCCTCGGGCGATGGGTCGCGGGGGGATTCGAGTCCCGAGCATCGGGCATGACGATCGATCGACCCCGAAGTCTCGACCAACCGCACCCCTTCCGCTTCTTCACGCTCCATCTCGCCGATGGTCGAACCATCCTGATGACGCACGAGGGGTCTCTCTCACGGTCGCCCGGTGTTTGGATCATCGTCGTGCGTCGGATCGGCGAGCCGCTCAACGTCATTCACCTGCGGCCGGTGACCGACCTTGTTGACCGGTCCGACGGCCGGCGCCGCCGCGGCAAGGGCGCGCCGGTCGAGTCGATCACGCTGGCGCCGCCGCGCGGGCTGCGCGGCCCATCGCCGCCACCGCCTCTTCGTACACCTCAACGCATTTGCGCGCGGCGCCTTCCCAGGTCAGGTGACGCAGTTCCATCGCGCCGTTGCGCTTGAGCGTGTTGCGCAGCGGCGGGTGGCGCAGAACGGCGATGATCTTGTTGGCCATCTCATCCACGTCCCAGAAGTCCACCTTGAGCACGTGCGTGAGCGCCTCGGAGACGCCGGACTGCTTGGAGATGATGACGGGCACGTCGTGGCTCATCGCTTCGAGCGGCGCGATGCCGAAGGGCTCAGAGACGCTGGGCATGACATAGCAGTCGGCCATCTTGTACGCGCGGGCCACGTCGTGGCCGCGCAGGAAGCCCGTGAAGAGCACCTTGTGCCCGATGCCCATCTGCGCCGCCAGTTCGATCATGCGCGTCGCCATGTCGCCCGAGCCTGCCACGACGAATTTCACGTCCTCGATCTTCTCGAGCACGCGGCGGGCGGCGGCGATGAAGTACTCCGGCCCCTTCTGCATGGTGATTCGGCCGAGAAAGAGCACAATCTTGTCGCTGGCGCGGATCTTCGTCGGCGCCGCTCCGGCCGCCTTCGACTCGATCCCGTTCCACACGACGCGGATCTTCTCGGGGCTGACGTTGTAGCGGTGCATCACGATGTTGCGCGTCCAGAAACTCACCGTGATGACGCGCATGGCGCTGTGCATGCCGCGCCGCTCGATCTCGTAGAGCGGCCGGTTGATGTTGTCCCCGGAGCGGTCGAACTCGGTCGAGTGAACGTGGACGACGAGCGGGATGCCCGTGAGGCGCGCGATGGCGAGGCCGGCGGGATAGGTAAGCCAGTCGTGGGCGTGGATGACGTCGTACCGCTCGCCGCGCGTGAGCAGAACGCACAACTCGGCGTAGCGGCGCACGTCGCCGAGCAGGTCGCCGCCGTAGTCGCCTCCCGCCGCCGGCCGGTTCAGACCGAGGAATCCCGGTGTCGCGGCGAACGCGTCCGCCCGGCCGCCCTCGGCGGCGGCGCCCTTGTCGCGAGCAGCAGGCTCGGCTCCACCGGCCGATGAGGCCACGAAGCGGTCGCGCCGCATGAGCGCCTCGATCTGTTCCTGCGTCAGCCCCGAGCCCGGACCGTAAGGCGAGGCGACGCCCGACGGCACGGCACGGAAGGTCACGTGCCGGAACTCTTCCGAGACGAACTCGCTCCCCGCCCATGCCGCGCGTTCGGCGGCATCCGCCGCGACCAACGCCGCCGGATCGCCGCCGGCGCGGATCCGGCGGATGATCGGCGCTGCGCGGGCCACATCCCGCGCCGTCACTTCCTCCGGGCTGAGCAGCCTCACGTGCGAGGCGTGCGAGCGAGCGACCGCCTTGGGCAGGATGAAGGTGATCTGGTGCCCAAGGGCGTCGAGCGCCTTGGTCAGGCCATAGCACGCGGTGCCGAGTCCGCCGGCGATGAAGGGAGGAAACTCCCAGCCAAGCATCAGAATTCGCATGGCGCCTCAACTCCAGTCGCACGCATCGCGCCGCCCCGCCGGGCGGGCCGCGGCTCTCGCTCAACCTTCCTCTTTCGCACCCGCCACATCCCCCAGTTCGCGGAAACACGCCTCGTAGGCGAGCAGGCACCTGACCGCAACGTCGGCCATCCCCTCCTCGCCTCCGCGCGCGGGGGGCAGCGGCGAACGGAAGGTGAAAAGCCGATCCTCGCTGCGGTAGTGCTGATAGGGCAGCGCAGCCTCCAGCCCAAGTTCCGCCAGTTCCTCTTCGAGGAGTTCGTCGAGTTCATCGCCGGTGTGCTCGAGATCGGCCTCGATCGACTCGCTCAGCCACCGGTCGGGTGTCACGAAACTCACCCACCATTTTCCGTCCGCCTGCTCGATGCGGTAGAACGCTTCGCTCTCACACTCTTTGGCGCGGCACTCGACGCGGCCGTCCGCCAGCCGGACGAATCCGAAGACTCCCGCTCTTTCGGCTGCAGCGCGCACCCGCGCCAGAAACCCGTCTGCGTTCACAGTTCACCTTCCACTCGGTTCGGAATCTCGGAAAACAACCTTAGTCCGATCGTTGTCGGTCAACCATGCGGCCGCGGTTTGGCGCGCGAAAGCAGGGTCAAATCCCGAAGTGAGGCTCTCCGCCGACCCGGAGGGCGCGGCTGCGCGACTACAATGCCCGCGTCTTGACGCGCTCGACCTCCCCTGCCGCCGAAGCCTGGACCACCCGCCGCCTCCTCGCCTGGATGACCGAGTTCTTCACGCGCAAGGAAGTTGATTCTCCGCGCCTGTGCGCGGAACTGCTTCTTGCCGACGTGCTCGGCTGCGAGCGGCTGCGCCTCTACATGGAGACGGACCGGCCCGCCGCCGCGGAGGAACTCACCCGCCTGCGCTCCCTCGTCGAGCGAGCCGGGCGGCACGAGCCGATTCAGTATCTTCTCGGCGAGGCGTGGTTTTTCACCCGCCCTTTCGAGGTCACCCCCGCCACGCTCATCCCCCGCCCGAGCACGGAGACGCTGGTCGAGGAAGCGCTGCAGCAGTTCAGATCCGAATCGCGGCTCAATGAGGCGCTCACCATCATCGACATCGGCACGGGCAGCGGCATCCTCGCCATCACCCTCGCCGCCGCGCTGCCGAACGCGTGCCTGCTGGCGACGGACATCTCGGCGGCCGCGCTCGAAGCGGCGCAGCGCAACGCCGCCCGCCACGGCGTGGCCGAGCGAATCGAGTTCGTGCAAGGCTCGCTCTTCGAGCCGCTGGCGCATCGCGAACCTCCGATTCAGGCCGACCTGCTCGTCTCGAATCCACCTTACATCTCAGATGCCGAGTGGGCCGAGGTGGAACGCAACATTCGCGATTTTGAGCCGGAGTCCGCGTTGCGGGCGGGCGTGGATGGGCTGGAGTTCCTCCGCCCCCTTATCGCACACGGCCACGAAGTCGTCCGGCCCGGCGGGGTGATCCTCTTTGAGATCGCGGCCACGCAAGCCCAGGCCGTCGAGCACCTCGCAGCCGCCAACGTGGCGCTGACGAAAGTGCGCATCCTCAAGGACCACGAGTCCCTCCCCCGCGTCATTGCGGCGCAGGTGCGATCGGCGACGTGATGGATGACACTTGAACTCCAAGGCGGATGCAGTGACTTGCCTGGGGCCTTGGTCACCTGGTGATTCCTGATCAACGACCCTATTCCGTCTTCTTCTCCGCTGCCTTCGAGGCACCGCTGCCTGGCGCTGCTCCACCATCGCCCGAACCGCTCTTCTTCTCGGCCGCGGACTTCTCCGATGCCCCTTTGTCCGCTGCCGGTTTCTTCTCCGCCTCCGCCGCCTTCTTATATCCGTCGGAGCGATAGTCGGTCTGGTAGAAGCCGCCGCCCTTGAAGATGACGCCGGCGCCGGCGCCGATCAGGCGCTCAAGTTTCGGCTTGCCGCACCTGGGGCACTTGCGCTTCACCGGGTCGCTCATCGACTGGAAGAGTTCGAACCGGTGCTCGCAGGCGCGGCAGATGTAGTCGTACGTCGGCATGGCTGATTCCGGAGTCCTTTCGTGAAGTCATTCCGCGGCGCGGGCGAGCGTCACCTTGGCCGGCCGGATGATAATCTGCCCGAGGGCGTAACCCGCCTTGAACACCTGGGCGATGTGATCGGGAGCGACGTCGGGCGCGTCGATGTGCATGAGGGCCTCGTGGCGGTTGGGGTCGAACTCATCGCCGGCCTTCGGCTCGATGCGCACGACGCCGTGGCCCGCCAGGGCCTTGAGCATCTCGTCGCGAACCATCTTCACGCCCTGCTGAATGGCGCGGGCCGCCTCCTGCGCAGCCTCCTGCTCGAGCACGAGATCGAGGTTTTCGAGGGCGGGCACGAGGTCGCGCACGAGATCCGCCTTGGCGCGCAGCCTCGCCGCCTCCTCGTTCGCATAGGCTCGGCGCTGGAAGTTCTGAAAGTCCGCCAGGGCCCGCTGGTATTTCCCGAGGGCCTCATCGCGCTCGGCGCGGAGGCGATCGATCTCCGCGGCCGTCGGCTCCTCCGGCGCCTCGCGGTCGTCGGTCGGCTCCTGAACGTCGTTTTCATGAATGTCCGGTTCGGTCATGGCTCAATCGTCCTTGCCTCCGAGGAAATCTCGGATGCGGTTCCAGAATCCCTGCGTCTCGGGCAGCACGGAGTGGTCTTCGGTTTCGGCGTACTCGCGCAGGAGGGCTTCCTGTTTCGCCGTGAGTTTCTGGGGAATCTCGATGGTGACCTGCACCAGCAGGTCGCCGCGGCGTCCGCTGCGCAGGTTGGGCAGTCCCTTGCCGCTCACCTTGATGATGCGCCCGTGCTGCGTGCCGCGCGGGATGGTCAGTTCATGTTCGCCGTCGAGCGTGGGGATCCTGACATTGGCGCCGAGAGCCGCCTGAGCGAAACTGATGGGCAGGCTGATGGTCAGATGATCGCCGTCGCGCTCGAAGAGCTGGTGCGGCGCGACGCGGACAACGACGTGCAGGTCGCCGCGGATGCCCTGCCCGCCCGGCGCGGTCTCGACCGGAGGCGGCTCCCCCTCGCCGCGAATCGCCACCGCCTGTCCAGCGCGGATGCCCGGGGGGATCTTCACATCGAGGCGGCGCCGCTTCGGGACGCGTCCCTGCCCTCGGCACGTCTCGCAGGGGTCGGTGATGACCGTGCCCTGGCCTCGACAGGTCGGGCAGGTCGTGACCATGCGGAACATGCCGCCGAGGCCCGACTGGGCGACCTGACCATGCCCGCCGCAGGTCTGGCACTGGGCGCGCGAGGTGCCGGGGCGGGCGCCTTCACCGCGGCAGGTGTCGCAGACGTCGAGGCGGGTGAAATCGACTTCGGCGTTGGTGCCGGTGAGGACGTCTTCGAGTGTGATTTCGACCTGGGTTTCGAGGTCATAGCCGCGCGCGACGCCCTGGCGCCGCCGCCCGCCGCGTCCGCCGCCGCCGAAGCCGGCGCCGAAGATCTCGTCGAACATCGAGAAGATGTCCTGGGGATCCATGGAGCGGAAGTCGTGCCCCGGCGTACCGCGCAGGCCGGCGTGGCCGTACTGGTCGTACATCCGCCGGCGGTTGTCATCGCTGAGGACTTCGTAGGCTTCGGCCGCCTCCTTGAATCGCGCCTCCGCCTCGGCATCGCCGGGGTTGCGGTCGGGGTGGTACTTCATCGCCAGGCGCCGATACGAGCGCTTGATCTCGTCGGCGCCGGCGGTGCGCTCCACACCGAGAACTTCGTAGTAGTCGCGCGTCGTGGCCATCAACGGCTCCCGGCCGATTCGTTAATGAAAGCCCACGGACGCACTGCGGCGCTCCGTGGGCACTGGTCGATCAAGCACGGCGGCGCCTCGATCACGCCACGGCGCCTTGCGCCGGCTCGGCGTCCTCCTTGATCTCGGCGACGAGCACGTCCGTCGTGAGCATGAGGCCGGCGACGGAGGCGGCGTTCTGGAGGGCGGTGCGCACCACCAGCGCCGGGTCGATGATGCCGGCCTTGACGAGGTCGGTAAACTCGCCGGTGGCGGCGTTGAAGCCGAGGTGGCCTTTGCCCTCGCGGATCTTCTCGACGACGACGTCGCCGTCTTCGCCGGCGTTCTCCGCAATCTGGCGGGCGGGGGCTTCGAGTGCGGCAGCGACGATGTCAAAGCCGAACTTCTGGTCGCCCCGAGCCTTTTTGCGGGCATCTTCGACCGCTTCGACGGCGCGGATGAGGGCGACGCCTCCACCGGCGACATACCCCTCCTTGGCGGCAGCGCGCGTCGCGTGAAGGGCGTCCTTCACCCGGTCCTTGCGCTCCTTCATCGCCGTCTCTGTCGGAGCGCCGACGTTGATGATCGCCACGCCGCTGGTCAGTTTGGCGAGGCGCTCCATGAGTTTCTCGCGGTCGTAGTCGCTTGTCGAGCGGTCGTACTGGGCGCGAATCTGCTCGGCCCGCGCCTGGATGTCCTTCTTCTTTCCGGCGCCCTGGACGATTGTCGTGTTGTCCTTGTCCACGACAATCTTCTTGGCCGTGCCGAGATCGCTCAGTTCGATCGATTCGAGGTTGCGGCCGAGGTCTTCGGCGAAGAACGTTCCGCCGGTGAGGACCGCGATGTCGCCCAGCATCGCCTTGCGCCGGTCGCCGAAGCCCGGCGCCTTGACGGCGCAGACGCGCAGCGCCCCGCGCAGACGGTTGACCACCAGCGCCGCAAGCGCCTCGTTCTCGACGTCTTCCGCGATGATGAGCAGCGGCTTGCCGGCACCCGCGACCTTGTTGAGCAGCGGCAGAAGGTCGCCGAGGTTGCTGATCTTCTTCTCGTGAATCAGAATCGAGACGTCCTCGAGGATGCACTCAGCCGTCGCGGGATCGGTCATGAAGTAGGGGCTCATGTATCCCTTGTCGAACTGCATGCCCTCGACGTATTCGAGCGTGGTGTCGGAGGTCTTGCCCTCCTCGACTTCGACGACGCCCTCGGCGCCGACCTTGTCGATCGCCTCGGCGATGAGTTTGCCGATCTCGCGATCATGGTTGGCGGAGACGGTGGCGACTTTCTCGTAGTCGTCGCGGCCCTTGCACTTGATGGCCATGCCCTCGACGGCGGCGCAGGCGGCCTCGGCGGCGGCGGTGATGCCGCGCTGAAGTTCGACGGCGTTGTGGCCGGCGGCGACGAAGCGCAGCCCCTGCCCGAAGATCGCCTCGGCGAGGACGGTCGCGGCGGTGGTGCCGTCGCCGGCCTTGTCAGCCGTCTTCTTGGCGACCTGCATGACGAGTTTGGCGCCCATGTTCTCGAACGCCTCGGGCAGGTCGATTTCCTTGGCGACGCTCACGCCGTCCTTGGTGACGGTCGGGCCGCCGTAGGATTTCTGGATGAGGACGTTGCGCCCGACGGGGCCCATGGTGACGCGGACCGCATCCGCAAGTTGGGTCAGGCCCTTGCGGATCTCGACCTGCGCTTCGTTGCCGAACATCATCTGCTTGGTGGACATGGTGGATTGCTCTCGATTGATATAGTGTGTGTTGCGGTCGGCGACGCGGGCCGGTGTGTTACTTCTCGATCACGCCGAGCAGGTCGTTCTCTTCGAGGATGACGTGCTTGACGCCCTTGATCTCGATCTCGCTGCCGGCGTACTTGCCGTAGACGACGGTTTCGCCTTTCTTCACGGCGACGGGCGAGCGCTTGCCGTCCTTGAGCAGCCGGCCCGGGCCGGTGGCGACAACGGTGCCCTGCTGCGGCTTCTCCTTGGCGCCCTGGGGCAGGTACAGCCCCGATGCGGTCTTCTCCTCCGGATCGCTCGGCTTGACGAGCACGCGGTCATCGAGCGGTTTGATCTGCATTTCTGATGACTCCTTCTCTAGTGGCTTGATCCTGCCTGAGTGGTTTTTTCGAGGGCAGCGCTGCCTCGAATCTGTGTCGCGAATCCAAAAGGCGGACGTTCTTCCTTCTCCGGCACGTCCACCAGTTCAATCTTGAAGACATCCTCCGGCCGAACGGAAAGGGCGATGTGGCGCTTGCGCGAATCCTGTCCGAGGAAGTGCATGCAGACGATCTCCTGCACCCCGTCGGCGTGCTGCGCCACGCGCTTGCCGTGACCGGAGATGAGGTACTCCGACCCGTCGCGCAGCGTCAGACGAAGGACGAGCATCTTGCACTTCTCAGGCGTGTCGCACAGTTCGCGGGCGAGGTCGGTGAAGAGGTGCTCGATCTCCTCCGTCCAGTCGATCTGACCGGGGAGCAGCGCCATCATCTGCTCCGCAACGGTCTTGGGGCGACTCACTTTCTTCTGCGCCTTCTTCTTCGAGGTTTTCCTTCCGCTTCGAGGCATGCACTCCTTTCAGAAGACGCGACGGCTCGCGCGCGGGGTCAGAAGCCCATGCCGCCCATTCCTCCCATGCCGCCGCCCATTCCACCCATGCCGCCACCCATCCCGCCGTGGCCGTGCGCGTGGGCGTGGTCGTCCTTCTCCTCCGGCTTGTCGGTGATGATGCAGTCGGTGGTGAGCAGCAGTGACGCGACGGAGGCGGCGTTCTGGAGGGCCGTGCGATCGACCTTCGTCGGGGTGACGACGCCCATCTTGAGCAGGTCGCCGTATTCATCGGTCAGCGCGTTGTAGCCGAAACTGCCCTTGCCTTCGGCGACCTTGGCGACGACGACGGTGCCCTTCTTGCCGGCGTTGTCGGCGATGGTGCGCAGCGGGATGCTCAGCGCGTTGCGGACGAGATCGACGCCGTGCTCCTCATCGCCATTGCAGGACTTGCGAACGGCGTCGAGCGCTGCAATCGCGCGGATGTAACTCACGCCGCCGCCGGGGACGATGCCCTCGGCCACGGCCGCGCGGGTCGCGTGGAGCGCATCCTCGACCATCGCCTTGCGGGCCTTGAGTTCGGCCTCGGAGGCAGCGCCGACGTTGATCTGCGCCACGCCGCCGGCGAGTTTGGCCAGTCGCTCCTCGAGTTTCTCGCGGTCGTAGTCGCTCGTGGTGTTGGCGATTTCGTTGCGGATCTGCTGGATGCGGGCCTGGATGTCCTTCGTCGAGCCGGCGCCTTCGATGATGATGGTGTTCTCGGAGTCGATCTCGAGTTTCTTGGCCAGGCCGAGCTGGCTGATCTGCACCTGGTCGAGATCGATGCCGAGGTCTTTCATAATCGCCGTACCGCCGGTGAGGACGGCGATGTCGCCGAGCATGGCCTTGCGCCGATCGCCGTACCCCGGCGCCTTGACGGCCGCGACGTTGAGCACGCCGCGCAACTTGTTGATGACCAGCGTGCTAAGCGCCTCGCCCGTCACGTCTTCGGCGATGATGAGCAGCGGCTTCTTGGCCTGCTGCACCTTCTCGAGGAACGGAACGAGTTTGGTGATCGAGTCGATCTTGTCTTCATAGATGAGGACAAGGGCCTTCTCGAACTGCACCTTCATCTCATCGACGTTGGTGACGAAGTTGGGCGAGAGGTAGCCGCGGTCAAACTGCATGCCCTCGACGACATCGACGTAGGTTTCGAGGCTCTTGCCCTCTTCGACGGTGATGACGCCGTCCTTGCCGACCTTCTCGAACGCGTCGGCCATGATCTTGCCGATTTCGGGATCGTTGTTGGAACTGATGGTGGCGACGGACTGAATGTCCTCCTTGCCGCGCACCGGCTTGGAGAGTTTGCCGATCTCGGCGGTCACGGCCTCGACGGCCTTGCGCATGCCGCGAACGAGGGCGTTCGCGTCAGCGCCGGCGGCGATGAACTTCAGCCCTTCCTTGAAGAGGGCCTCAGCCAGCACGGTCGCGGTCGTGGTGCCGTCGCCGGCGTCGTCGCTGGTCTTGCTCGCGGCTTCCTTGACGAGTTGAGCGCCGAGGTTCTCGAACTTGTTGCGCAGTTCGATTTCTTCGGCGACGGTCACGCCGTCCTTGGTCACCGTCGGCCCGCCCCAGGACTTGTCGAGCACGGCGTTGCGGCCGCGCGGGCCGAGGGTGCTCTTCACCGCCGCGGCAAGTTTCTGCACACCGGCGAGCAACTGCTGACGGGCCTCGATGTCGAACGAGAGTTCCTTGATGGCCATGGACCGATTCTCCAGTTCCGGGATGAAAGGACGCTGCAAGAGACGAACGCCGATGGGGCGCGATGCAGGTAGACCGATCGCGCCGGCCTCTGGGCATTGCAATCGCCATGCCGCCTGGTCTTCTCCAGGTCGCTTGTCTGATTCAATGCAACTCTTGTGTTTTCAGGCAGTTGCGCGACGTTTTTAGGCTGCGGCAGGACCCCGGCGCTGAAGACGTCCTGACACAATCCGCCGCCGCCTCTTCGTGGCCTGCCATGCTGGCAGACGCCCGCTCAGCCGACAACCTCATCCACGGGTCGGACCGGCCGCACGAGATTGGCGGCCAGGCGCATGGAGTCCATGGTCAGGTTGAAGACGGCAAGGGTGAGCATCGCTGAGCCGACGAGAATCAACATGCTCGCGATGACGCCGAAGGGATCCAGCACGCGCAGGGGGAGGCCGGCGGCGTCAAGCCCCCAGACACACAGGCATCCCACATCCCCGACGAAGATCGTGACGAGGGCCGCAAAGAGCGCGCTGAAGCCCTGCCGGCTCGCGCCGCCGAGGCGATGCGGCAGGCTGTGAACCGAGAGCAGCCTGACCACCGGCAGGAAACCCCAGACCATGAAGAACGCCGCCACATCAAGTCCGAGGCGGATCAGAGATCGATACCCGTCAATCTGAAGCAGGTCGGCCCATGCCTGCGCCGGGCGCGAATGGGTCGCGTCATAGGCGTACAGCAGGGCGACGAGCCCCGCCCAGAGGAGGATGCCGAAGCGGCCGCGGCGCAGCCCGGCGCGGTAGGCAATCGGCGGAGGCGCGCCCGTCGGCTGGCGGAGGATGAGCGTCGCCGCCAGGGCCGCGCCCGCGGCAATCAGCGTCGCCGCAAACCGGCCCCGCGACGGCGCACCAAGCAGCGCTGCGCCGGGGGCGTGCAACTGTCGAAACGCTGCCTCGACATACGGCGCCCAGCACAGTCCCGCGCTGACGAGCAGCGCCAGCGGAACTGCCACCAGCGCCAGCGCCAGCCGCCGGGGCCGATGCAGCAGGGCGTAACGCTCGCGGCTGATGTCGATGAGCGGCCGGATCGAAGGCCACGCCTCCTCGCCGCACTCGGGGCACTTCCCCGCCGCCTCGACCCCCTTGAGGTTGTAGCCGCAGCGCCGGCAACAGACGGTGAGGCGCACGCGCCCCGGGGGAATCCGGAGGGCCGCCTGCTCTGCGTGTTCGGTTCGAGTCATTCGGGCCTGCTCTCACGGACCATTGCGGGCATTGTAAGTCGGCACGGGATGAAGCGGCACAGGCTCCCTCCCCTCGCACGAACGGCACTCCGGCTCAATATGATCGCCCCAATGCCTTCCGACCGCGCCCACGATGCGCCGATCAAGCCCGAGATTCCATCGGCCCTCCCCCCACCGGTCGGCGAACTCGCCGCGCCGGACGGTCCCGGGATCCGCAGCGGCAAACTTGCCGGCCGGTCGCTCTTTGCCGCCATCATGATCATTGCGTTGCCCGTGCTTCTCGGGCAGTGCGCCAACGCGTTGGTGAGCCTGGTGGACAAGATTCTCGCCGGGCACCTTGCCCCGGATCTCGTCAGGCCCGCGCTCGACGGCCTGGGACTCGCCGGATACGTCGGCTGGTTCGTGAGCATCTCCATGATGGCCGTCGGGGTCGGCGGCATGGCGATCATCGCCCGCGCCGTCGGCGGAGGCGACCGCGAACTCGCCGAGCGCACGCTCGCGCAGTGCGGCATCCTGTCGATCGTGTGGGGCGCTATCGTCGGCGCGGCGCTGTGGATCGTCAGTCCCGGCATGGCCCGCATCGCCCACCTCAGCCCGGCCGCCACGGCCGACTGCGTCGCCTACATCCGCATCCTCGCCGCCGGCCTGCCCGTGGCGTCGTACCTGCTCGTGAGCATGAGTTGCCTGCAGGGCGCGGGTGAGACGACGCGGCCGTTTCTCATCATGGTCATCGTCAACCTCGTCAACGTGATCGCCAGTTGGGCCTACTCAGGCGTCGAAGTCTCGTTCGGCTCCCTCACGATCCCTAATCCCGTGGGCATCAACGCCAACGTGCAGGGCATCGCGTTCGGCACCGTCACCGCCCAGGCCGTCGGAGCGGTGCTCATGCACGCGCTCATGCGGCACGGCATCCGCGACCTGCGCTTCGAGATTCACTACGCGCGATTTGACCGCGCGCTCTTCCGCCGCATCGTGCGCATCGGCCTGCCGGGCTTCCTCGACGGCATGGGCATCTGGCTCGGCCAGTTGTTCGCCGTCCTGTGGGTGCTCGGCGCCATCGTCAAGCGCTCTCAACTCGACGAAGGGATGATCGGCGCCCACGAGATCGCGATTCAGTGGGAGTCGTTCAGTTTTCTGCCGGGGTATGCGATGGGGGTCGCGGCGGGGGCGCTGGCGGGGCAGTACCTCGGCGCGGGGAATCCGAAGATGGCCCGCCGCGCCATCCGCGCCTGTCTCTTCATCGCCATGACCGTCATGGGTCTCGCGGGGCTGGTCTTCATCTTCGCCGGACCCTGGCTCACGCACCTCATCAGCCGCGACCCCGTGCATCTCGACCTCGCGCCCAGGGCGCTGCTCATCGGCGGCTTCGTGCAGGTCTTCTTCGCGATGTCGATGGTGCTGCGCGGCGCGCTCAGCGGCGCCGGCGACACCCGCTGGAGCATGATCCTCGCCTGGAGCAGCACCTATGGCGTGCGCCTGCCCGCGTCGTGGCTCCTCGGCTACGTCCTCGGCTACGGCTTCACCGGCGTCTGGATCGCCCTCTCGGGCGAACTCGTCGTCCGCGGCCTGCTCTACCTCGCCCGCTACCTCCACGGAGGATGGGAAAAGATCGAAGTGTGAAGCGGCGATCGCTCACCGACCCACGAGCCTTCCCGACATGCGAAAACTGAGCACTCACCACAAAGAGCACCAAGTCACAAAGAGATCACAGAGGAAAGACACCGGGCATTGAGTGCTTTGTGCCTCCTTTGTGACCTCGTGATCTTTGTGGTAAAGGTTGAACTTCCGAATCGGCAGGCGTCAGCAGCGCTCGATGAGCATGGCCACTGCGTTGCCGCCGCCGAGGCACAGGGACGCCACGCCGCGCCTGAGGTTCAACCGCCGCAACTGATGCACGAGCGTGACGAGGATGCGGGCGCCCGAAGCGCCGATGGGATGGCCGATGGCGATCCCGCCTCCGCACACATTCACCTTGTCTTCGGGAATCTCGAGCACCTTGAGGTCGGCGAGCATCTGCGCCGCGAAGGCTTCGTTGATCTCGAAGAGGTCCACGTCGCTCACGCCGATGCCGGCCTTGCGCACGCAGCCGCGGATCGCCTCGACGGGTGCGATGAAGAGTTCCCTCGGCTCGACGCCGTGCGTGTGGTAACTAAGTATGCGGGCGAGAGGTTTGAGGCCCATCGCCTTGGCGCGCGATTCGGAGGTGATGGCCAGGGCGGCGGCGCCGTCGGAGATCTGGCTGGCGTTGGCGGCGGTGACGGTGCCGTCCTTGTCAAAGGCGGGCTTGAGTTTCGCCACGCCTTCAAGGGTCGTGTCGCCGCGCACGCCTTCGTCGGCGGTGATGTCCTGCTTCTGCTTCGCATCGGCGGCGCTCACCGTTGCGATCGCGCTGCCATACCACCCGTTCGACTGCGCCCTGGCGGCGCGCTGGTGAGACTGGACGGCGAAGCGGTCCTGCTCGGCGCGCGAGATGTTGTGCTGTTTGGCGATGTGTTCGGCGGCCATTCCCATGCCCCAGTCGCAGAAGGGACAGTGCAGGCCGTCGGCGCGCATGTGATCAATGAGTTGGGCGTCGCCGAACTTGATGCCGTTGCGAATGTAAACCATGTGCGGAGCAAGAGACATGTTCTCCATGCCGCCGACGATAAAGGAGTCGCCGTCGCCGGCCCTGATCGCCTGCGCGGCAAGCATCGCCGCCTTGAGCGATGAGCCGCACACCTTGTTGACGGTGAAGGCGTTGAGGCTGTTGCCCAGGCCGGCTTTCAGTCCGGCCTGGCGGGCGGGGTTCTGGCCCAGCCCCGCCTGAAGCACCACTCCCATGATCACTTCGTCGATCTTTTCCTTAACCGCCGGCACGTCGGCAAGGACGGCCTTGACCGCGAGCGCGCCCAGGTCCGTGGCCGGCACCCGCGACAGACCTCCCATGAACCGGCCGATCGGTGTGCGCTTGGCGGAAACGATGACGGGCGTGGTGTCGATCATGGCACTCCATCCTTGACGGGGCGGACCGCGGGAGAACGCCCGCGTGAGCGTTCCACGAGGATCATAGAAGGCCGCTCGGCGCGATCGAAGGCGCCGCGGCTCAGCGCGCGGCAAATGAGGATTCCGCCCCGATGCGGCGGCGCGGCCGTGGGTCTACACTGGGCGTGGTTTCGCGGCGTCTCCGCGCGCCTGCGGAGCCGGGAGGAGTGAGCACTCATGACCATCGACCTGCACCACCGCGTCAACCTCAGACACGATACGAACCAGGCGCTGGGCATCGGCCGCTTCGCCGTGGACTTCATGTCGGGCAAGATCGGCAAGCCGGATGATGCCGTCTTTGAGCGCATCAGCCTTTTCCACACCGATTCGGTGCTCTGCGGCGTGTCGGCACTGGCGCTGCAGACCAATGCGCCGACCGTCCTCCGGGATGAGGCGCTGCGCTACCCGCATCCGGAGGGGGCGGGGGTGTTCGGCTCGGGGGAGCGCGTCCATCCGGAAAAGGCCGTCGTCGCCAACTCTTCAGCGGTGCGCGAGTGGGATTCGAACGGGACCAATTTCGGGTACAACCCCGATCTCGGCCACACCGCCGGCGAGTTCGGCCACAACGATTTCTACCCCGTCGTAATCGCCGCGGCGCAGATGCGCGGCCTCGACGGCCGCACGGCGCTGCGCGGCATGATCCTCCTCGACGAGATCCGCGGCCGACTCGCCGAGGTCTTCTCTCTCAAGTCCTACAAGATCGATCACGTCGTGCACGGCGCGATCGCCTCGGCGGCGACCTTCGGCGCCATGATGGGCGCCACGCCCGAGCAGATCGAATCGGCGATCGGCATGGTCGTGGCTCACTACATTCCCTTCCGCGCCATCCGCGCCGGCAAGCAGTTGAGCGACTCGAAGGGCGCTTCCGCCGCAATCAGCGCCGAGGTTGCCGTGCTCTCGATGCTGCGATCGATGCGCGGCTTCGTCGGGCCGCGCGACATCTTCCGCAACAAGGAAGCCATCTTCCGCCTCAACGAGCCGACCGAAGGCGATCGCTCGCCCTTCGACATCGTCCTTGGCCACAGCGGCGACAAGTTCGCCGTCATGGGCATGCACTTCAAACTCGGCCTGTACGAGCATCAGTCGGCCGGGGCGCTGCAGGGTCTGATCGACCTGCTCCGGCAGTCGCCGGCGCTGCTCAACGAGCCGACGGGCAGGCACATCAGGTCCATCGTCATCAAGGCCTACCAGCCGGCCTTCGGCATCATCGGTGATCCCGCCAAGCGCGACCCGCACACGCGCCAGAGCGCCGACCACTCGATGGTCTACATCGTCGCCACGATGCTGCGCAAGGCGCTCGAACTGGCCCAGAGCAAAGGCTCCACGCACCTCGCCGACACGAGCGACGGCTACTGGAAGGCGCTCATGCTCGCGCCGCAGGACTACAGCGAGGAGGCGATCTTCAACAGCGATACGCGGCGCCTCATGGAGCGCATCGCCTTCGAGCACGGCGGGCCGGAGTACGACGCGAAGTACCCCGACGGCATCCCCACGAGCATTGTCATCACCGACGACCACGGGCGCCGGCACGACAGCGGACTGGTCATGTACCCCGCCGGCCACGCGCGCAACACCACCGCCGACCTGCGGAGCATTCTCGATCACAAGTTCCGTCTCCTCGGCGCCCTGGCGGTCGAGGACACCGAGGCGCTCCTCACCCGCCTTGATCTCGCGGACACGTCGGCCGAAGAGATCAGGGGCCTGTATGATTTCCGGATTGCCCGGCGCGGCCCGATCGACGCGCCGGCGGCGGCCGCACCCGTTGAGACGTTTTGACGCATGATCCACCCCGACCTCCAGTTCGACCGCGAAAGGCTCGCCGACATCTGCCGGCGCTACGGCGTGCGCGAGTTGTGCCTCTTCGGCTCCGCGGTGCGCGACGACTTCGGGCCGCAGAGCGACGTGGATGTGCTGGTCGATTATCTGCCTTCCGCACCACACACTTTCGACCACTACTTCGACTTCAAGGAGGAACTCGAGGCGTTTTTCGGTCGATCGGTGGACATCATCGAAGGGCGCGACCTCATTCGCAATCCGTACCGAAGAGCCACGATCGTCCCGGTGTTGGAGCACCTCCATGCCGCATGAGTCGAGGGCCCGTCGGTTGCGCGATCTGATGAGCAAGGGCCTCGTCCTCGCCCCCGGCGCCTTTGATGCGCTTGTCGCCCGCGCCGTCGGCCGGGCCGGCTTTGAGGCGGTCTACATCTCCGGCGGCGCGACCGCCAACGTCGCCGGCTGTCCCGACATCGGCCTCATCACCCTCACCGAGATGTGCCGCACCATCCGCGAAATCAGCCAGGCCTCGGGCCTGCCCACCATCGTCGATGCCGACACGGGCTACGGCGAGGTCGAGTCCGTCATCCGCACGACCGTCGAGTATGAGCGGGCCGGCGCTGCGGCGATGCACATTGAGGACCAGGTCTTTCCCAAGCGCTGCGGCCACCTCGACGGCAAGGAACTCATCTCCATCGACGCCATGTGCGAGAAGGTCGCCGCCGCGGCGACGCATCGCCTCTCGAAGGACTTTGTCGTGATCGCGCGCACCGACGCCGCCGGCGTGGAGGGCTTCGACGCCGCCGTCGAGCGCGCCAACGCTTATCGCGCCGCCGGGGCCGATGTCATCTTTCCTGAGGGACTTACCAGCGAGAAGGAATTCGGCGAAATGGCCCAGCGCTCGCCGGGCCTGCTCCTGGCCAACATGACCGAGTTCGGCAAAACGCCGATCATCCCCGCGAGCCGCTTCGGGCAACTCGGCTACCGCATCGTCATCTTCCCGCTGAGCATGATGCGCCTGGCCATGGGGCACGTGACTCGCGCTCTGGAGGTGCTGCGGCGCGAAGGCTCCGTCGCCGCGCTGCTCGATGAGATGCAGACGCGGGCCGAACTGTATGATCTACTTGACTACCGGCCGGGCGAGGCGTGGAGTTATCCGGGCCGCAGCGGCCGCGACCTGCGCGACTCGAAGGGGCCGTGACGCTGATCAAGGGGGACTGAAGCAATGACCGACAAACCAGCCGCCGCCGCCGCCATCGCCTCGGGCCTCGAAGGCGTTCAGGCCGGCACCACCTCCGTCTGCAGCGTCGAGCAGGGCCAACTGCTCTACCGCGGCTACGAGATTCACGATCTCGCCGAGAACGCCACGTTCGAGGAAGTCGCCCACCTGCTGCTCGTCGGGCACAAGCCCTCGGCCGATGAACTCGCCGCGTTCAAGCGCGAACTGGCGCCGCTGCGCAGCGTCCCTGAGTGGGTGCTCGATGTCGTCCGCCGCGTGGCGCCGAAGTCGCACCCGATGGATGCGCTGCGCACCGGCGTGAGCCTGCTGAGCCACACCGACCCCGACGTCGCCGACAACTCGCCCGAGGCGAACCTGCGCAAGGCCAGGCGCCTGCTCGCGGCCATCCCGACGATCATCGGCGCCGGCCAGCGCGCCATCGACGGCAAGGCGACCATCGCCCCCGATCCTTCTCTCGGACACGCGGCGAACCTCCTCTACCTGATGACTGGTGAACGGCCCAGCGACCTCCTCGCGCGGGCGATGGACGTTTCGCTGATTCTCTACGCCGAGCATGAGTTCAACGCCTCGACCTTCACCTGCCGCACCATCGCGGGCACACTCAGCGACATGCACTCGGCGGTGTGCGGCGGCATCGGGGCGCTCAAGGGGCCGCTGCACGGCGGCGCGAACGAGGCCGCGATGGAAATGCTCAAAGAGATCGCTGAAGTGAAGACGCAAGCGGGCGCGGGCGATCCTGCGACTCCGCCGGCGCCTCCGCCTGATGCCCTGGAACGCGTGCGTGCCTTCATGGACAACGCGTTTGCGACGAAGCGCAAGATCATGGGCTTCGGCCACCGCGTCTACAAGAACGGCGACCACCGCGCGCCGATCCTCCGCGAATGGGG
>JBDIVQ010000020.1:0-41499 GCA_039794345.1 Phycisphaerae bacterium | reverse complement strand
ACAGCCGATTCGCAGCGCATGGCCCTACCGCCGCCAGCGAAGACACCACGATCAGTACCGGCGCAGCGGTCCGAGCAGCGCACGCGGCCGCCATCGTTTCCACACCGCCCGCGTTGACGCGCCTGAAATCACTCCAACTGCGGGCACGCACCAGTCCGGCAAGATGAAACACGATGACGGCCCGCGACTGATCCAGCGCCTGTTCGACACAGGCCGGATCGGTCACATCTCCCGTGATCAGCTGCACCTCCATCGCATTCAGCCTCTCAATGCACGAACTGGTCCGGACGAGGCATGAGACGCTTGCGCGGAACTCGAGCAATCGGCGGACCAGCCGTGCGCCAATGAAGCCGCTGGCCCCAGTGACCAGCACAGGTTGTGTAGCCGAAGGACTCATCCTCTCCGACGCGCGATCAAGTCACCTTGCTCGTCCATCACTCGTACGCCCACCTTGCCGCGCATCGTCCATCCCTCCGCGCTCCGATGAGGGCACGACCGGGACGGACCAGTGGCGCGACACGTGGACAATCTGTCCCCGAATGACCGAACGATCGCCGTGCGACACAGAGCCGCCTGGCCTGACGATGCTCACAGCGATTTGAGGTACTCGATCAGATCGGCGCGCTCCTTGTCATTGAGTTTGAATCCGCGAACCCCTTCGTAATGCTTAACGACGGCATCGAGGTCTGCGAATCGACCGTCGTGGTAGTAGCCGCCTTTGTTCCGCGCGAACAACCCGGCCAGCGGCGTCGTGCGATACAGGTTGTCAGGCGAGCGCGAGGATTGGAAGTCATCGATGCCGATCTCTTTGGCCGTATGCATGGCGTATCCCGGCTCACTGAACAGGGGCGGCACATGGCAGGCCGCGCACTCGGCCTTGCCGTTGAAGAGCGCCTGCCCTCGCTTGGCGGCCCCGGCGTCGAAGGACGACGCGGGAGGCGTCGGCGCCGGAATGGCCAGTTGGTAGAAGTGAAGCGCTGCCAGTTTGCCGGTAATCAGATCAGTCGGATCCCGCTTGTCCGTGAAGCCGGTGCTGGCCGCGACGGGGAAAGTGTGGGAGTCGGCCAGACGCCGATCGACAAACGTCCCCTGGCCATGCATCTGGGTATTGGCCACGTAGGCGTTCCAATATGGCACTGAGCCCCAGCCGTTGTAGGTACTCAGACTCTGACCTGCCAGACCGAAGGCGGCGGGGATGAGCGTGGCGCCCGTCTTGCCGTCCGGCCGGAACCCCTTGCCGTCCTGGATGAGTTCAGCGTCATATCGGCCCGGACCCCACGCTGAGAGCACCACCTTGACGGCGGCCTCATCGACACCCAGTGCTTCGCTGAACGGCGCCAGGGTGGGAGCACTCGCCACGATCTTGCCCACATCCAGGTCGCGGTTCGGCCAGCCGTCAAGCCGCAGCCCGATGCCCTTGGCCAGCGAGTCGTCAACCGTGCTGTGGCAGAAGGCGCAGGTGATGCCGACTCCGGCGATGCGGTCGCTGTTGTCAAAGGTCGCCTTGATTCCCACGACCGCGCCCGCCTTGAGCAATGCGTAGGTGGTTTCGGCGCTATCGAGATCGGCCGTGCCGTTGCGAATCGCCTCAGACATGGCCTTGGGGAGGATTTCCACATCGACCTTAAGCCCGAGCCCCAGCGCCTGGCGCGCGGTAAGACCATCTCCGATTCCGCCTCTTTCGCGGGAGACCAGGGCCTGGTGAAGATGGAGCCCATCCCCCCAGAAGGCCTCGCTGCCGAAGGTGTCGAAGCGGAAGGTCTCCCGCCCCTCGCTCAGCAGCCGCTGCGCGTTCCTTGTGATCGGGTCGGCGACATCGAGCGCCTCGACCGTACTTCGAGTCGATCCCGCCCAGACCGCGCAGGCTGCCATCGCCAGTGCGACGATCCAAACGGCCTCAAACCGCACGTCTACGTGTTTCACAGTCTTCATGGCATCCTCCTTTTGTTGACTCCCCGCCGTGGACTCCCCTCGGCGACGAGTGCGGTGCATCATGTCAAGTTGTTCATGACCTGAAGTTCCTCGGATGCCGCATCAACGAAGTGATGCGGTCGATCTCTGCCGAGTCGATCAACGGGTGTGCCCGCCGACAGGCTCACTTGACCATCACATCATGGCGGCAGGCGCAGCGCTCACGTTGCGCTGCGAAGTGATCGTCTGTTGCCGTGAGCCTCCTTCCCGCCCGTAGCGAGCCTCTGTCCGAGCCGGGGCCAAAAACAAAACCGACCTGGTGCGGCACAAGAAGTGCCGGAGCCAAGTCGGTGTACTCGTCGACGAGCCCGTCGCCGAAGCGACATGCCCTTCACCTAGTCACCCGACGCGGAGCACTCGCAGTTCGAGTGCCCTCCACAGTCTGTCGTCAAGTATAGTGGCAAGGGTCGGAAAAGCAAAGAGGAGCGTTGCCAGTGCTCCGCACGAAGCACGGTTACCCATTCTCTGCGGCCGGTCGCCCTGCTGCACAATGTTGCGTGGCGCTGGGCATACCGATTCGGCCTTCCGGGCCGGTTGCAAACGCAGCGGGCCCTGTGGTTTACTGATCCCTGCAGAACTGACGTGCCCTCCGACCGGAGGGACGTCCAACCCTCACCACAAAGGACACGCCGTCACAAAGGGGGCACAAAACAGAGCAGGGCAATTGAGACTGCGCACGGCAAATCGCCCGTCACTCGACCTTCACCATTCAGGGTCTTCATGGTGAAGTCCTTGTGCCTTCGTACGTTTCGTGATGAGTGCTCAGCGTGTGGCGTTCTACGGACCTTCGTTGCGCAGAAATCAGTAGCCGCCGCGCCACCGAGAGACCTCGGCGGCGTTTACGTCTGTGTGTGCAGACCGCTGTTCCGCTAGGATTTGCGGATGGGGCCATTGCGCAGCCGCGTCTCTTCTGGTGCCGAGGTCATAACCGCTGGGCGCGGCCGGGATGGCCAAGCGCGCCGTGGTGGCCCAAGAGTCTCTTCGAGTTTCGGCTTCGCAGGGTACGGGGTTATGAGGGGGTTGTCTCCCCTATGGGAGCGCAACACCCACCGTTGCGCTCGGTTGAGGGGGCGCGACAGTGGTCGCGCGCACCGACACGAAGAGGGCGATACGCTCCTTGCTCGCGGATGTGCTTGACACATCTCGTCCGCGCCACCGAGAGGCTCCTCAGATGGATTCCATAGACACCATCTTCAACTACTACTTGACCGCGCTTCGGGCCGGATCGGACGACGCGCTCCATAGGCTCCTTGAAATGCCACCCGAGATTCTCCCGATGGTGGTGGCTGCGTATTCAACTGAGGAAGATCCGGCGGTGCGTGCTGCTCTCGTGCATGTGGCATGGGAGCAGCGATCTGCTGATGCCCTGCCGATCCTCGAGACGGCATTGAACGACCCTGTACCCGCCGTGTGGAAGGAGGCGCTCGACGGGGTCGTCGTACTTGGGTCGCCGGAAGCGCGGCGCATTCTGCTGTCAGCACGCAGAGTTCGCCCGGACCGCGAGACCGATGGCTCGTACACCTTCGAGGAGTGGATCGCCGACGCCATTAAGCAGATCGACGCTGCAAGTGGCTGAACGATCAACGCATGTGCTTGACGGCACGCATCCCTGACACGCATGGAGTGGCTTCTCGCGGCACATGCGCAATCCCCGTCTTCCCGGCATAGGTAACCCATGACGGCGCGCTTCGTTCCGCGCCGCTTCGTGCCGAAAGGAGCCGCCACATGCCAGAGACCATCGAACGCGAGATCGACGCCCTGCACCGGCGACGCTCACGTGCTCATGGGGCGGCGCCGCGCACAGCGTGCGATGCGCCACGCCCGTGCGAACGCTACTTCGGCGGCGCGAGCGCATCGAGCGCACGAAGTGCCGCCACGACGGCTTCGTCGCACGCGGCTGCGGCGGCGTCGCCGCCGATGTTCGTCGCCGCGACGACGGCAAGATCGCGCTGCGGCGCGATCCACACGACGGCCATCCACAGCCCGTTGCTGCCGCTGTGCGTGAGCACGGTTCCGCCGGCCCATTCGCGCTGGCCAAGCCCCCAGCCGAGCGCGTAGCCCTGTCGATGCTCATCGGCGTGCAGGACGCGCCATGACTCGGCCTTGAGCAGCGCCGTGTCGCGCCCGCGGGCGCCTGCGGCATGTTCGGAGGCATACCGGCACCAGTCGCGCAGGGAGAGGTGCACGCCGCCGGCGGGGCGCAGCACGGGCGGGTTGTCGCAGCCGGGCGTGCCGGGTTCGACGGGATGCGCTCGGCCCGGCGCCGCGCGGTGGCCGCGCGGCTGCGTCGGTTGACCCTCCTGGTCATCCGCACCGGGAGGTCCGAACCCGGCCGTCCCGAGGCGCAGCGGCTCGAAGAGGTGCGTGCGGATGAGTTCCTCCCACGGCCGGCCGGTCGCGTGCTCGAGCATGGAAGCGGCGATGACGTAGCCGAAGTTGGAGTAGGCCATCACCGAACCAGGCGGTGCCGCCGGCTCGCGGGCGAGGACGATCGCCGCCACGTCGCGCCGCTGCTCGATCATCGGGCCGCGCAACGAGACGATGCGCGGCCAGATCAGGGGATCAGGCTCGCGGTCCTCGGGCAGTCCGGCGCGGTGGGCCAGAAGTTGGCGCAGCGTTACGGGGTGGTACTCGGCGCGGATTCGATGGCGCAGGACCTCGACGGCGCCGAGCGACTCGGCGATGGTGGTCTCCCAGCGGATGGCGCCGGCCTCGACGAGGCGCGCGGCGAGTGTCGCCGTCATCGACTTGGCGCAGGAGCCGATGTGCCAGCGATCGTCGATCGTGACCGGCTCATCACGGCCGGCGCAGCGCGCCCCCGCGGCGCCCTGCGCGGCGACTTCGCCGCGACGCACCGCCGCGACGGCAAGCGCAGGCACGTCGTGGGCGGCGCGGATCTTCTCGAGGGAATCGCCCAGGTCGCGCGGCGCGGCGTCGGGCTGCGCCCGGAGGGCGGCGCCGCCGCAGACAACGGCCGCCGCAGCCAGAAGAGCCGCGAGTGGACGGAACCGGGCGGCGCCGGCGGAGGGACTGCGCATGGCGGTGGTTCTCGCTTCCATCAGGCGGGCCTGGCGGCGCTGCGCGCCCGGAGCACCTTATTCATCACCTTGATCACGAAAAAGACGGACAGGGCGACAATGAGAAACTCGATCACCGTGTTGATGAACATTCCGTAGCGAATGGCGACGGCCGAAATTTCGACGCCCGCCTCATCCACACTCGCCTCCTTCATGACGAACTGAAGGTCCTTGAACTCGACGCGACCCAGCGCCATGCCGATGGGCGGCATGATGATGTCGTTGACCATTGAATTGACGATCTTGTTGAACGAGGCGCCGAGGATGATGCCCACGGCCATGTCCACGACGTTGCCCTTCACGGCGAACTCGCGAAACTCCTGCAGGAATCCCATGGACGCACCTGACCTTTCATGTCGGCGCGGCCCCGGCCGCGCCACGAAGACGCCGAATCCGACCCCTACTCGATCGGCGGCAGGCCCTGCAACGCGCGCAGGAGCATGATCTGCCCGACGTGGTAGTTGTCGTGATACGCAACGTTCTGAAGATCCTCGAGGCTGTTCCGCTCATCGGCGATCGCGGCGCGGACCTGCTCGTGCGAGCGGGTCCATGCGGCGCGCAGGGCGTCGAGCGAAGAGTCGTCCGCGTCGCGCGGCATCTCCCAGTTGCGGCGCTGCCGCTCGCTTTGCTCGACCTTCTCGCCCCTGAGGCGGCGCAGCGCGACTTCGCGCCAGAACAGCATGTGGTTGACGCATTGCCAGATGCAGTGGCGCTCCGGCTGGGGCCGCCACGCCGCCTGCGCCGGCGTCAGGCCTTCAAGCGCGCGGCTCCAAGGCGCCGCCCAGAGTCCTTCGCGCCACGCCTCATTCCAGTGACGCAGCAGCGTGTCCCGGTCCATGTGCCCTCCCTTGGCCGGCGGCGCCGCCCCCGTGCCTGCGAGCACCCCTCACTTTAGGCCGACCACCATCGAGTCGGGGCCGCACAAATGCTCGACGCGCATGTCGCGGAATCCCGCCTCGCGCATCCAGCCGATGCAGTCGGCCCCGGTGTAGTCGAAGCCTCCGGGCGTCTCGATGAGCATGTTCAGGCTCATGAGCAGGCCGAAGGCGTTGCTCCGCCGATCGTCGTCGATGAGCGATTCGAAGACAATGAACGACCCGCCCTCCGGAAGCGCGTCGTGGGCCTTGGCGATGAGCATCTTCTTGGTGGGAAGATCCCAGTCATGGAGGATGTGGCCCATGAGGATCACGTCCGCGCGGGGAAGCGGGTCCTTGAAGAAGTCGCCGGCCCGGAACGCCAGCCGATCCGAGAGGCCGAACGACGCAACGTACTCGTTGAAGACCGGCGCAACCACCGGCAGGTCGAAGTTCACGCCGATGAGATGCGGATGGGCGCGGGCAATGCACACGGGAACCCCCCCCTGCGCCGCGCCGATGTCGGCGAACGTCCGGTACCGCTCCCACGGGAACTTCCGGGCCAGCGCCTCGCCCACACCCAGGCTCAGGCCGGTCATGGCCGAAAGGAACTCGCGCAGGCGAGACTCGTCCGCGTAGAGCGCGCCGAAGATGTCATTCGTCCCCTTGCTCACGTTCTGCTGCTGGCCCGTGCGCAGGGCTTCGGTGAGGTGATCCCAGCAGCCATAGAGACGCCGGCTGCACATGTCGAGCAGGCCGCCGACGTAGGTCGGCTTGGCGCGATCGAGGAAGAGGCCGGACTCAGGCGTGTTGGAGTAGACGCCGTCGCGACGTTCGAGCATCCCCATCGCCACGAGCGCATCGAGGAAGTCGCGAACGCTGCGCGGATGCAACTGGTGTCGTGCGCGAATGGTCTCGAGATCAGCAGGTCCGCTGGCCAGCCCCGTGAACAGGCCGATCTCCACGGCGCTGAGCAGCGTGCGGGCATTCCAGAAAGAAAGGCCGAGCCCGAGTATCCGGTCGGGCGTCAGCGAAGGTGCAGTCATGGACGATCTCCCGGTTCGTTCAATTCTGGTCCCGACCGCGCCGCCCTTCCGAGCGGATCCTCGCGGCAGGGCGGCAAGTATAACGTGAACCGCGCCGGCGTCTCGTCCGACCCCCGTCAGACGCGGGGCCGGGACGGATCGAGATGATCGAGCGGGAAGGCCGGATTGGCGAGCGGCCGAAGCGCCAGCGCGAGCAGCGCGAGAACATGATCGTCGCCGGCGACGCGATTGGTGCGAAGCGTCCCGCACCCGGTGCAGCGGTGGACGACGGCCCACTCTCCGTCCCGCCGCACCTCCAGGGCAATGGGCTCCATCGGACTGCGGCAGGCGCAGCGCCGGTCCCCCACTTCCTCGTCAACGTGCCTCGACCACAGGCATGCCGGACAGTGGTTGCGGTGCGCCGTGCCGCACGCCTGCGCTCCGACCGCGTGGCGACAACGAATGCAGGTGAAGCCCCCTTCGGGGCGCGACTTTCGTGACATGGATGATCGAATCCCCGACGCGGCCGACCTCAGCCGCGCGAACTCTCGTGAGCGAAGAGATGTCGGGGCGCCAGCCCATCGCCCGCAGCCTCGATCTCGCGCGAGGCCGGGCGCGCAACGCAAACGGCACGAGCGCTTCCTCGGCGTGCATGCACGTCGATGCGCCTGGCCGGTCCGTCGCGGGCTGGATCAGACAGTGGGTGTCATCCGGCGAAGTATAGGTCGCCGCCCCGGAAGCGTTCAACGCGGCCGCGATCGAAGGCCGCATCTGAAGCACAGGCCGCCGAGGGCGAGCAGCGCGATCCCCCCCGGAGCGGGCACGGGAATGTACTCGATGGTGAGCAGGGGTCGGAACTCAATCACGCCGTTCTCGCGCGTGTCGAACCGCTTGGCCGTCGTCCATGTGGATTCATTGCCGAGGATGAGCCAGCCGAACGCCTGCTCCGGGTGGTCGAGCCAGGCCTGCACGTCCGCGGCAAGATCGGGGGTGCTCTGCCAGGTGTAGAAGCCGACGCCGCCGACGATGGCTGCGGCGCTCGGGGCGGCAAGGAAATCGCCTCCCGGCGTGGTCCAGTGCTGCGTGTCGTAAAACGTGTGGATCCACGTGGCGTCGCCGGGCTGCGACGGCGCGCCCTCTCCCTCTTCACCGGGCGCGTTGGACGCTCCCTCGCCCCAGTCCGAGAGCAGCCGGTGGAGGCTGATGCTCTGGTTGCCGGAGATGGTCTTGGACATGTGCATACGCAGCGATGCGGCGACGATCGTTGAGCCGCGAGGCAGCGAGCCGGCCACGTCGAAAGCAATGAGGGCGCGGCGGTACGCCCATCCCGCCGTCGAGCCGGCGAACATGTACGAGCCGGCCCCGTTGCTCCAGGCGCCGCGGAAGTCCTCGTAGAGTGTGTTGTCGCGGCTCGCGCCCAGTTGAATGATGTCGCCGCTCGCCGCGGCGCTTGTCATGCCCAGCGCGGCAAAGACCCAGAATGCGCGTTGCATGCAGCCCCTCCTCAAACCGCCCATTATACACCGAAGTCCTCGCTCATCGGCGAGGACTTCGACGGAATGCGGTATGAAAGCGGCAGCGCGAGTTACGGGACGATCTGAAGCAGCGCCGTCTCCGTCCCCTCGCCGCTGGCGCTCGGCCCCATGATCCACCACTTGGCGTGAGTGACGTCCAGGGCGCCGAGGGAAATCGGGACCGCGCAGGTGCCGTCCTTCGAGTAGAACTCGACGACGGTGCGGGCCTGAGCCGGGTCATCACCCAGTCCCATCTTGAGCCGATAGGGGTCGGCGGACTCGGGCATGTTGATCGCCGCCAGGAATCCGCGATCCTGGGAGTTGAGCACCGCGAGCATGGCCCGTCCCTTGAAATCGGTCGAGACGACGTTGAAGGTCGCGAGGCGCGACTCCGGATTGAACCAGTAGTCCTCGGGCAACTGCTTGAACTGGATGCGCAGAATCTCCTCAATGCGGTTCGTCGCGACGCGATCGGCAAGCCGCATGGCGTTCGAATAGGCGTCCAGCGCGAGCCAGGCGAGTCCGAGGGAGACGGTGAGGAGGATGAGGGCGGCGATGCGCCACATGGGCGAGACGCGGCCGGCGGCGAAGCGCTCGATCCACTCGTGCCGGCCGGGCAGCGGCGCTTCGCGGCCGACGGCGATCTGGAGGCTTCCCTCCAGGTCCTGCTTGACCAGTTCCTCGACATTGCGCAGCACGCGCCCCTTGAGCGAGGGCGGCGGCACCTGCTCGATGCACTCATCCACTCGGGAGAGCACACGCTGGCGCAGTTCCTCATCAGGATCCGGCACCGGCGCCGCGTCAACGAGCAGCGCCACCGACTGCTGCACCTCGCGAATCTCGTCGCGCAGTTCCGCCTCGGCGCGACGGAACGCGGCGTCGAACGCCTCCTTCTCGTCCGGGTCAAGAATGCCAAGGGCATCCCGCCCCGCCAATTCGATCAGTTCGTCTCGTGAGAATCTCATGCGATACCTTCTTCACTCGGTATGCGTTCCCGCAGTACCGCCAGCGCCCGACTCAAGGCTGATTTCACCGTTCCAAGTGGTTTGTTGAGCTCCTGCCCGATTTCACGCAAGGTCTTCCCTCCGAGGTACGCCCGCTCGACGACCTGGCGCTGCAGGTCGGGGAGGGCGGCGATTCGTTCCCGCAGCCGCTCGCCGCGTTCGCGCCGCTGCATCCCCGTCCCGGGGGCAACGGCCAGATCGTCTTCCGCGGACCAGTGCTCATCGAACCCGGCAAACCGGGGCCGAACCTTGAGCCGCCGCAACTGGTCCACCAGGTATCGGCGGGTAATGAGCATGACCCAGGTCACGAGCGAGGCCCGGTTCGGATCGAAGTGCCCGGCACTCTGCCAGAGACGTACAAACACCTCCTGAACGGCGTCTTCGGCGTCGCTCTTGGTCGGGAGCAACTGGTAAGCCATTCTGTAGACGAGACTTGCAAAACGGTCGTATAACTCCGCGACCGCTGCGCGGTCCCCTTCAGCGACGCGCTGCATGAGTGACCAGTCGTCGTGCATGGCACCATGATCCTAGCAGGGAATCGACCCTGCCACCCCTCTTTCCGCACGCTAAGGGGTTGCGGTTGCAGGATTTTGATCGAGACGCACCCGATGCGGGCGGTCCCCGGCTGGTTGCAGAAAAAACGACAAAATGTGCATTCCGGGGAGATTTGAGGTGGTTCCCGCCCGGTTCGTGATACACTAATCGGTGAAGGACGCTAGTGGAGTCCACCCGTGGCCAGGGGTACACCCAGATCGGAACGAGCGTGCTGCGAGTGCAGCGCAGTGTTTACTCGCGCCTGCCCGCAGGCGAGGCGCCGCGGGTTCTCGCTGCTCGAACTGCTCGTCGTGCTCGGCGTGACGTGGATGCTCATCGCCCTGCTCCTGCCGGCCTTTGCGCGGCTGCGCGAGTCGGCGCGGCGAGTCGGCTGCGCGAGCAACATGCACCAGATCGCCATCGCGCTCGAGTCGTTCGCGCGGGAGAATCGCAATCGCTTCCCCAACTCGTTCTACTCCGGGAATCAGCGGCGCGAGGCGCGGCCGCAGGACATGATGATCCTCAACCGCGGCACCTGGGGCGACACGTGGGACGGCATCGGCCGCCTCTACTCGAAAGCCTACCTGTCAGACCCCGGCGCCTACTACTGCCCTTCGCACACGGGCGATCATCCCTTCGAGCGCTACCAGAATCTCTGGAACCGTCACAGCCGGGATCAGCTCTTCGGCAACTATCACTACCGGGGCATCCTCAACTTTTCGACCCTCCCGTCGGACCCGATCGACCGGCACGACCGGGACACGATCCATGCGGAGAATCCCGCCGGCATCTCCATCCTCGCGGACGGCCTGCGGACCAAGAGCGATTTCAGCCACCTGACCGGGTCAAACCTCCTCATGAACGACCTGAGCGTGGCGTGGATGACCGACGAGCGGCAGCGCCTTTACAGCATGCTCCCCGACCATGCCACCGAGAACTGGCCGCGCGGCCAGATCTGGGCGCAGCTGGACCGGGGCGCGCAGAGCAAGTAGCGCCGTCAAATCGTCGATGTCTCTGAGCGATTGCGGCGACGGCAGCCCAGGCGCGGACTACGATCCGGGCCGTGCCGGACGGATTGGCCGGCCGGTGAGTCGTTCCTCCACGCGTTCTCCGGACTGCTCCATGTCGATTCTCAAGCGCCTGTTGGGCCGCAAGGCTGCTCCGCCCGCGCGTCCCTTCGTCACAGTCGTTTCCGGCCTGCCGCGCTCCGGCACGTCGATGATGATGAAGATGCTCGACGCCGGGGGCATCCCGCCGATCATCGACAACATCCGCACCGCCGACGAGGACAACCCCAAGGGCTACTACGAGTTTGAACGCGTCAAGGCGCTGGACAAGGGCGATACCGCCTGGGTGGCCGACGCGGTCGGCAAGTCCGTCAAGGTGATCTCCGCCCTCCTCCGCCACCTCCCCTCCCACTTCGAATACCGTGTCATCTTCATGCGGCGGCGGCTCGAGGAGAGCATCGAGTCGCAGAAGAAGATGCTCCTCCGACGCGGCGAAGATCCGAACAAGGTCAGCGATGAGGAGGTGCTCTCGCTCCTCCGCAAGCACCTGGACATGGTGGACCAGTGGCTCGCCCGCCAGCCGAACATCCGCACGCTCGACGTCCAGTACCACGAGATGATCGCGCACCCGGCGGAGGGCGCGGCGCGGCTGAACGCGTTTCTCGGCGGCGATCTGGACCATCAGGCCATGGCGCGCGTCGTGGACGAGACCCTCTATCGCAATCGCGCGTGACCAGAAGCGCCGAAGCCCATGTTCAGTGAACATGGGCTTCGGAAGCGGGGGAAGATACGCAACCGGCGCTGCGGCGGGGGCCGTGCTCAGCGCCAGTCGGTGTTGATGACGGTGCGGATGTTGTCCACGCCGACGTGATGGAACTGGAAGATGTAGAAATTCTCCGGGTGGTAATAGTGGAAGTTGAGTTCATCCACGTCCGTGATGACCTGGTCCCAGGTGAACTCCGTGGGCGAGTTCGGCCCGATCGACCACGCCACCCAGCCGGTGGGCGTGCTCCCCGTGTGCTGGCTCGGCACGACGTAGCGGAACGTCCGCGGTGATCCGTCGAAGCGCATCATCTGCCCCGTGACGTGATAGAAGCCGAAGTCATCCGACCAGTCGCCCGGCGTCCCGTTGTCGTTCACGAGCGAGATGCTCATGTCGCGCACGGTGTTGAAGTCGGCGGTGCCGGCGGTGGTGATCTCAAAGCCGGCGACGCCTTCGCGGCGGTAGTCGCGGTTGCCCACGAGGCGGTTGGAGCCGTCGGTCTTCGTGCTCAGGGTCACCCCCCACGTGTCGGTTGAGGTGCGGAGGTAGTGGTTGCCGTTGCGCTCGGCGATGCCCTCGTCGCCGGAGTTGAACGTCCAGCCGCGCTGGGGGTCTTCGTGGGGCTGGATGTTCTCGAAGTTCTCCGTGATGCGGATGAGGGCGCCGAGGGCGACGGCGGTGCAGAGTCCGGCGGCGGCGAGTCCGAAGAGAGTCTGCCGAGTTGAGGTCTTCATCTGAGTTTCTCCTTGACGGTCCCGGGCGGATCGAGGGGGGTGCGCCGGCCCGCCGGCCGCCCCGTCCGGCGAATCGACGTGGATCCGGCCCGCCCGGGAAACGACCCGGCGCGGGGCCGGCTTCACCCGCTTCATACGGAAGAAGTATAGCCGAGGTTCCGCATTGTTCAAATTGGAGGTCAAATTTGAATCAAAAAACAGCCGGGTTCTGAACGCCGCGGGGATTGACCCCGGGGTTCGGCCCGCGAAACTGGCGTATGCCCAGGCGCCGCCGGAAGATCGTGATTCTCAACGCCCGGCAGCGCGAGGCGATCACCGAGTCGCCCGCGCGGCTGGAGATCGTCGATGCCATGTCGGATATCGGTCCGTGCAGCGTTGCGGAACTCGCCCGCGAACTGGGCCGGTCTCCCCAGTCGCTCTACTACCACCTCGAGATCATGGTCAAGGTCGGGCTGCTTCGGCAATCGGGAAGCCGCAAGGCCGGCAAGCGCGATGAGGCCATCTACGAACTCGTCAGCGACCATTTCCGCCTCGCGGGCAGCGGCGACACCGCGGAAGACCAGCGCCGCACGCTCCTGCGGTTCAACAGCACCGTCCTGAAACTGACCGAGCGGAACTACCGAGATGCGCTGGCGCAGGGCCTGGTGCGGCGTGTCGGCCGGCGCGAGAACATCTACGTGCGGCGCCAGCGCGGACGGCTGCGTGATGAGGATCTCGGCCGCTTCTACGAACTGCTCGAAGAGATGGGCGCTCTCTTCGCCACGCACGCCTCGGCGCGGCGCGCCGGCCGGGAGAAGAGAACAGCCCCGGAGGGCGCACCGAAAAGAGCCTACGCCCTCACCGTCTCGCTCATCCCGCTCGATGATCACGATGAGGCGTGAGGCGCGGGCGGCGTGCTCGACGGCGGCGCCGCGGCAGCGCTCGGCTCTCCGGCGGACACACCGCGGCGACCGAAGGCCGGCTCAGGACGCGGACCCCCCCGACCTCTGACGCACGCGCACCGCCATCCGCACGAGATCCGCGGTGTTCACTGCTCCCATTTTCTGAATCAGGTTGGCGCGGTGATTCGCGACGGTGCGCTCGGAGATGCGCAGCGATGCCGCGATCTCCTTGCTCAGCCGGCCCGCCACCACGAGTTCGAGCAACTCCCGCTCGCGCGGCGTGAGCAACTCGTACCGCCGAAGGAGATCGCCGATCTCATCGCGCGTCGTCCGTCGGCGCCGGTCGATGGCCAGCGCCTCGCGAACTCGCGGCAGGAGGGCCTCGGCGGCGGTTCGCTTCTCGATGAAGTCGATCGCACCGAGGCGCATGGCGCGCGTCGCGGTCGCGATGTCGCCGTACCCGCTCAGGAAGATCACGGGTGTCTCATCGTCCTGCCGGCGCAGGGTTTCGAGCAGTTCCAGACCGCTCATGTCAGGCAGGCGGAGGTCGAACACGGCACAGCCGTGCCTCGATGAATCAAACTCGCGAAGAAACGACTGCCCGCTGTCGAACTCGCGCGTCTCAAGCGAGGCATGCCTGAGGATGGCGGAAACGGCATCGCGCACCGGCTCATCATCATCCACAATCCAGACCAGCGCTGGTTGCTTGGCCATGGTCGGACTCCGGTCGCGCGCCCGGCCCGCTCCGGCCTTTGGGCTGAGCCTGGCGCGCGATCACTGGGTCCAGCCGCCATCGCGGGCGGCCTGCGACCGCTCTTCGATTCTCCCATCGGATCGCGGGCGGGCAAGCCGGCGAAGGAGGAATCAAAGAAGAAATAGTGGTACCACTTTGACCACAACCCGAACGAACGCCAATCCTCGCCCGAACAGGCTGTCGGCGGCGGTCGAGGCGAGGGCGCGGCGCTTCCTCGTGATCCCGCCGCCCGGCGGTTCGCAGGCATGGCGAAAGGAGGCCGCCCGAGGCGAAATGGGGCGATCACGAGGAAGCGGCCGACGCCGACTCGCGCCTCACGGAGGAATCGCGGCGCATCGGGAGGCGTGCTGAGGGTGCAAGGCCATTCCAGATCCGCTCATGTGGTTGATCCTTCGATTACAATCCGGACGGACCGGCCGAGAACGGGTTCGCTGCGATCGGCGGCGAGCCGGATCAGAATGGAGGTTCCCTGGCCCCGGCTGGACCGGAGGACAATCCGTCCGTCGTGGGCGGCGGCGATGCATCGGCAGATGGCCAGGCCGAGGCCGCTGCCCTGCACATAGTCGGAGCCGATCGAGCCCGAGTTGAGCGCGAAGGCCTCTCCGAGGCGCGGGAGCAGTTCGGGCGCGATGCCGCGCCCGGTGTCGCGCACTTCGAGTTCAATCACCGGCTCCCCGTTTTCGTGCCCGGCCGCGGCGCGGAGCGTTACGCTTCCCTCGTCGGTGTGCTTGAGGGCGTTGTGCATGAGGTTGATGAGCAGGCGGCGCACGGCATCCGCGTCGCCCTTCATGCGCAGCTCCTCGTCGGGCAGGTCGAGGCGGATCGCCACGCGATCGCCGGCCGTGAGCGGCCGCACGACCGCGAGAGCGGCCTCGCAGACGTCGCGCAGGGCGAACTCGGTCCAACGCCATTCCGCCATCCCGCTCTGGAGGCGCGCGGCGTCGAGCATGTTGTTGACCATCTCGGCCATGCGGATGATCTCGTTGTGGATCGCCGGCATCATTCCCGCGATCGGCGTCGCGGCGGCGCCCGGATCGAGCAGGAGTTCGGTCATGGCGCGGAGCGCGGCCAGAGGGGTGCGCAACTCGTGCCCGACCACGCCGAGAACCTGGCGCATTGCTTCGACGGCCTCGCGCAGGTGGTTGCGCTCGCTCTCGATCTCTTCGGCCCGCTTGCGGTCATCGACATCCTGAATCGTCCCGGAGAGGCGCACGGGACGACCGTCGGCTTCGCGCACGACGCTGCCGGCGGCGTGGAACCAGCGATACTCGCCCGTCGCCAGCCGCAGCCGCATCTCGATATCCGGCGCATGTCCCTGCAGGAGGCAGCGGCGCACGGCCCGCCGCACGCGCGTCCGGTCCTCGTGGTGCACGAGACTGTAAAACCACGCGATCGACGCAGATTGATCGGCGTCGTAGCCCAGCGCCTCGCGCAGTCCCGGCGCCTGCCACGACTCGCAAGGCGCGAGAGTCCAGTCCCAGACGAACAACGACGCGCCGCGAACGGCCAGCGCCAGCCGCTCTTCGCTCACGCGCAGCGCTTCTTCCGCGAGGCGCCGCTCCGTGATGTCCACGTGGACGACGGTCGCCCAGGCGCGATCCTGGTGCAGGAAGCGGGTCACGCGGCAGAGCACCCAGCGCGGCGTCCGCGACGCGTGGCAGGCGAATTCCGTCGTGAAGAGCCGTTCACGGCCGGTGAGCACCGCGCCGATGCCATCGGCGATGCGCCGGGCCTCGGGGGAGTCCGATCTCCGCATCGCCCGGCAGACGTCGAGGTAGTCGCGGCCGATCGCCTCGTTCACCTGCTCCTCGCTCAGTCCGCTGCTCATCCCCAGGTTGCGCCACGCCTGGTTCACCATCACAATACGGCCGGCCTCGTCGAGAATGGCGACCTGGCTGGCGAAGGAGTCGATCGACGCGCGGAGAAACTCCCAGGCGAGACGAATCTCTTCCTGCGCCTGGTGATGCGCCGTCACGTCGATGATCACGCCGTCGAGGAACTTCGCCCTCCCCTGATCGTCGTACCAGGCCTGCCCCTTCTCGTGCACCCAGCGGATCGTTCCATCCGCATGCCGAATGCGGTATTCGATCTGAAAGGGCATGTTCGACTGGATGCAGCGCTCGACGATGCCGCGATTGCGGGCGTCATCCTCCGGATCAATGAGATCGACGAACGACCGCCGACGGTTGCCAATGAACTCGATCGCGGCGTATCCGGTAATCTCCTCCACCTCTTCGCTGAGGAAGTGCATGGTCCAGGATTCGTCGATCGAACACCGATACACGGCGCCGGGGAGGTTGTTGACGAGCGTGCGAATCTGGGAAGCATGACCCTGCGGTCCCGTTGCAAACAGCCGGTGCTGGTGCGGGCGCGGGGGCACGCCCACCTGCGGTCCCGGCACGACCTGCTCATGTCGATTCTGAAGTCCGGCGGCTGAATCAGTCATGGACTCGTCCCGCTCCAGAGGCTCCCGTCGGGCCGCGCCCGGCCACGTCCGCACAATGCATGATCAAATGACGATGTGGAGACGGGCGGCGCCATCATCGGCCCGGCCCGCAGCACGTCGAGGCGCGATCATCGCTTCCGCCTCCATCATCGGGTGGCCCGATCCGGGGGATGCATGGTCATTTCCGGCACGACCGCCTCGGGAGTTTGCCCGCAGCGATAAGTGTGCGGCCTCCGACCCCCAAACGCCCATGCGCTGAAGTCTTCAGCGCGCCGGCAGCGGCTTGAGTGCGATGCTCCGCAGGTTCATCACCGCCAACGGCGGGCTCGTGAGCGCCTCGACGCGGACGACGCAGGCGCCCGCCGTGTCGAGTTCGACCTCGCCAAGGACGACCTCGACGAAGTCGGACCACCCGTCGGTCGGGCGGACCTCGGCGACAAGTTCCTCAGCGCCGATCGTCATGCGGATTTGTGTGCCGGCCGTGGCCGCCGGACATGCCTGCGAGATCGTTACGGCGAAACGTCCGGGCGTCTCCAGGAGAAACTCCCAGGCAACGGCGTCGGAAGGTTCGGTCCAGAAGCCGATGTTGTCCTTGCCGTTTCCCGACTCGTAGCGGGCGGTGTGGCCGACGACATCGGCGTCAATGGCGCGGAGCAGCACGGAACCATCGCGCTGCTGGCGGATCGGAACACGAACGACGCGCGGCTCGCCGACGAGGTCCAGGACGACCACCGTGGGCATCTCTCCGGCCGGACGCGAAGGAAGGCGGATGAGCAGCGCCTCATCGCGCTGCGCTGTCTCGATGCGGCCCGGAACCGCTGCGTCGAGCAGGCGCGCTTCGGCGACTTCGTTCACGAGTCCCGGAACGAGCAGGACTCCATCGGCCGGCCAGTTGAAGACATGCAGGTAGAGTCGATTCCCCTTGCGCGTGCAGCGGCCCCATTCGAGTCGCTTGAAGGGGCCGGCCTGCGTGCCGTAAATGCTCTCGCCGTGCACGCGCAGCCAGGCGCCGACGGCGGCGAGGCGCTCGACGCTCTCCTCCGGGATGAGCCCCTCCGCAGTCGGTCCGACGTTGAGGAGGTAGTTGCCGCCCTTGCTCGCGGTGTCGATGAGATGGCGGACGAGAGTCGGCGCCGATTTCCAGTTATGATCGTCGCGGCGGAACCCCCAGGTGTCGTTCATGGTCATGCAGGTTTCCCAGTCATAGCCGGGAATGCCGCGGCCGGGGATCTCCTGCTCGGGCGTGCCGAAGTCGCCGACGTTCTTCTCGGGGTTGTGCAGGCCGGCCATGCCGCCGCGTCCTTTGCCGACGCGATTGTTGATAATGACGCGCGGCGCGACCGTGCGGATGTGCTCGTAGAGGTCGCGGCCCTTCTCCTCCGTCCACTCGGGGATCCATTCGCCGTCGAACCACATGATGTCGATCGGGCCGTAGTTGGTCAGCAGTTCATCCACCTGCGCCTTGAGCACTTTCGCGTACTCGTCGAAGCGCTGTCCCGAGGCGTCGGGGTGCGACCAGTCCCAGATGGAGTGGTACCAGCCGATGCGCAGGCCGTGCCTGCGGCAGGCGGCGCTGATCTCGCGCATGATGTCGCGCTTGAAGGGCGTGGCCATGATGTCGAAGTCAGTGTGCTGCGAGTCGAAGAGGCAGAAGCCGTCGTGGTGCTTGGTGGTGATGACGAGATACTTCATGCCCGCGTCGGCGGCGATGCGGCACCACTCGTCGGCATCAAACTTCACGGGATTGAACTGCGGCACCAGCGAGGCGTACTCCGCCGGCGGAATCTTCCCGTGGTACATGATCCACTCGCCCACGCCGGGGACGGCCTCGCCGTTCCACTCGCCGGCCGGGATGGCGTAGAGGCCCCAGTGAATGAACAGGCCGAAACGCGCCTCGCGCCACCAGTCCAGCCGATCGTCCGCCTCCTCCGGCGGCGCTGCCGGCGCAATTGATGCGGAGGCGAGCAGCAGCATGAGCGCGATCATCGGCGCGATTCGCGAGGGCATGGGCGTCAGCCTCCAAAATCATCGCAGGCGCGGTAGGCGTCGATGACGGCGCGCTCGCCTTCCTTGCCGCCGCGGCTGTTGCCGTGCTCCATGCCGACGATGCCCGTGAAGCCCCTGCGGTGAATGTGCGCAAAGACGTTGCGGTAGTTGATCTCGCCGGTGGTCGGCTCGTTGCGGCCGGGGTTGTCGCCGACCTGGAAGTAGGCGATCTCCTCCCACGCGCGGTCGATGTTGGGAATGAGATTGCCCTCGGTGATCTGCTGGTGGTAGAGGTCATCGAGGATCTTGCACGCGGGACTGTTGACGGCGCGGCAGATCTGGTAGCCCTGCCCGATGGTCGTCAGAAACATGTTGGGATGGTCGCGCCAGGGATTGAGCGGCTCGAGGACCATCACGAGGCCATGCGGTTCGAAGATCTCCGCGCCGCGGCGCAGGCAGTCGATGACGTTGGCGGTCTGGTAGTCGAGCGAGAGGCGCTGGGTGTACGTGCCGGGCACGACGGTCATCCATTTCGCGTTGACGCGTTTGGCGACATCGACGGCCTTGCGGCAGGCTTCGACGAACTTGTCGCGGGCGTCGGCAGCGCCGCTCGAAAGCGTTGCTCCCCACGCGGTGTCCATGTTGACGACGAAGACGCCCATCGCGATGCCGAGGTCGGACATGGCCCTGGCGAGGCGCTCCTGTTCTTCAACGCTGCGGCCGGCCATGCCGTTGTCTTCCCACGCGGTGAAGCCTTCGTCGGCGGCGAACTTGAGTTGATCGACGTCGTCATCGCCGCCGTGATGGCGGAACATGCCGAAGTGCGGGGCGTACTTGAGTTTGAAGGGCGCGCCGCGGCCGTGTGCCGAACTCGCCTTGGAAGCGCCTGCGGATTCGGCGGAGCCGCGCGAAGCGGCCGGCCATGCCGCCCCGGTCGCTGCCGCACTCGCCGCCGCCAGTTTCACGAAGTCGCGTCGCATCATGGTCGTGTCCTTGTCTTTGATTCACCCCACGATTCGCAGAGCCTCATCGTGGGCGTTCAACACACTTCACTTTACGCCCACGATGAGCGAGTCTTCGAGCGAATCGTGGGGTGCGTCGGCGCGCAGCGCCGTCCTCACACCAGCGGCGTCCTCCCCGGCGTCGCGACCGGCGGCGTCGGCAGCGGGCCGAACTCGTACGCCGGAGGACTCAGATCCTCCTTCGAGTTCAGTGCCTGCTCCCACGTCACTTCCTTTCCGGTGTAGGCGCTCATGCGGCCCATGATGGCGGTGAGCGTCGCTTCCGCCACCGTCTGCGCTTCATTCAACCCCGCGCCGTCGCGGATGCTCGCGAGGAGATCGATGTGTTCCTGCACGTAGGGATTCGGGTTGTCGCTCTCGTAGCGCCACTCGCTGCGGCCGCTCATCTCGGCGTGGCCGGAGTGCGTGCGCATCCGCCCTTCCGTGCCGTGGATGATCTCTTCGACGCGGCCGGCGCAGTTGTCGATCTGTCGGCACATGCTTTGGAGGAACGCCCCGTTGGGGTATTCGTACTCGACCGCGAAGTGGTCGAAGATGTGGCCGAACTGCGGTTGCGTGCGCACCTGGCGTCCGCCCATACCCATCGCCTTGATGGGATGGCCGCCCATGGCCCAGTTGACGACGTCGAGGTTATGCACGTGCTGCTCGACGATGTGGTCGCCGCTGAGCCAGGTGTAGTAGAGCCAGTTGCGCAACTGGTTCTCCATGTCCGACCATTCGGGCTTGCGTTCGTTCACCCACAGGCCGCCCTGGTTCCAGTAGCAGCGCGCGGCAGTGATCGTCCCGATGGCGCCGTCGCGCAGCCGCTGCATCGCGGCGAGGTAGCAGGCCTCGTGGCGCCGCTGCGTGCCCGCGACGATAGAGAGGTTGCGCTGCGTCGCCGCCTCGCCCGCCGCGATCACTTTGCGGATGCCCGGCCCATCGACGGCGACGGGCTTCTCCATGAAGACGTGCTTGCCTGCCTTGATCGCCGCCTCGAGGTGGATCGGGCGGAAGTGCGGCGGCGTGGCGAGGATGACCATCTCCACCTCGGCCCCGCTGAGCAGTTGCCGGTACGCATCCCAGCCGACGTAGCAGTTCGCATCATCAACCTTGCCACGTTCGTGCTTGGCGAGGTGATTGCGGCTGCTGCTCAAGCGATCAGCGAAGACGTCGGCGAGCGCGACGATGCGGGTGTCAGGCGAGGCGTTGAGCGCGTCATACGCAGCGCCGGTCCCGCGCCCGCCGCAGCCGATCACGCCGATGCGGATGGCGTCCGAGCCGGCGACGTGGGCGTTCGCTGCCGCCCACGCGGCCGAAGGAACGATCGCGGCCGCGGTCAGCCCGGCGGTGGTGCGAACAAAGTCGCGGCGGGTGAGGGATGAGCCGTCGTGGTGGTTCATGGGGATGTCCTCCGTGTGGTGTGGCGCCGTCAATATAGCGGGTAAACCGGAGCGCGTCCCACATTGCGGGGCGAGAAGAGAAGGCAACTCGCGAAGCCGCAAGCGGCTCATCGCGCACCGGAAATGCAAACACGGGCGAGGGAAGGCCCTCGCCCGTGCGGAATCAACATGATCGCCTGCTCGTCGCTCAGTTGCCCGAGTAGGTCTTGACAGCGTCGATCGCGGCCGCGAGCCGCGCCTGGCACTCCTTGAGATGGGTGCGCGTGTAGTCGTCGAGGTTGCGGACGTTGTTGCCGTCGAGCACCTTGCCGATACGGTCGCGCAGGTTGACCATCCACTCCATCGCCAGCGCCTGCACGGCCCGGGGCGGGCCCCACGAGCCGGAGGCCTCGTTGAGGTCGATGAGGTTGGTGATGTACTCGCGCTGGAGATTGCGCCGAAGGGAGGAGATCATGGGCTTGCGGTTCGTGTACTTGCCGTTAGCCGCGTCGGAGGCGAGCACTTCGCCCCAGATCTCCCCGCTCAGCCCGTTGAGCAGTTCCGGAAGCGTGAAGGCGTCCTCCCCCTCGGGCAGGAGGAACTCGTTGTCATGCACGCGGCGCAGAACCGTCGGGTTCATCATCTGAAAGAGCACGCCGCGCTGCACGCCCATGATGGTGTCATGCACGGGGAACTCCGGCGACTCGGAGTAGTTGTCCCAGTGGCTCTGCTTGTCGGTCGCGAGGTAGGTGAGCAGTTCCGGCGTGAGGCCGAACGCCTCGTCCCGGAACGCGTTCTCGACGACGAACTTGAAGGCCTCGCGCTGGCGGACCGCCTCGACGGGAATCATCGGCGGGCGGGCGTTGGGATCGCCCTTGCGGTCGCGGTTGACGTAGGTTCCGCCGACGTAGCGGTTGACCATGCTCACGGCGCCGGCCTGCTGGTAGAGGAGCATGTTGAAGTACTGGCGGGCGGGATACCACGGCTCGCCCTTCCCGACGGCGCGGTCGAGCAACTCGCCGCGCAGCCGTCGAACCAGTTCGATCTGCCGCCGTCCATAATCGATCGGATCGGCGCCGAGGTCGAAGCGGCGCACGAGCGGGTCTGGGCCGGAGGCGTCTTCGTCAGTGCCGTACTGCAGCCCCGCCTCGGCAACGCGGGAGGCGATCTCCGGAAGTTTCTTTTCCTCGGGGGTGTAGCCGTACTCGATCGCCCAGTAGTCGTAGGGGCCGATGACCGGGGTGACCCAGTCTCCCTGTTCCTGGCCTTCAGGGGCGAGGTTGAGGGGGTTGTAGTCCATGACCGAAGCGACCTGCGCCTCCCCGACGCCCTGGTTGATCTCTTCGAGGTTCTTCCAGGTCGAGGCCTTGAAGTTGTGACGCAGGCCGAGCGTGTGGCCGACCTCGTGGGCGACGATCTCCTTGATGACCTGCGCGACGAACTTCTCCGGCAGGCCGTCGATCAGATCCTTATCGCTGTAGGCCGTCGGGTTCATCCGGACCGCGACGGCGAGCCGGGCGAGGTTCATCTGGTGCGCCTTGCCCAGGGCCATGTCGCAGCGGCGGTTCTTCTGGACAATGCGCGCCAGCAGCGAGCCGGGGTTGGAGTCGTCCTCGGCGAACATCACGCCGGATTCGTCGCCCTGCGGCAATCCGGAAGGCGAGTGCGCGCCCGCGTCGGTTTGGGGCCGCAGGTACGCGGCGGGATCCCAGTGCGGGTGGCGACGGAGCCACTCCATCGCCTCCGGCGTCGCTTCCTCCTTGGGAATCTCCGCGATCATCTGCCGGTAGTTGAGGGCGTAGTAGCGGATCATCGAGTCGTCGAAGATGATGTCCGCATCGAGGATCTCGCCCGTCTCCGGATTGGCCCGGCTCGGCCCCATCGCAAAGGCCGACTCCGAGGTGATCCAGCGGATGAAGTTGTAGCGCACGTCCTCGGGATCGAGGTCCATGTAGGCGCCGGTCTTGGCGTCCTGCTGGCGCACCTCGATCGCGCCGTCGATGCCGATCTCGCGGTACGCCTTGTTCCACTCAAGGATGCCATCGCGGACGTAGCGGCGGTACTTCACGGGCACGGTGTGCTCGACGTAGAAGATGATGGGCTTCTCCGGCGGGCTCAGCGCCAGCGAGGCATCGCGCTTCTTCACGTTCCAGCGGTTGATGTAGCGCACGAACTGCTTGCCGTCGGTGCTGTCCTTGGAGAAATCCTTGAAGACGGTCATGAAGTAGCCGATGCGCTCGTCCGCCTCGCGCGGCTGGTAGTCGGTGCGCGGGATCGTGCTCAGAGAGTAGTAGATCTGCGTGAGGCGGCCGTCCGGACCGGGGCCCTCAAAGGAGAGTTCGATGTTCTCGGGGAACGCTTTGCAGTTCTCGATCGTCGTGAGGCGCGGATTGAGCGGCAGCGCAAAGCGCCCCGACTGCCCCACGAGCAACGCGTCAAGATCGATGATCGGCCCGCCGTTCGGCCCCATCGTCACGATCGGCACCGAGAGCAGCACGCGGTCGGAGTACGTCCGCACGACGGAGGACTTGATCTCGCTGTCGCCGCGCGCCTGGTACTGGAGTTCGGGCTGCATGAGCACGAGTTCATCGTTGATGCGCCGCCAGTAGCAGTAGAGTTCGTTCCACTGCCAGCCGGTGAAGGAACTGCCGCCGGCGATCGAGACGGCGGCGAAAAAGCGCCGGCCCTCAAAGTTGCGCGGCAGTTCGGCGAGGAGCTGGTTTTCCTTGTCGTTGCGGTAGAGCGTGTACATCGACTCGGCGCCGTCCGCCGTCGAGATCACTTTGCGGTAGCCCTCGGAGACCTTGTCGAAGGGGGGAAAGTCGCTCGCCTCGGCCGCCGTGGCGAATCCGAGGACAAAGGCCGCGCCAAGCGCCAGCGGCGCCGCGCTGCAGGAAAGAATGCGTCGAGTCACGGTGTCATGCTCCTTCGCGGCCGATGCCGCAGCGGCGGATCGATCGCTCGATCCGTCCGGACGAGGTGAAGATGTGATCCGCGCCCACCAGTTGCGCAGGGTTCGACAATCATACCAGCGAGGACGCGCCGCGATGCTCGCCTCCGGCCCGAATGCCCGGACCGGCCGGCGGGACGTTGATTCGCTTCTCCCGGGGAATACACTCCAGTCCCAACGCGAATCAGCCGCACGTCCCGTTCGTCTAGCCGGCCTAGGACGCCAGGTTCTCATCCTGGTAACAGGGGTTCAAATCCCCTACGGGACGCTTTTCGTGCGCCCCGCAGAGCCGCCTGAGGCATCCTGCTCCGCGGTTTCCCGGATCGTCGCCTCCACGCCGGGGTAACTCCGGGCCAGATCCAGGCCCTCCTCAATCGGCAGCAGGCACAGGGCCGTCGCGATCGCATCTGACATCATCCCCCGCGGCGCCACGACCGTGACGGAGAGTCGCCGCGGCGAACCCAGACCCGTGCGCGGGTCGATGATGTGCGAATAGCGCGTGCCCGCGATTTCGACGAACTGCTCGGCGTCGCCGGAGGTCGAGACGGCGGCGTTGGTCAGTCGAAGCGTCTCCGATTCGGCCCGGCCCCCGCCTCCCTCCACCGCGATCTCCCACGCGCTTTCGCCGGGAGGCGCGGCGCCGACCACGATATCGCCCGCCATCGAGACAAGGTGCTGATCGAATCCGCGATCTCGGAGCACCCGTGACGCCTCATCGCACGCGTACCCCTTGGCGATGCCGCCGAGGTCAAGCCGCATGCCGCTGCGGAGCAGTTCGACGGTCCGGGTCTGCTCGTCAAGCCGCAGCCATTGCGATCCGACCAGCCCAAGCGCCGCTTCGATCTCATGTGCAGTCGCGAGCGATCCTTCGTGCCGCATCCGCCGCCAGAGGCGCACGGCCGGTCCGGCCGTCACGTCGAATGCGCCGCCCGAGCCCTCATGCAGTTCCTTCGCGAAGTCCAGCACCTCGAAGAGCTCCGCGCTGACCTCGACCGGCCCGGCTCCGGCGCGATCGCACAGGCGCATCAGTTCGCTCGCTTCCCGATAGTCGCTCATGACGGCGTCGAGTTCGGCGAGGCGCTCGAAGGCCGAACGCGCCGCTTCGGCGGCATTCGCCTGCTCATCGGCGTAGAGGACGATCCGGGCGCGGACCCCCATGTGAACCTGGCTGAATTCGAATCGCTCAAGGTTCGGTTCCAGCCGCGCCTCGTCCGTCGAGGCGCAGCCTCCGAGCGAGAGCGCCGAAAGGCACGCCGAAAGAACCAACCCGGGATGGCATCGAGCGCACCGGCCCACTTCCCTCTCATCATAGAAGAGGCCGGCATGCGACGCGCCTGCGGATCCCAATTGTCCGCTTTCCCGGAATGCCCCTGGCGTTCGGCGGAGGTTTCCTGTACGATTGGAGCAGACTCGCGGAATACGAGTCACGGAGGGAAGTCCGATATGTCATGCTTCACGTTTCGACTCGCGGCCGCTTGCGGCCTGGTCATGGCTGCCGCAGGCGCGGCGATCGCGCAATCGACCGAACCGGCCGTCTTCATCGTCACCTACCCCAACGCGGCGCCGGGGAAACTCTCCTCGCTGACCGTCAACCCCGACGGCACGCTCAACCTCGCCGGCGTGTGGGACACCTCCGACACCGGGCCGCAGGCCATCAGCCTCTCGCCCGGCGGGCGCTACGTCGCCCTCTCGCACGGCACGGCCAACAACATCGAGGAGAAAGTGGACATCTTCCGCGTCAGCGCCGACGCCACGATGACGTTCGTCCTCACGAAACTCGTCCCCGACAGCCCGCTCGATCTCGCGTGGGTGAGTGAGAATCTGCTCGCGGTCACGCAGACGAAACTCAGCGGGGACAACACCGTCGGTCTCTATGAGTTCAATCCCGCAGCGCCGTCGCTGACGGAGGTTGCGCGGCACATCACCGGCCGCTTCTGCACCAGCCTCGCCATGCATCCGCACGGCCGATTCCTCTTCGCCAACGACTCAACCGCCAACGCGATCTACACCATCGAGATATTTCCCGACGGCACCAGCGCCTTGCGCGGTTCGCTCCCGACCGGCGGCCTTTATCCGCTGGGAATGGGCGTGATGAATGACGGCACGAAGGTCTATGCGGGCGCGGGGATCAGCGGCGGAGGCAACGCTGTGCATGGCTACGGCATCGACGCGCTCACCGGGTCGCTCGCGCCCCTGCCCGGCTCGCCCTACCAGTCGCAGGGTGCTTCACCCAAACTCGCCGTCGCCTCCGAGGACGATCGTTACATCTTTGTCGGCCACGGCACCGACGCCACGCTGCGCACCATGCGCGTCGAGAGCGATGGCCGCCTCGTCTCAACCGGATATTTCTTTGACATCGGCCTTCAGGGCACGCTCGGCAAAGTTGCCGTCATGGAGAACATCCTCTTCGTCACCGACAACTCCTCCGCCATCGACGGCAAGAGCGGCGTGTATTCCTTTACCGTTCAGAACGACGGCTCGCTCGTCATGAACGGATCGGACCTCTTCAACACGGGATCATCCACACCCAATTCAATCGCGGCATGGAGTCCACGGCGGCGCCTCGTGCTTGCGGTGAGCGACGTGGTCAGCGGCGGACAAGCAGGCTTCCTCGTGCGCAACGGTCCACCGAACACTCCCTTCGCACTCGTCTACAGCATTCGTGGTCCGGGTCGCGTGCGGCCCAACGGGTGGTCGGTGTGGATTGATCTCGCACACCCGGTCCAGGCCGGTCCGACGCGACGGACCGACTCGCGCGGCGAAGCGATGTTTACACTGCCCGTGCCGAACACCCTCATCCCCCTCGTCTGGTTCCAGGCCGTGCGGCCTGACATGAAGAGCAACGTGGTGAACCGGCCGCTCAGTTTCTGAATCATCGCGTCAAGCGCGCGTGCTTGAGCGGAATCAGTCGTTCTACACTTGCGGGCCATGACGACGATCCTCTGGTTTCGCAACGATCTCCGGCTGGAGGATCATGCGGCGGTTCGCGCCGCAGTGTCGCGGCCAGGCGCCGTGGCGCCCGTCTTCATCTGGTCGCCACGGGAGGAGCGGTCCTGGACGGCCGGGGCGGCGAGCCGCTGGTGGCTGCACCATTCGCTTAACTCGCTTGATGCGTCATTGCGCCGGCGCGGGTCGCGTCTCGTGCTGCGCCGGGGACGAGTGGAAGATGAAGTGACGCAACTGCTCGTCGAAACGGGCGCAACACATATCGTGGCGTCGAGGCGCTTCGAGCCGCATGCATCTGAGATCGACGATCGCGTCGCACGATCGCTGATGAAGCGCGGCATCACGTTTGAGCGATTCAACACGTCGCTCCTGCACGATCCAGAGAAAGTGCGAACGAAGTCAGGCGGGCCGTTTCAGGTCTTCACGCCGTTCTGGCGGGCGCTCGAAGCGTCGCTGGAGGTCGGCGCGCCGCTTGCGGCCCCAGGGCGACTCGACGCACCGAAGACTTGGCCGGCGTCCGTGGCGCTGAGCGACCTTGACCTGCTGCCCGCGGTCGATTGGGCGAAGGGTCTCCGCGACGAGTGGCATCCGGGCGAGCGCGGCGCTGCCGACCGCCTGAAGGTGTTCCGATCCGCGGCGCTGGCCGAGTACGACTCCGCCCGCGACCGACCGGATGAAGAAGGTTCTTCCCGACTCAGCCCGCACCTGCACTTCGGCGAGGTCTCTCCGAGGCGCGTGTACCAGGCCGTGATCATTGCTGACGCGGCCCGCGCCGGCGACGCGCCGTCGCGCGGGGCGCTGTCGTTTCTGCGCGAACTGTGTTGGCGCGAGTTTGCCCACCACCTGCTGCGCCACTTCCCGCACACGCCCGAGGCTCCGCTGCGCGACAACTTCCGGCGCTTCCCCTGGCGGCGCAGCGCCCGCGATCTGCGGGCCTGGCGCCGCGGGCGCACGGGATATCCCTTTGTCGATGCCGGCCTCAGGCAACTCTGGCACACCGGCTGGATGCACAACCGCGTGCGCATGATCGCGGCCTCGTTTCTCGTCAAGCACCTGCTCATCGACTGGCGGCGCGGCGCGGAGTGGTTCTGGGAGACGCTGGTCGACGCCGACCTGGCGAACAACACGCTGGGCTGGCAATGGTGCGCCGGCTGCGGGGCGGACGCCGCGCCTTACTTTCGCATCTTCAACCCGATCACACAGGGGCGCCGGTTTGATCCCCACGGCTCCTACGTGCGCCAGTGGGTTCCGGAACTCGCGGCGCTTCCCGATTGCTGGATTCACCAGCCCTGGGCGGCGCCCGCGGCGGCGCTGGCGGAGGCGGGAGTCGTGCTCGGACGCACCTACCCTCATCCGATCGTGGATCACGCCGAGGCGCGGCAGCGGGCGCTGGGCGCGTTTGCTCAGATCAGACAAGGAGGCTCATCATGATCCGAACGGCTTGGTCGTGCATCGCGGCGCTGTCGTTCACGTGCGCGCCGCTCCTGCCTGATGTCGCGGCCCAGGTGGAGCCTGCCCGCCGACCGGACGAGACACCGGCGTTGCGGGCGACGTATCGCGATGCGGCGCTGGCCTTCCAGCGGCTCGATGCGCAGTTCGTGCAGCGCCTCGCCGATCGCGACGCGCCGCCGCCGGAGGGGGTCGACCTCGAGTCGGCCGAGTGGATGCGTTGGACGCTCGCCGATCCCGAAGCCTTGCGCCGGCTCAACGCGGACTTCGACCGCGCGACGTTTGCCTTCTTCAGGGGAGACCTGGCCGCCGTCGTGCAGGCGATGAACGCGATGATGCTTGAGCGGCCCGGAAGCGGCCGCGACAAGGGCTTTGCCGAGTTCGCCCGCTCGCTTCGAATCGATCTCGATCCCGCTCACCCCACCCTCGCAGACTTCGCCGGAGAGGACCAGCCGGCGCCGATCGTTCGCGCCCGCCTTGGTTCGATCTACCCGCTCCCGCCGGACGTGCCGGTGCCGGAGGAGTTCTCGCTGGTGGTGAGCGAGGGCGAACGTTCGCAGTTCTTCTCGACTGGGCCGCTCGTATGGGAAACGCGGGATGTACAAGTCGAAATCGGCTTCATGCTTGAAAGGCCGATCAAGCCGGGGCGGCGCGATCTCAGGCTGCGATCGGGGCCGCTGCACCCAGTCTCGCCTGAGGATCCGCGCACGGTCGAAGTCGTCGGCCATTGGACCGTGCTGCCCGAACCGGTCGAGGCGTCGCGCGCGCGCCTGGAGCAGCGGCTTAAAGCGCTGGCGGAATCCCGCGATGGCGGGGATGAGCCGCTCGCCCAACGCCTGCTGCGCGAGCGCACTGCCCTCTTGAAGCTCATCGACTCGCACTCCGACATCACTGCGCTGCTGACCGACTTTGCGCAACTCATCGGCGATCTCGATCGCGAGTGGGCGGCCGTGGCCGCGGGCGTCAATCCCTACATGGGCCGGTCGGGAGACACTTGGCATGGGCTGCCGCTCGCCAGCGACGTGCATCTGCCCGCACGCATCTTCGTTCCGGAGTCTGCCCTGGCGCGCGACTCCATGCCGCTGCTCATCGCGCTGCATGGCGCCGGCGGCAACGAGAACCTGTTCATCGACGGGTATGGCGCCGGCGCCATTACGCGACTCGCGGAGGAGCACGGCTTCGCCGTCGTCTCGCCGCTCGCGGCGCCCTTCATGGACCTCGGCCTCGCCTTCGACGCCATCGTGGACGCAATGAAGCAACTCTACTCGATCGACGAATCGCGCATCTACGTCATCGGCCATTCGCTCGGTGCGGCGATGGCGGGTGGAATGTGCTCCGTGCGAAACGACCGCATCACGGCGGCGTGCTGGCTCGCCGGGGCGAGTTATGCCCGCGCCTCGCGCCTGCCTCCGACCCTCGTGATCGCCGCGGAACTCGATTCGATCGTGCCGCCCGCGCGCATCGAGCCGGCCGTCAACCTCGCCAAACAGGCGGGGCTGGACCTCGAGTACCGCCTCGTGCCGGACTTCGGACACACGCTCGTGGTCGGGTTCGTACTCGGCGACGTCGTCGAGTGGCTGCTGGCGCACCGGCTCGATTGATCACTGCGCGTCACGATCCTGTCTTCGCCGGCCCCGCATACGATTGAACCATGAACCGCACGGCGCTGCGCATCCTCGACGCCAACGCGAATCGCGCCCGCGAAGCCCTGCGCGTCATGGAGGACTACGCGCGCTTCATCGTCGATGACGCCGATCTTTCCGCCCGCCTCAAGTCCCTCCGGCACGACCTGCGCGCCGCGCTCGACCGCCTCGGCCCGGGCGTGCTGGAGGCGAATCGGGACGTCGAAGGCGACGTGGGTGCGACGATCAAGACCGGCGCTGAGGCGCGGCGAGAGAGCGTCGCGGCCGTCGTCCTCGCCGCGGGCAAGCGCCTCGGCGAGTCGCTGCGCTCCCTCGAGGAATACCTCAAGACGATCGACGCGGGCGCGGCCGCGGCGGTCGAAGCCCTGCGCTACCGCGCCTACGACGCCGAGCAGCGACTTGAGCGCCGCCTGGGCACGGCGATCGCGCCGCAGTGGCGCGTCTGCGTGCTCCTCACCGAGTCGCTCTGCCGGCGGCCGTGGCTCGAAGTGCTCGATGCGGCTCTCGAAGGCGGGGCCGACTGCATCCAACTGCGTGAGAAGGAACTTGAAGACGGCAAACTCCTCGGACGGGCGACGGTCGTCGTCGAGCGCTGCCGCGCCGCGGGAGTCGCGAGCGTCATCAACGACCGTGCCGATGTGGCGCTGCTCGTCGGGGCGGATGGCGTGCATCTCGGCCAGAGCGATCTGCCCGTCGGCCACGTGCGCCGCTTCGCCGGCCGTCGCCTGCTCATCGGCGTCTCGACCGCAAGCCTCGCGCAGGCTGAGGCGGCGGCGAAGGGGGGGGCGGACTACTGCGGCGTCGGGCCGATGTTCCCGACGGCCACCAAGGACAAGCCCCGCCTCGCCGGGCCGGAGTATCTGCGGCAGTACGTGGCGAACGTCCCGCTGCCGCATCTCGCCATCGGAGGCATCACCGATCGCAACGTCGGCGAACTGCTCGAGGCCGGCGCCGCGGGCGTAGCCGTGAGTTCCTACGTCTGCGGCAGCGACGACCCGGCGGCGGCGGTCCGAAGGCTGCGCGAAGCCATGGGACGCTAGATCGCCTGCCTACGATCCCCACTCGATGCAACTGCTCAAGGCGAGCAATCTGGTGAAGCGGTACGGCCAGCGAGCCGTCGTGGACGGCGTCTCGTTCCACGTCGATCGGGCGGAGATTGTGGGGTTGCTCGGCCGCAACGGCGCCGGCAAGACGACGAGTTTCCGCATGAGCATCGGCATGACGACGGCCGACGGGGGCGAGGTCATCTTCGACGGCCACGACGTGACGCGCGAGCCGATGTACCGCCGGGCCAACCGCGGCATGGGCTACCTCAGCCAGGAGCCGAGCATCCTCCGCCGCGCCAGCGTCGAGCAGAACCTCATGGCCTTTCTCGAACTCCAGCCGCTGAGCCGGCAGGAGCGCAAGGCCCGCCTCAACGACCTCCTCGCGCAATTCGGCCTGACGCGCAACCGCAGCCAGTCTGCCCGCACCCTCTCGGGCGGCGAGCGGCGCAAACTCGAGATCGCCCGCTGCCTCATCAAGAACCCCGACCTCATCCTCCTGGATGAGCCCTTCTCGGGCGTCGATCCGCTGGCCGTCGAAGACCTTCAGCGCGAGATCATCCGCCTGCGCGAGGAGCGCGGCATCGCCATGCTCATTACCGACCATAACGTCCTCCAGACGCTGCGCGTCTGCGATCGGGCGTATATCCTCAATGACGGGCGCATTCTGGCCGAAGGCGCTCCCAAGGACCTCATCCGCGATGAGGTCGTGCGCCGCTCCTACCTCGGGTCGATGTTCCGCGGCGACGAATTCGACTGACGCCGGACGCATCGGAACGGGGCGACGCATGTTCAGGCTTCTCAGGATCGGGCGACTCGCGGCCGCGGCAGCGCTCCTCCTTGCAGGCGGATGCGGCGTGGCGCTGAGCGATCGCGAGGGGATCATCCGCCACGACGGGATCTACGTCTTCCACGCGCCGGGGATCTCAGGAGATGTGCCGCACGATCATTACTTCGCCCGCGGCCTGATTCGCGGCGGCGTGCAGGAAGTTCACATGGTCAACTGGACGACCCTCCTGCCCGGCCGCAATCTCACCGACGGCGAACTCCATGAAAGACAGGCGCGGCGGCTGGTCGAGCGACTGCGCGGGTTCAAGGCGACATCGCCCGAGGCGCGTCTTCTCCTGACCGGGCACAGCGGCGGGGCCCGCATCGTCATCCGCGCCGCCGAACTGCTTGACGCCGGCGAGAACCTCGTCGAGCAGGTCTGGATTCTCGCCCCCGCCCTTTCGCCCGATTACGACTTCGGCCCGGCGCTCCGGCGCGTGCCGCGCATCGTCGCGCTCTCTTCGGAACACGACCGGCTGATCCTCGGCACGGGGACCACGCTCTTCGGAACCTCCGATCGCTACTTCGGCGACGCCGGCGGCCGCATTGGATTCGCCTTCACCCACCCGCGCTTCGAGCAATGGGGCTACGACCCCGCCTGGCTCGAACACCGCAACAGCGGCGACCACCTCGACCTCCTCAACCAGCGCTTCGCCCTCCGCGTCATCGCCCCGGCCATGCTCCACTACTGGCCGGTGGACGAATCGGGTACCGACCATGATTCACTGAAGGCTGCCTCCCCCGCTGCCGCCGGCGACGGCGGTGTCTCCACCGACTGACGGGCATCCTGCCCCGTTTCCCGCAATCTTCCGCCAATTTCCGGTTTTCCGAAGGAGCGAAGCGCACTTATAGGTTACACTCTCTGCAGCGAAGGAGAACCCGCCATGTTTACCCCCCCCCCCGCGTCACCGGTCTAGCCGTCCGTAGCGTCCTGATGGCGTTGCTGCTTGTCTTTTCGATGCGGCCGGCGTGGGGGCAGGAGTTCTACCGCGAGGTTCCGGGGCAGCGGCTGTTCTCCGGCTCGATGGTCGCCCGGCCCCTCCAGGTGCGGCACTGGATGCAGCGCGGCTTCAGTGAAGAGGAGGCCCGCTTCCGCCACGGTCAGACGATCGACTGGATGCTGGAGTTCCTGGACGGCCGCCCCTTCTGGCACCGCGAGTCGATGGATGAGTTCTGGTTCCCCCTGCGGCCGATGGAGACGGAGGACGCCGTGGGCATAAGGCTGCTCCAGACCGGCAATTTCCGCTACGTCTGCCCCAACTGGCGGCTGTATCCCTTCACGTCAACTGAATCGCTCACCTGCCCCTGCACGTGCGATCCGCTCTTCGAGGATCAGTGGCACCACGAGCGCATTGAGACCTGCGCCGGTTGGCAGATTCGCAAACACGGAGACGATGACGTTGTCGTGACGTTTTTTGACAGCGGTATTCACCTGCCGGACTACTCCGACCATCCTGACTTGAGTTACCTAAACGAGTATCGCCAACTCGGCTACAACGCCGTCTTGCCCAATGACGAAACGGAACCTCCGGAATACGGCTGGGAGAATCCGAACGACCCGGAGGACATCGACATGCGGGACTTTTACGTAGTCGTCCGAGGACACGGAATGGGCGTCGTGGGTGCCGCTGCTGCGACGGGCAACAGTACGGGAGTCACCGGCATCGGCTGGTCGTTGCGCCATCGCATGGTCAAGATCGTGGAATATCCAGTTCCGCAAGATCCAGCCGCTTACATGGCCAATGTCTTTCACGGTATGGAGGTCGCTGCGGCCGCTGGCGACCGCGTCTTTTCGATCTCTTGGAACACAAGCGGATACACGTCCGGCGAATGTGATCAGGCGAGGCTTCAGACTTGGCAGGCGTGGGAGGACAATTCAGTTGAGTTGAAGGAGAACTACGACCTTCTTATCTTTCTGGCCGCCGGCAACAACGGACAGCAGTATTGCGACGTGTATGCTGCGATGCTCATGGTCGGCGGCACTCAACTCGAGACGAACGGCGATGAAATTGCCCTGGAGGGATCATCTCAGGGAGAGTGGATCGGCCTCATGGCCCCCGCTGGAAACATCCTGACAACTGTGATTCCGGATTTTCAGCACATCGAGTGTCCAGGAGCCTACTGTGCCAGGGAGGGAACGTCGTTCGCCGCTCCCCAGGTAGCGGGACTCGCGAACCTCATCTGGTGTCTGGATCCCACGGAGTTCAGTTCCCAACAAGTACAGAACTTCATGCTCAGCGGCTGTGAGACATTTAGCGATTACAACGCGAACATTCATGGTGCCGGCCGCATCAATGTCTTCAACTCCCTCGCTCTGGCGTCAGGGAGTCTGTGGACGCGCAAGCCCACTCCGGGAGAGGCCGACACTGATAACATCTTCAAGGCTGCCGGGGCGAGTGCCAATGCAACGGTTGAGTTCTTCTATGGAACAGAAGACGGCTCGACATCAATTCAAGGATGCTCCCTCAGCGTCGACATCGCCAATGCGGCCTCATTCGGAACGGCAACCGCGGGCACAAACGGGTCCGCAGCGAGGACAGTCTTCATCCCTTCCAACTGGTCAACCGGGACCATGTTGATTCAGGCGGTTGAGTACGGAAACCCATGTCGCAAGTCGAACGTCGTTACTTATACCTTTCCATGAGAGAGTCCATGACGAGGCTGGAGGTGCTTCATGCGCATCATTGTGGCCGGTGTGTTGCTCGTGCTTCCACCCGTGATTGCGTCTGGACAAGTCAGACCGTGCACATTTCCGATGCCGGCTTGGCGGACCGACGGAGGCACGCCCCAAGGACCGACGCAGTGCACGATCATTTACGACGGGGAATTGGGCCAGGCGGAGCGACTGCTTGTGACGAACGCGGTGGCGTGTTACAGCGCACGGAGTCCTGAAGGACTGATTGCTGATCTGCTCGCTGTTGACGACTTCGATGCGAACCGCTCGGGATGGATCACGGATACCTATCTGTACATCGCCATGTTGCCCCCGTTCCGGTCTCCCGTGGACGGAGTGCGCATCTATCTGTGGGGCGGAGGGGCGAGTCCGAACGAGAAGCCGACGGGCGCCTGGGACATTCCGCCGCACCAGATCGACTTCCGCAGCCTCGGGTGGTGGACGGGGGACGGATTCGAGATTCGAGTCCGCGACCTTGAGATTCCGTTCACTGCGGGCCGCAACTGGATCACAATCCAGCCGCGCGACTGGTCATCAAGCGCGAAGTCATATCATGTGCTTCGCAATCACGATCGACCCCTTCAGGGTGACGATGCGTATGTCAAGGATGGGCCGGATGCGGAGGTGCCGGTGTATGGATTCGCCGACTGGCGAACGGCGGAGAGCCAGGGCTTTCAGGCCGCCGACTCCTTCATCCGGCTCGAGGGCTGCTTCGACCCCATGACCATCGCCGTCGAAGGCGAGTGCGGCGACACGGCGCAGTTCTCATGGAGCAACGCGCCGCCGGGAAGCACACTGACGTTCCTCTACGCGAAGCAGACCGGCAGCGTGCGCATCCCGCCGAACCTCCCCTGCGGCGGGACGCAACTTGGCCTCGGCCAACGTCTCCTTCAGGTCGCGTTCAATGTCGAGACAGGCGAAGGCTCAGGCATGGCCGAGCGCTTCCTCCCCGCCGCCGCGTGCCCCGGCTACTTCCAGGCCATCCTCCGCGAGCCGACCGGCCCGTGCGAAGTGAGCAACGTTGTGGGCACGCCGTAAGGAAGAAGGGATCAAGGCACCAAGGGCTGAAGGCATCAGGGCATCGACGCGGTGCGGCCGCAGGCATGCGGCGTCAACCAAACGGCGCGGCCTAGAATCTGCCACTATGAACCCGACGCAGATCGCCCAGGCGCTCGAAGCCAAATTCCCCGGCCGCATTACGGCCTCGCACCCGCTCGACAAGCACCCGCGCATCCACCTCGATGCCGCCGACTGGCGCGACGTGGCCGAATACCTCGCCGGCAGCGCCGATCTCGACTTTGACTTCCTCCTGTGCATCTCCGGCGTGGACTATGTCGCCGACGACCAACTCTGCGCCGTTTACGACCTGCGCTCGATGAAGCACCGGCACGAGTTCGCCGTCAAGGTCTACACCGACCGCAGCGCCCCGTCGATCCCCAGCGTCGCCGACCTCTGGCCGGCGGCGGACTGGCACGAGCGGGAGATCTTCGATCTCTTCGGCATCGACTTCCCGGGGCACCCCGACCTGCGCCGCATCCTCCTGCCCGAGGACTGGGTCGGCCATCCGCTGCGCAAGGACTACGTCTTTCCGCGCGAGTACCACGGCATCCCCGGCTCCTACGAACTCGACTGGCAGCAGAAGCCGACGTATCCGGCGTGATCGCGGCAGGCGGATCGGGCGGCCTTACGTCACCGAGGGCAGGCCGACGCACCGGCGCCAGGAGGAGACCTGGCCGAGGTGCATCATGATGTGGTTGGCGAAGAGGAAGTGCAGGGCGTGGCCGATCTGCGGGAAGCGGGCCTTGTAGCGATCGTGCGTCGTCTCGCGCTGGAGCACTTCATCGTCCACCCGTTCGAGATAGTCGATCATGACGGCGTGGCGGGCGCGCAACTCGGCCATGATCTCATCCTTGGGCGGATAGATCGACGCATTGTCCTCGCACTTGCTTCCCGGCTCGAAGAGTCTGGTGTAGCGCTCGTTGACGCGGGCCAGGTCGCTGCGCCCGAGAAGCATGCCGAAGGTGCGGTCGGGATAGAGCGCCAGATGCCCGAAGCACCATGCGGGGTGGTTGATCGTGGGGTGCGGCTTGAAGACGAAGCGGTCGGCCGGGATGTCCTTGGCGAGACTCTCGGCATAGCCGACGGCGAGGCGGAGATTGCCGGCGAGGAACTGGGCGGAAGAGGTCATCGATTCTCACTCCTCGTGATGGGTCGGGAACGGGCAGGTCGATTGTATCGGGGCGGGCCGCATCACGACCCGACATAGCGGGCGTAGATGCCGCGGGCGACTTCAGGGCGGCTGGTTCCCTTGATGATGGCGCGGCCGTTGGGAAAGACGGTCAGGTTGATGGGGCCCGTGGCGTCCTGGAGCGCCGCGCGGAGCAGGAAGCGATTGTGCTCGACGCGGCCGTGTGCTTCGAGCCGGGCGGCGAGGGAAGCCAGATCGGTCCGGGCGGCGACACGGGGCACGATCTGCACCGCTTCTCGCCCGCAGAGCGAAGCCGTGGCGCCGGTAAACTCGCCGGCGAGATGCTCGAAGCGCCCCTGGCCGCAGCAGGCGCATTCGCCGGCGCGCCACGCGCCGGCCAGTTGGAGGCGGTGGTGCTCGCCGTGCCACAGGTCGATGGACGTCAGGTCGCGGCTGACGGCTTCGAAGCGGCCGGCGAGGATCTTGATCGCCTCCGCCGCCTGCAGATTGGCGATCACGCCGACCACCGGCCCGAGAACGCCCGCGGTGTCGCAGGTCAGCGTCGAGCCCGCGGGGGGAGCGGCATCGAACACGCAGCGCAGGCACGGACCCGCGAACGCATCCCACTCGCGCGGCGGACGCCCGGCCGGCGGCCCGTGCGGCAGGAAGACCGCCGTCATGCCGTGCGTCGCCACGGCTCCTCCGTACACGTACGGGATTCCGGCCTTCACCGCCAGGTCGTTGAGCAGGTAGCGCGTCTCGAAGTTGTCCAATCCGTCCACGATCACGGTCGCGTCGCCGACGATCGTCTCAACATTGGAGGGGTTCACATCATCGACGACGGCGTCGATGGCGATGCTCGAATTGATGCGCGCCAGCCTGCGTCGCGCCGCCTCAGCCTTGGGCAGATTGTCGGCGAGGTCCTGCTCGTCGTAGAGCACCTGGCGCTGGAGGTTCGTCAGTTCGAGCAGGTCGCGATCCACGATGGTGAGCCGCCCGACGCCGGCCCGGGCAAGCGAGTCGGCAATGCACGATCCGAGCGCCCCGCAGCCGATCACCGCCGCATGCGAGTGGAGCAGGCGCTCCTGCCCCGCGCGCCCGATCTCGGGCAGGAGCAACTGGCGGTGGTAGCGGGCAAGGTCGGCCATGGGCGGATTCTAGTGTCAGTGGAGTTCGGTCGTGCCGCCGACGGGCAGCAATAAACGTCGCTCTTCGGGGGCGGCACGGGCGCGGCGGCAGCACGGGGGAAGGTCCGGAAACGCCGAGGCTTGCCGCGCTTGCCGAGTCCGCATACGGCAGCGCCGCCGCGCCGCAGCCGTCGCGGCGCGCTGGCGTCGCGCCTCCGTGAATGGGATGCTTGATCCAGACCTGTGAGCGGCCGCGAGCCGCCTCGCAGCGTGATAACCCGAGACCTGTCCGCTCAGGAAAGGAATGGGATCGTGAAGCAGCATGTCCGGCGAATTGTCTCAGCGAGCCTCCTGTCGCTCGGCCTTTCCGGTTCGGCTTATGCCAACGCCGTCATCGGCGGGCCCGTTGTCTCGCCGGCCGGCTTTTCGACCGCGACCATCGAGTTCGCCGGCAGCAGTGCGGGCTACACCGGTGAGTTCTACTTCCTCGGGTGGGGAACGCAGAACGCGATCCTGCATCTCGCCTCTGACTCCCGCGACAACGGCCTGGGCCAGTGGCTGTTCAACAACCACTCGAGCGAGATCGGCGAAATCATCACGCTCGAGGGGACCTTCCAGCCGCACAGCGTCCTGCACTTCGCCTATGAGGTCACCCATCCGCGGCCGAAACACGATCTTCTCCGCACCGACGTGACGGAGGATGCGCTCAACTTTGTGTACGACGCTTCAACGGGTTCGTACGGCGTTGAAGATCTGCGCCGCTCGCTGCGCGGATACGACGGCGACTTCAATGATTCCCGATTCGCGATCGAGTTTCAGAGCATCCCCGCGCCGGGGAGCCTGATGCTGCTGAGCCTCGGCGGTGTCGCCCTGACGCGGCGCCGCAGCCGGTAGCATCTCGGTCGATCTTCAGTCCATCCTCCTTTCAGGTCGGCGCGCCTCGGCGAGTCCCAGCCGAGGCGCGTCCGCTTTTCTGGGCGCCGCTCCGAACAAGCGGCAGCGTGGTTATTGAACAACGGGAACCAGCCGCCTGCCGCTGAGCCTGTGCGCGAGAATCGCGTGGGATCGCTGCGACTCAGTTCTCGGCTTTGATGAGCGTCCACGCGGGCGGGCTGACCTCACAGGAGCGATGATCGACCACCTGGACAATGAAGTTGCCTTCAGTCTGCGCGGGGATGTTGATGCGAATGAAGGCGCGGCCGTCCTGACCCGCGACGGCGGTTCCGGCGAGGCGAGGGTCGGTGATGTCGATCATCGCCCCGGGGCACTGCGGCAGCGCCTGCGGCTCGCCGCGCGCCGTACCCCAGAGCAGCGAGACGCGTCCGCCGGGCGTGGCGTGGTTGACCTGAATGGTGTTGCGCCGACCGGGCCGCGCGGGATCGATGCCCCAGACGGTCAGGCCCGTGTCCACGGGGTGCAGAATCGCGGCGTAACCCTTGAGCGTCACGACGTCGGTCGCGCGGATGGCGATCTGACCTGCGTCGTTTATGTATGGGCTAAAATGAAACTCCCACTCAGGATGCGGCTCAGTCGTCATGTCGTTGAGGTCCACGACGAGATTGTTGCGCCACAGCACCGGGTGTGTGGTCTGAAACGCGACCTGGTTCGTGCCTCCCATCTCGCCGTGGATGTTCACAGAAAACAGCGCCCCGTACGGATCGGGGTATCCCAGAACCCTCGGCAGTTCCCGCACCTCGCCATTCCGCCAGACAACGGGGTGATTGACCGCGATATCCTTATGGGACGCTCCACCGATCTGCCCGAAATCGTTGATGGCGCCGGCGCCGCTTCGCGCCCCCGGTTGTAGTGCCGGCAGATAGGTCACCTGCCCGACTTCCCAGAGCACGGCTTTACGCCCGTCGTCGCCGACCACTTGGTTCAGGTTATTGATGTCGTTGACCCAGTCCAAGGGTGGCCACAGGGATTCCCACTGCCCCTCCCCCCACCAGATGAAAGGCTTGTACGAGAATGTCTGCACGGCGTAGTCGCCGACGATGACGCCGAGGTCGTTGATCTCCTGCGCCGTGCCGTCGCGGTCGATGAGGTTCACGATGGTCTGGTTATCAGGCCAGAAGACGGGGTACTCGCCCCAGATGGGTCCATTCGAGAAGCCGACGACCTGGCCGCGGTCGTTGATGCCCTCTGCACCCGCGAAATGGAAGTTGCCGCCGCCGTTGTCGAGGAGGGGCAACTCGATGAATCGGCCGTGGCGCCACAGGCCCGGAAGGTAGTTGCGTGTGCCTTCCTCGCTCACCCATCCGACCACGTCTCCGGCGTTGTTGATGCCTCTGACCCAGGTGATGCTCCTGTATCTCACAGGCAACTCGAGAATCTCCAGGTTGTAGCGCTGGGCGGGGGCGGGCGCGGAGGGCATCAGCACCGCGCAGGCGGCCATGCCGGCAAGCCATGTACTCAGCCGACCGGCGCAGCGCAGAAGCAATCCGTTTGGACCTGCCATGACCTTTCTCCTTTCGTCTCCGGCGATCCCATCCCGTGCCCGGGAGGGCTGCATCGCCCGGGAGGGCTGCATCCGCCGATGCTCCAGTATACACTCGATCCGCGGGATTTCCGCCCATGCCAGCGGCGTGTTCACGATTTCGAGGTTTTTGTCCGGACCCGGTGTTTGACTCCCCCCCCCGCAACAGCCTACCCTGCGCGCGACAGGGCTGGGAGGCTTCGGCCCCTGCGGTCCTGGGCGCCACCCTGCGGCCTCTGCGAGAAAGGAGCGCACCATGCATCTTGGATTCCGTCTGTCGATCTGGACTCTGATGGCGATCGTGCTCGCCATCGCACTTTCGGCTCCTTCGGCAAAGGCGCAAAGGCTGCCAAAGATCGTCGATCCCCAGGTCTACATCAAGATGGACTTCTGGAAGTCTCCCGACGAGCAGAGCGCCCAGGCATGGCACTTTGATCCCAACAACGGAAAACAGTGGACCCAACTTCCCAACGATCCGGCGTACAACTTGGCCAAGCCGAGGGCGCGCTTCCCCTTCAGGAGGCTCTTCCTCGAAAGCGAACTCGAGTTTCCCTGGATCTGGTTCATGGGCGTGCCGGGCATCAAGGTCCTCCGCGGTTCGCCAGGCTCTTTCGAGGATGTCAGCAACAACCCCGACTACTCAGAAATGATCGAGTTCATGGTCATGGGCTTCGACCCCACGACGTGCGGCATGACGGCTCACGACCCCTGCGGAAACCGCATCTGGCCCATCGCGGCCGGAAGCGATCTCACGCCCTACACCATCGGGGACATTGATTTTTTTCGCTACTACGCCATGCGGATGGTGCAGAAGATGAACGGCTTCCCTCACACGGAAGGTCTTCTCCAGAGCGCCGTGTGGCGCTGGAAGAACCCCGCGGGGCTGGCGGAGGAGGACGTCTACCTCGAGTTCACACTCCGATTCGACCTCGCCGACCAGAACATTGAGTTCAACACCTACTTCGACACGCACGTTTCCTGGATCAGCGCCGGAGGCGGATGCGGCTACACATTCTGCCTCACGACGGGGACCGCAACGAAAGCCGGCACGCCCTACAACCTCATGATTGGCGACCACCTTCTGGTGCTTGCCGTTCCCCACGTCCTCGACCACACGGCCGGACTTCAACTTTACAAGCGCAACGGAAACCAGAATACCCTTCTGGTGAACTCCTTGATCGGGAATGCCAACAGCCATCCGACGAGTCACAAGTGCGACCCCGATGGAGCGCTGATCCCAAG
>JBDIVQ010000019.1:0-42784 GCA_039794345.1 Phycisphaerae bacterium | reverse complement strand
CGGGCCTTGGCGAGGCCGTCTTCGATGAGACGGATGAGGAGGTTGTCCTTCCTGGCCCGCTCGGTGATGCGCGCGGCGTTTTCGTGGGCCATGATCATCTCGCGGATGTCGTTGCTTACGGTGAAGAGTTCGAAGATGCCCACACGGCCGCGGAAACCCGTGCCCCGGCACTCGCGGCAGCCGGCGGTCTCGTGCCAGGTGGCAGGCAGGTCGGGAGCATCTTGGGGCAGCGGCGCTTCGGGCGTCTCGACCGGCCGCTTGCAGTGGCTGCACAGCCGCCGCACAAGGCGCTGCGCCAGCACGCCTTCGAGCGAACTGGCGACGAGATACGGCTCGACGCCCATGTCGAGCAGGCGCGTCGTCGCGCTCGGGGCGTCGTTGGTGTGCAGCGTCGAGAAAACGAGGTGGCCGGTGAGGGAGGCCTGGATGGCGGCGTCGGCCGTTTCCTTGTCGCGGATTTCGCCGACCATGATCACGTCGGGATCGTGGCGCAGGATCGCCCGCAGGCCGGCCGCGAAGGTCAGGCCGATCTTGTGATTGACGGGGATCTGGTTCACGCCGCTGAGGTTGTATTCGACGGGGTCTTCAACGGTGACGGCCTTGATCTCCTCGGAGACGATGCGGTTGAGCGAGGCGTAGAGCGTCGTCGATTTGCCCGAGCCGGTGGGCCCGGTGACGAGGAGAATGCCGTGCGGCCGGGCGATGAGTTTGTCCCAGCCGGTGAGAATCTGCTCGGTCATACCCAGCGAATCGAGGCCGAAGCGGACCGAGGTCTTGTCGAGGATGCGAAGGACGACGCCCTCGCCGAAGATCATGGGAATGATGGAGACGCGCAGGTCATACTCGTTGCCCTTGTGGCGCAGGTTGATGCGGCCGTCCTGCGGCTTGCGCTTCTCGGCGATGTTGAGGTTCGCCATGATCTTCACGCGGCTGATGATGGCGTTGCGGAAGCGCTTGATCGACGCCGACATCGACGGCTTGTAGAGCACGCCGTCCACGCGATAGCGCACGTCGAGGCTGCCTTCGTAGGGCTCGATGTGAATGTCGGTGGCGCGCTCGGAGATCGCCTCGATGAGCAGGTCGTTGACGAGTTTGATGACCGACGCCTGCTGGGCCTGTTCGAGTTCGTTCTTGGTCTCATCGTCGGCCGCGGCGAGGCGGGCCTGCTCGTCAAGGTTGAACTCGGCCGAGGAGGAGAGGGCGTCGAGCGTGTCGCCCGCCACGCCGTAGTGCTCGCGGATGAAGCGGTGCAGGTCTTCCTCGTCGGCGAGGACGAGTTCGATCGAGGTGCCGGTCAGAAGGCGCAGTTCATCGAAGGCGGAGAGTTCGAAGGGGTCGGAGGTGGCGACGCGCAGCGTCCCGTTGGAGCGGCTGATGGGCACGCAGTTCTGCTTGTAAACGAGTTTGGCGGGCAGCGTGCCGAGCACGTCGGCGTCCGGCTCGATCTCGGTGAGATCGACGATGGGCATGTCAAACTGGTCGCCGATCGCCCTAAGGACATCGCCCTGGCCGCAGTAGCCCAGGCGCACCAGCGCGCGATCAAGGCGTTCGCCCGTCTCCTTCTGCAGCGCGAGGGCATCTTCGAGTTGCTCGCGGGTGATGATGCCCCGCTCGACGAGGATGCTGCCGATTCCCACGGACGATTGTACCGCCGAGACAGAGCGGAGGATTCACCTTGAGAAGCCCCGATTCGCCCGGTACGTCGGAAGGCGAGGACCCGGCCCCGCCGTGAATCCAGCGGGGCAGGCGACCGCAGAGCCTCCTACCGCCGCAGTTTGGCGAGCAGGCGGAGCATCTCAATGTACAGCCAGACGAGGGTGACGAGCAGGCCGAAGGCGCCGTACCACTCCATGTACTTCGGCGCGCCGTTGGCGATGCCCGCCTCGATGAACTGAAAGTCCGCGACGAGGAAGAAGGCTGCGAGACCGACGCACAGGATGGTGAAGCCGATGCCCAGTGGCGAGGCGTCCGCAAAGAGGTTGGGGAGGTTGAGACCGATGAGCCCGTTGCCGACGATGATCGCCAGGGCATAAATGCACAGGCCGCCCAGCGCCACCGACATCACCTTCATCGCCAGCGAATTGAGCCGAACGATTCCCGCGAGGTAGAGCACGAGCATGGCCGCGGTGACGGCGAAGGTGGCGCCGATGGCCTGGAAGATGATGCCCGTGTCGGCGCCGCCGAGCCAGCGCTGGGTGACGAAGAGGGAGAAGCAGGCCAGGAACGCACCTTCGCAGACCGCGTAGGGCACGCCCAGCACCGGCGCCGTCTTGGGCGCGAAAGAAATAACCAACCCGAGGACCAGCCCGCCGATCAGTCCGCCGAAAGTGAAGGGCAGAACGAGATGCCCGTAGGCAGGATCGATAATGAGATTCCAGACGAGTATCGCGGCCGACGAGCACGCGGCGAGCATGAAGCCGAGCGCGATGGCCGTGCCGTTGAGGGTCATCGTCCGCGCGGACTCCATGCGGTAGGTGTCCGCCTGGGTGAAATGCGAGAGTGCGGGGTTGGCGGTGCGCATCGGCTTGCTCCTCACATCGGGGCCATTCCATCGTGCCGGTATGTCGCCGCCTGAGACGGCGACCGGCGACCATTGTATCTATCGGCGAGCGCCTTGCCAAAACATGACCCGGCCGAGTTCCGTGGGCGCGGGGGCGCCCGCGCCGGCTCAGTCGCCCTCGTCGTACCAGCCCTTCGCAGAAGACCGGACGGAGGCCCGGGCGGGCTCGGCCGGCGGATCCGGCGCCTTGCTTACCCCGAGACGCTCGAGGATGAACTCGCGCGTGCTGCGCGAGTAGTGGCGGTTGAAGATCCCGTGCCGGAAGCCCGGATAGACCATGAGCTCGAAGTCCTTGTCGGCGTCCTGGAGCGCCTTGACGAGGCGGATCGTGTTCTGCAGGTGGACGTTGTCATCCATTGAGCCGTGGACCAGGCGCAGCCGGCCGTGCAGGTTGCCGGCGGCCTCGATGACGGACGTCGCGCTGTATCCTTCGGGATTGTCCTGCGGCGTGCTCATGTAGCGTTCGGTGTAGATGGTGTCGTACTCGCGCCAGTCAGTGGGCGGGGCGCCGGCGATGCCGGCGCAGAAGAGTTTGCTGTGGGTCATGGCGAAGGTGGTCATGAAGCCGCCGTAACTGTGTCCCGTCATGCCGACGCGCGCGCCGTCAACGTAGGGCTTGTCGGTGAGCCATGTGATGACATCTTCGATATCGCGAAGTTCGGGCACGCCGAGTTGGCGATACGCCGTCCATGCCGAGACGGCCCCGCGCCCGCTCGCCGAGCGAGGATCGCTCTTGAAAATGATGATGCCCTCGGCGGCGAGGGACTGGTCGCGCGTCCGCCCGCCCCCCCACCGGTCCGAAATCGTCGGCGCATGCGGGCCGGCGTAGGTCGAGAACCACACGGGGTACTGCTTCGCCGGATCGAAGTCCGGCGGGTAGAGAATGAGGGCATCGAGGGGGTACCCGTCGCGCGCCGAAATCACGACGCGCTCCTCTCGGCCGAGATTCCATTCCTCCAGCACGTAGACGGGGTTGGAGTCGATCGTGCGCAGCAGGCGACCGTCGGTCGCGTCGCGCAGTTCGACGCGCGGCGTCTGGGCCAGGCTTGACCACGAGTCGATGAAGTAGCGTCCGCCCGGGCTGATCGAGACGCTGTGCGAGCCTTGACCGTTGGTGAGGCGCGTGACGCCGCCGCCGGACAGGCTGATGCGGTAGAGGTCGGAGCCGAGGTGGTTGTCGCGCGTGCCGGAAATGAAGATGAGATCGTTCTGCTCGTCGAGGCGCTCAATTCGCCGCGCTTCCCATTCGCCGGAAGTGACGGGTCCGATCTCCTTCGCATCCTTGTCGTAGCGGTACCAGTGCTCCCAGCCGGTGCGTTCGCTGGTGAGGAGAAAGCCGCCGTCGTCGAGGAATCGGGGCGAGCCGGGCGAAGTGATCCACGCCTGCGTCTGGTCGCGCCACAGTCGCGTCAGTTGGCCGCCGGCGGCCGGGGCGCGGCAGACGTCCAGCCAGGACTGGATGCGGTTCTGGACGTGGAACAGCACCGTCTCGCTGTCGGGCCACCAGCCGACGTGCGAAATGAGGCGGTCGTTCTCGTCATAGCCGGAGAGGTCGATCCACTGCACGTCGCCGCCCGCGGCCGTCACCGTGCCCAGGCGCACCACGGGGTTGGGCTGGCCGGGCTTGGGGTAGCGCGCGACCTCAACGATCTGGTCGTAGACGTGATCGCCGACGATGGTGAACTCGGGGACCATCGAAGAATCGGTCTCGAGGAAGGCAAGGCGCGTCGAATCGGGGCTCCACCAGTAGGCGCTCCACCGCCGCCCGAAGAGCTCCTCGAAATAGACCCAGTCCGCCTTGCCGCGGCGGAGGGTGTCGCTGCCCCCCGTCGTAAGCGCGCGTTCCGTCGCGGTCTGCACATCCACGACGAAGAGATCATTGTCGCGCACGAACGAGACGAACCGGCCGTCGGGGCTGAACTGGGCGAGTTCCTCGGGCTGCGGAGTGCTCGTGAGGCGCCGCGCGGCCGACCCGTCCGCCGCGACGTAGTAGAGGTCATTCTCGTGGTTGAAGAAGGCGCCGGTGCGGCCTGAATCCATGCTCGAGCCGGCGCGGTTGGCGAGATTGCGGGCCGTGCGGCGATCGAGCGGTGCGAGCGCTTCGAGGGCCGCCGCCATGGGGCCCGTGTCGAGTTCCGCCGGTGCTTCGTAGGGCTCGGAGCGGCCGTTGACCGCATGAACCTTGCGCAGCCGCCCGCTCTTGTTGACCAGATAGTGCTCGTCATCGAGCCAGCGCGAGACGTTGACGGCGCTGCCGCTGAAGTTCGGCAGGCCGCGGCGCGATTCGAGCGTCTCCTCCGTGATGATCTGCCCGAAGGTGCGCTCGTCGTCGAGCGGGCGATGGGGCGTCGTCAGCAGCGGCTCGTCATCGGTCGGCAGGCGGAGGATCGGGTAGTCCTCGCCCTCATTGAGCTGATCGACCAGGCCCCAGAGCGCCAGGCCGTCTTCGCTCTGCGACTCGAGGAGGTACGCCGCGAGTCGGCCGAGAGGCTGGTCGGTTTGCACGACGAGCGTCCCCGCGGGAACGCCCATGAGGCCGCTGCGCCGCTCGATCTCCACCGACGTGATGCTGCGGTTCTGGAACTGGCGCTCGGATCGGCGCAGCGCGACGATGCGATCGACTTCGACGTTCAGTTCGATGTCCTCGCGCAGTTCGAGCACCGCGATGCCGTGCCATTGGAGGTTGTGTACGACGTCGCGTTGCGCCGCGGGAATGAGATACGCGGCGGGCAAGGGAACCTCAAGCGCGGCCTCGAATCGGTCCACGAGATCGACTTCGTACTCGCGCGGCTCGTCGGTGGCGCGCCGGCGGTCTCCCTCCTGCTCCTCAACGAAGCCGAGAATCCGCACTTTCTCCGGGCGCGCTGCCGCCCGGCTGCGCAGGGCGACCAGATCGCCCGGTCGCGCGCGCGACGCCGACTCATCGGCGCGCTTGAGCAGGCCAGCCACCTCCTCGCGATGACCGGCGAGATCGCGCAGGCATTCGCGCACAAACTCGAGCGAGCCGAGCACGCGGTCCTGGTACGAGGCGTAGGAGTACGCCTCAGAGAGGATGCTCAAGCGGTTGCGCAGGCCGAAGTACGTCGTGCCGTACCGCGCTTCCGCCGGAAAGGTCTCCCACTTCGTCTTCTCGCGGTCGAAATTGCCGTAGAAGAAGGATTCATAGCCCGTCCGTTCGCGCAGGGCGGCGGAAATGCGCGGCATCATGGTGTCGTGGGCGTAGTCGATGATGGCTCGATCGCCCGCAGGCGACTTGGGGCCGGCATAGGTGATCAGGTAGCGGTGGAAGGAGCCGTTGGTCGTGTGAGTGTCGATGAAGACGTGCGGATCCCACTGCCGCATGAAGCGGATGAGCGCGCGGGTCTCGGCAGCGTCCATTTTCACGAAGTCGCGGTTGAGGTCGAGCCCCTGCGCGTTGGGTCGGACCCCCATGCCCTGCTCCGGGCCGACCTGCCCGGGCCGGTTGTCCGGACTCATCTTCTCGTTGCCGTCCGCGTTGTAGATGGGGACGAAGCAGAGCACCAGGTGTTCGAGCAGGTTTCGGTCCTCGCCCGCAAGCACGGCGCGCGCCAGCATGAGCAGGGCCTCCTTGCCCGCAACCTCGCCCGCGTGGATGTTGCCCAGCAGCAGAACGACGAGTTTGCCCGACTGGCGAGCCTCCTCGGCTGAATGGACCGCGGGTTCGGCGACGACGAGCATCGGAATGGCGCGCCCTTCGACCGTCCGGCCGAGATCCATCCGATGCGCCAGCGGTGACGCATCGGCAAGGGCGTCGATCATCGCGATCACGTCGTCGAATTTCGACGTGGCTTTCCAGTCGCTCGACTCCGCGACGGTCCGCAGGTCCGCGATTCCTTCGTCCTGACGGCCGAGGGCGACGGGAGAGGAAGCCAGGCAGGCGGCCAGAACGGCGGCAAGGGTGCAACGGCGGATCATTTCACAACTCCGATGAGGGGAAGGCAGCGCCGGAATCAGACGATCTTGACCGCCGCAGCCGCGCGGTCAACGCCCGCGCCAAAGAGTTCACACGGCCGAGCCGCTGCCCGAGGCGCCCTCCGCCTCAGCCACCGTCTCGATGATTCGATCCGCCTCGCGCCCGAGATACCGGTCGATGAGGGTGTGGATGACGTACAGGGCCGGGGTAACCGCCACCGCGACGGCGAACTTGAAGATGTACCCGCTCGTCGAGGTGTTCAGAAAGTTGGCGAACGTGAAGGGTTCGTCTGACTTTGAGAACCCCAGCCGCCAGGGCAGGTACAGGCCGATGAAACCCACCACAAAGGTGTCGATCAACTGGCTGACGAGCGTGGAGCCGGTGGCGCGCAGCCACAGAAGCCGGTGTCCCGTGCGGCGCCGCACCAGCCAGAAGACCGTCACGTCGATCAACTGCGCGAGCAGGAACGCAGTGATTGACCCGACGATGATCCACTGACTCTGGAGGAAGACGCGGTTGAAGGAGACGTCGTCGATGGGCGAAAAGCCCGGAGCCTTGACGAACTGGCAGACCCACACGGCCAGGAAGGCGTAGGCGATCACCGCCGCGGCGAGGAAACTGAGGCGCTTGACGCCCGCCCGACCGAAGTACTCGTTGATGATGTCAGAGATGACGAAGACGACCGGCCAGATGATGACGCCGCAGCTGAGCGTGAAGGTGTGCCAGGGCGTCTCCACCTGAAAGAGCTTGCCGCCGACCATCTCCGCGATCAGGGCATTGCCGAGAAAGACGCCACCGAGCACCATGAAGAGCATCTGGCGGCGCTGCTCGGCGCTGCGGGGCGGCGCCAGAGTCGCCTGGTCGATTCGTCCGCGGTCGGTCGTCATGCCGGGTTTCTCCTTGATGGCTCAGCAGTGTATCTGATCCGGCGGCGACGAGTCCGGGCGGAGAGCGGACGCAGGTATTCGGACCTTCGCGATTTTTCCGGATCGCCTGCGGACCGGCTCCGGCGGCTCTACTATGGAACATGCTGTCCCGAGGCCGATAGACAGCGGGATTCCCCGCGTTTTGAGCGGCCGGCCGCGCGACACGTCGGTTGGGCGAATCCGAGCAGGCGGTTGATCACTTCGACCGCCTGCCCGCAGTCCATGATTCTCCGGTCGCGCCGGGCGCGACCGGCGCGCCGGATTCTTCGAGAGCCAGTGGCCATCCATGACGAGCGAGGAGACCAAACTGGTGGATGCGAGCGGCGGGCGCCTGGCCGACGTGCTCAGGCCGCACGCGCGGCGACTGGGCGTGGTCGTGGGGCTGCTGGCGCTGCTCGTCGCCACCAACCTCGCCCTGCCCTACTCCGTCAAGCTGCTCATCGACGACGTGTTCCCGCACGAAGACGGGACGGGCGGCAACTGGGGGCTCCTGTGGCTCATCCTCCCCCTCCTCGGGCTCATCTTCGTCATCCGCAACGCCCTCTTCTATCCCAGCCGCATGCTCGCGGTGCGCGTGAGCGAGGATGTGTGCTTCTCGATGCGCCAGCGGCTCTTCGAGTATCTCCAGCAGTTGAATCTCCGGTTCTACAAGGCGCAGCAGCCGGGCAAGGTCGGCTCGCGCCTCCTCGATGACACCTTCAAGATCCAGTTCTTCATCCAGGACAAACTCCCCACGCTGCTGCTCAACCTCCTGCTGGCCCAGGTTCTGCTCATCATCCTCTACGCGGTCAACTGGCGCCTGGCGCTGGCGAGTTCGCTCGTCCTGCCGCTGCACTTCGGAACCTACTGGTTCTTCAAGCGCCCGATCAAGCGGCGGCACTCCGAGGCGCAGGAGAACGTCGCGGCGGCGTACGGCAACGTGATCGAGAAGTTCCTCGGTATGGAGGTGGTCAAGGGCTTCACGGGCGAAGCGCGCGAACGCGCCCGGTTCCACAGCGCCATCGACGCCAGCCGCCACAGCCAGATCGGCACGCAGCGGTACGAGTTCATGCAGAAAGTGGTCGCCGACCTCTTCGTCGGCGCCGGCACCGTCTTCCTTTTCGGCTTCGGCGCCTGGCAGGTCATGCAGGGCCACATGACCGGCGGCACGTTCATCATGTTCTTCGGATACGTCGGCATGCTTTATCCTGCCATGCAGGAAGTCATCAGCGGCACCAGCCACCTCTCCAAGACTACCGCGTGCCTGGATCGCGTCTTCGAGATGCTCCAGCAGCCCGGCACCGAATCCGATCCGGCGGCGCCGGCCGACGGGGCGCCGGATGTTCCCATTCTCGGCGCCGTCGAGTTCCGCAACGTCTCCTTCGCCCACGGACACGGGCGAACAGTCCTCAAGAACATCAGCCTTTCGATCCGGCCGGGCGAGCGCGTCGCGATCACCGGACCGAGCGGTTCGGGCAAGAGCACCCTGCTCAACCTCCTCCCGCGCTTCATCGACCCCACCGCCGGAGAAGTACTCATCGACGGGCACGATGTGCGCTCGATTCCGATCAGCCGCCTGCGCAATGCGATCGGCATCGCCTTTCAGGAGGTCTTCCTTTTTGACGCCTCGATCTCGGAGAACCTGCGATACGCCCGGCCGGACGCGACGATCGAGGAACTCGCCGACGTCTGCCGCCTCACCGGTGCAGATCGCTTCATCGAAAAGCGGACCGAAGGCTACGACTCGCGGATCGGCCCCTACGGCAGCGACCTCTCGCGCGGCGAACGGCAGCGCATCAACATCGCCCGCGCTCTTCTGAAAAACCCGCTCGTGCTCGTGCTCGACGAGGCCGCGGCGTCCATCGACAACAAGTCCTCCGTCGCCGTCATGCGCGCCATCTTCAAGCGCCTGCGCAACCGGACGATCATCATGATCACGCACAAGCAGGAACTGCTCCAACTCGCCGATCGGGTCGTGGTCATCCGCGAGGGGCGCGTGGAATTCGACGGCCCCCCGACCGAGTACACGCTGCTCGATCTCAAGGAGACGCCGCTCACCGGCTACAAGGCTCCGGAATCCGGCGTCAGGTCGGCGCTGCGGCTCGTCAATCCGGTGCGCGAGACCGAATCGGCGCCGGGCGTCGCCTCGGTGACGGAACTTCGCCCGCCGGCGCCCGACCCGGCCACTCCAGAAGCGAAACAACCGACAGCGGGCCGCACACGGACGATTGCGACCGCCCTGATGGTGCTGGCCGGCACGGCCCTGCTTGGTCCTCCCGCGTGCGTTTCCGAGAGCCGCGCGACTCGCTCCTTCGGAGTCGAGTCCGCGCGCGCCAGCGGAGGCCTGCTGGTCAGCGACGCAGGCGACGAGCAGGCCGCGCTCTTCCGGGCCGCCATCGAGCAGAGCGAAAATCGCGATTCCCCCATCGCGTCTCGATTGCTCCGGGTCGAGGGCGGATTCGCCCCTGATCGCGACCAGATTGAGTTCGCCGGCGAGGTGTTTGGCGCTTCGGATCGCCAGCAAGCCGTTCAGGTGGCTCTCGGGGAGCGAGGCGATCCGCAGGAACCGGAGCCGACGCTTGACGCCTCGCCGCTTCCGCCCGACTCCGGCCGCCTCATCGCGCTGCCGAAACTCGGCGCCACGGAACTCGCCGAGATGATCCACAACCTCGCGCTCAGCGCTGAGACCGAACAGGGCTACCAGCGGGTGGATGCTCAGACCGTGGCCGGCCTGCCGCAGTTTCCTGAAGAGATCCATGAACTGGCCATCCTGAGCCGACGCGATGGATCCGGCGCGGAGGCGCTGCTGTGCCTGGGGTATCGCACGTTTCTCTCGCAGCCGCCGCAGTTGTGGGTGGTGAGCCTCTCGCGCGCAGCCGCGGAAGCGCCCTGGGCGGCCGGGACCGATCTGGCCTCGGTGCAGACACGGGTCGAAGCGCTCGTCGCGGGACTGACGGCGATGCGCTCGAACCTCACTCATGAGGATCTCGGGCGTGCCGTGGTGCAACTGAGTTACATTGACGGCCCCGGCGCGATCAGCGCGCTCCAGGGGCTGGGCGTGAGCGTGATTGCCGACGCGGCGCAGGTGCCGCAGACCATCGAGTACGCCCGGCTTCCGCTGGTCATTCTCATGCCGACGCCGACAGAGGAGCAGACGGGTCTGGTGGGCGATGCGGGTCCGGCGGTGCGGGGCAATTTCGGCAACACGATGCTGCCCAACACCGCCACGCCGCTGGCGCCCAACCCCGTCACCTCTCCTTCCTCGCGCCTGCTTGTGCTCTATCACCCCGCCAATCCGGGGCAACTGGCTCGGGTGCGCAACCTGCTGGGCGACTACATCGATCGGCCGGCGCGCCAGATCTTCGTCGAGGGCATGGTGCTCGAGATCAGCGAGGACGGGCTCAAGGACCTCGGCATTGAGTGGCAGTTCCGCGAAGGGCCCATCGACCTGATTCTCGGCAAACTCACCGCGGGCGGAGCGATCGATTCGCTCACCTTCTCCAACGTCGATTCTCGCGACGTTCCGCTGGACTGGTCGGTGCGCATCCGCGCGCTGGTGCGCGACGGCAAGGCGGAGATTCTCTCGCGCCCGGGCGTGCTCACCATCGACAACCGCCAGGCGACGATCCGCGTCGGCGAGGACATCCCCATCGCCACGAGCCAGGAAGGCACGTCGGTCGGTTCGAACAAACTCTCCTTCAACTTCCAGTACATCCCGACGGGCATTCTGCTCAACGTTCGGCCGCGAATCGCCGAGCACGCCGACGAGATCAGCATGCTCATCGACACGATCGTCTCGGCCGTCGTGCCGGGGCGAGATCTGGAGATTCGCTCGAGCGATGGCGAACTCCTCGCGACGGCCCCGACGATTTCGACTCGCCGCGTGCAGACCTACGCCCGCATCGACAACAACACGCCCTTCATCATCGGCGGCCTCGTGAGCCGCGATCTCACGGTCACTCGCGACAAGATTCCCCTCCTCGGCGACCTGCCTCTCGTCGGCATCTTCTTCCGGGCCGAGCGGACGGAGCGGACGAAACGCGAGGTGATCATCGTTCTGACCCCCTATGTTCTGCCCGAGGAGTCCTACACCGCCGGGGTGATTCCCAAGGACGACGATCTTTTCGATTCCTTCGGCAACCAGCTTTTCCGCGAGTCGTACCGGATTCGCGCGGAAGACGTCTTCGACCTGCGCTTCCTGCCGGAGAACCGGCGAATCGTCGCCTACAGCGAACTGGCGGCACGAGTCGTGCGGCGCGACGCCCGTCTCGCCGAAACGCTCCCCTTCCGCGACTTCACGCGCGGCCGGATCCCGGGCGAGGACATCCTCGTGCATCGGATGATCTACGAGGTCATCAAGCGGCTGGATGTGAAGGGCCAGCAGTACGATCTGCCCACGCTCATCGCCGCCGACCGGATCATCTTCCTCGAGTCAGAGCAGTTCGGGGGCTACAGCGTGCAGTTCATGGAGCGCGTCATGTCGCGCCTGGGCGGCGGCGCCGACTACGCCTCCTTTTTCAAGAACAAGCGCGACAAGGCCCTCGTCTTCACCTTCCATTACGACCGAGAGTCGGATGATCCGCTCCACCTCGCGACCGAGCCGATCCCCGAGGTGGCCGTCTACGACTGCCCCGACCGCAAGGCATGGGGGCGGCTCCTGTGGGAACTCAACCAGCCTACACCCGACGGGCGCAAGCGGTTCAGCATCGTGCTCAATGACGAGTCCGACCTGACGCGCCTGCGGCGGGCCATCATGCTCAAGAAGGTCATCGCCGCCAATGGAGGCGCGGACCAGGTCTCGCTGGCCAACTTCAGCGTCGGCAAGGTGCTCATGATGCCGGAGACGAAGGAAGGCCAGACGCACATTCTCGACGCCGACGTCGCGCGCCTCTTCTTCCATACCGAGCATTATTACTCCGCGGCGATCAAGGTGATCGAGAAGCGCCTCGCCGAACTCGATGCGGCCCTGCGCACGCCGGAGATCAAGCCGCTGCTCGACGGAGCCGAACTCCCCTGATCACTGCGCCTCGGGAGAGGCACGGAGCGCGGCTCAGACCTGCAGGATCAGATCGGCGAGATACGCCCGGATGCCGGCGTGGCCGCGATCAAGGCGCACCCCCAGCGACCGGGCCGCATCTTTGGTGAAGGTGTTCTTCGGCTCGGCGGGGCTTGACGTATCGACCTTCACCTCGACGCCGAGGAGTTCGGCGGCGATGAGGACCCAGTCGGCCCAGCGGGCGTAGCAGTCAACGAGGTTGTAGGCACGTCCGGCGGCGCCGAGATTGCCGACGCAGGCGACCGTCGCGGCGGCGACGTCATCGACGTGAACGAACTTGCCCCCGCCCGGCTTGTCCACGGATTCGCCCTTTCGCAGGCGCTGCACGAGGCCGTAGCCGTAGGAGCGTTCGAGGTTGGGATCGAGTCCATAGACGCCGCAGGGCCGCAGGGCGCAGGTGTGCCGGCCATGGCCGAAGTGCGCCGCCCAGAGGTGGGCCTCAACCGCCGCCTTGTAGGCGCCGTACCACGACGCCGGCCTAAGCGGGTGGTCTTCATCGACCACGCCGCCCCAGCGCGGCCGCATGTCGTGATGCACAGCGATGGTGCTGATGAAGATGAACTGCCGCGGCGCGGAGACCTGGAGCAGGCGGATCGAGCCCAGCACGTTGCGTCGCAGGTGCGATTCGAGGTCGCCGCCCTTGAGACTCTCCCAATCGACACCGCAGTGGATCACGCACTCGGCCCCGTCGAGCAGGTCGGGCCAGCGCGATTCATCGGCGATGTCGCCCTCCACGAATCGCGCGATGAACGGTTCGATGTGATCTCGCTGGCTCGTTGACCGCATCAGCGCCGTGGTCGTGTGCCCCGCTCGCTTCAGATCGCGCGCAATGGCCGAGCCGATGAACCCTGAGGCGCCCGTGAGTGCAATGCGCATGGTGTGTTTCCCCGGTGAAGAGCAGTTCCCTGGTGGAGGGCATCGCGCTCCCCTGCAAAAGGCTCTCGGTCGCGGCTGAACAACTCCGACTGCCCCCCATGCCTGATGCCTGGCGCCCGGTGCCATCGGCAGGCGTCAGTCGCCGCTGATGGGCAGCATGTCCTTGGCTTCACCACGACCGTACTGCTTCACGCGAGGAAGGACGAGATCGGTCATGACGATCTTGATGCACGCGGCGGCGGGGATCGCCAGCAGCATACCGTAGACGCCGCCGACGGCGCCGCCGGCGAGCACGGCCACCAGAATCGAGACCGGTCCGAGGTTTGTCGCCTTGCCCGCGATCAGGGGCGTCAGGCCGTACCCCTCGATCAACTGCACCGCCGTGAAGACGACGCTCGGCCAGAGGAGGATTCCCCACCACGCCAGGCGCTCGTCGGCGGGGAGTTCCGCCTGTCCGACCCAGAGCAGGCCGATCGCCAGCGGCAGCCCCACCCCGCCGAGATACGGCACGATGCTGAACAGGCCCGTCAGCAGGCCGAGGAGCAGCCAGTACGGCACGCCGCACATCCACCAGCCCAGCGCAAAGAGCACTCCCATGATGGCGCAGATCACGATGCGCCCGCGGACGAAGCCGCTCACGGCCGCATCCATCTTCCGCAGCATCGCATAGGCGCCGGGCGAGTGCTCCGTCGGAAACGCTTCAAGGACGGCCTGGCGCAGCGCCGGCCAGGTCGTCGAAAACGCGAAGAAGTAGAACGGGATGAGAAAGAGCGTGAACGCGAAATACACCGTGGATCCGATGATCGAGAGGATCAGCCCAAGCGCATCGCCCGTCGTCCGCACCGTCGCCCGAAAGACCGCAGCCAGATTGGCCCGCAGCCAGGTCTTGATCTGCTCCGCGAGCGCCCCGGCGTCAACGGGCCGGTCAGGGGCAGGACGGGCGCCCGGCTCGAGTTCAGCGGGCGGCGGACCACCGGGAGCCGGGTTCGGAGATGCTTCGCCGGCATCTTCGGGCGCCGGCTCGGTCCCCACCAAGCCTTCAATGCCCTGCAGCACCGACTCGCCCAGCGCCTCGGGCAGGTGTTCATCGACGAGGCGAATCAGCCCCTCCGCCCGCTCCGGCAGCGTGCGCAGCAGATCGATGGTCTGCGCGACCGAAAGCGCCAGCCCGAGCAGAACCACCGCGAAGAGCACAGCCACGGCCCCGACGAGACCACCCGCCACCATCGGTCGCGTGATCTTCGGATTCCGCGTCAGCCGCAGGACGATCGGCTCGAACAGATACGCCAGGGCCAGGGCGATGAGCAGTGGAACCGTTACCGCCCGCAGCCAGTAGCCGCAGAGCACCAGCAGCACGACAGCCGCAATCACCGCCGCGTCGCGCACCGCCTGGATCTGCCACAGATGGAGGCGGTCAATTCGCTTGTCGGGTCGATCTGGGACGGGACGGCCCTGGTCGCGCTCGCTCATGGCAGATGCAGGATACCGAGCGGCGCGGCGGCGACAAGTCCGCTCTGCCCGGATCGGGGACATGCGGCCGCGCCGGCGGAAGAGATGCTTCGTCAGTTTCGCATGATGGAACCGAGGATCTGCCGCTCGTCGAAGGCCTCGTCGAAGGAATAGACGGAGGCGAAATCCTCGATGCGGTCCTCATCGCTGCAGGTGAGGTGACCGGCTTCGATGAGGGCATAGACGATGCGGCCGAAGTCGTCGGTCCGGTGAATGTTCCAGTGCCGCAGCACGCTGCGGGCGAGCAGGCCGTACTTGGTGATGGCGTAGTCGCGCAGCCCCTGGCAGAGTTGCCGCCCGCTGATGTGGCGCTTGGCGGGATCAACCTTGCGCGGATCGCCGTGCAGTTTGCTCACAGTGTATCCGAGCGCCTCCTGCACAAAGACGTACGCGTTGCGCGGATAGGGACTGGCGCCAGGGAGGCAGAACGTCTCGCGGCCTTGCGTCTTGGTTTTCTGCTTCTGCTGCTGCGTCACGGCACAACTCCAGGGTTCGGCGTCGCCGCTGCCTCGCGGCGACGGATCGATTATAGTCGCACCCGCCGACCCCGGGCCGGACGCCCCGCGTCACACGGCTGCAAGGTAGGCCGCGAGGAGGTTCCTCGCGGCTTCGAGATCGGTCCGGTGGACCATCTCCGTAACGGTGTGAATGTAGCGGGTTCCCACCGAGATGGTGATCGCCCTGGCTCCTGATCCCGCCTTCTGAAGTGCCGCTGTGTCGGTGCCGCCCCGACCGAGAATCGAGCGCTGGTGGGGAATGCGGTGCTTCTTCGCGATCGCCTCGAACTGCTGGACGAGGTCGTAGGAGGCGATGACGGAACTGTCCATGATCGTGATCGCGACGCCGTCACCCTGCCGGGTAACTCGTTCGGTCTCGGGCACACCGGGCGTGTCGCAGCAGAGGGTGGTGTCGATGCCGATGCCGACGTCGGGCTTGACGGTGTAGGCGCTGGTCATGGCGCCGCGCAGGCCGACTTCCTCCTGCACCGTGAAGACGCAGTGGATCTCGCAGGCGTGTCCTCCCCCCGCCGCGCCCTTGCCGCGCGTCTTCTTTCCGCCCGCCACCTGGCGCACCGCCTCGATGCCGAGCCAGCAGGCGACGCGGTTGTCCATCGCCTTGCTCACGAAAGTGTCTCCCACTTCGACGAAGGGCTCGTGGAGCACCACCATGTCGCCGATGCGGACTTTCTTCCTGACCCGCTCCGCGCTGAGGCCGAGATCGATGTAGAACTCGGAGACCTCGGGAATCTTCTTGCGGTCTTCGGGCGAGGAGATGTGGATCGGCTTGCCTCCGGGGTTCATGACGCCGAGGAGGTCGCCGCCCTCGGCGCAGACGAGCACGCGTCGCGCGAAGAGGTTGCGCGTGTCAAACCCGCCCGCGGCGTTGAGCCACAGGCAGCCTTTCTCATCAATGTGCCGGACGTAGAAGCCGATCTCGTCCATGTGGCAGGCGAGCATGACGCGCAGCGGCTCCTTGCCCGCGGCCGCCTTGCGCGACGGCCGGCGAACGCAGATGAGCGAGCCCATGGGATCGGTCCGGACCTCGTCGAAAAGCCCTTCGACCTCCGATTCGATGAGGGTCCGCACGCGCTCCTCGCGTCCGGGAACCCCGGGAGTTTCGCACAGCCGCCGCAGCAGATCGACATTCATGGAGTTTCGCGCCCTTCCGTGACTTATGATTGATGGTGCGAGCGATCGCCTCGCCCGGCCCGAGTTGCGAAGGCAGATGGTATGTCGCTCGCCGCGCCGGGCCGTACCTCCCGGGCGCCGCAGGAAGACCGGCCGAGCGGGGCGAATGAAGGGACCTCACAGCGACATGGCACTCAAGAGTCCATTGCGGCAACTCCAGGAGCAGGCGGAGGCCGAGTTCATGACCTACGGGCGGCGCGAGGGCGGCTCGCCCGCCGATGCCCGAGCCGCGGAGATTGAGATCGTCTCCACCTTCGGCGAAATCGAAGCGGAGTACGCCTCGCTGCGGCGCTCCGCCGGCCTGATCGACTGCCCGCAGCGCGGCACGCTGCGCCTCACTGGCGCGGACCGCGCCGACTTTCTCAACCGGATGCTGACCAACGAGTTCAAAGGCCTATCAACGGGGCAGGTGGTTCACGCTTTCTGGCTCAACCGCAAGGGGCGCATTGACGCCGACATCGCCGCCATCGAACTCGGCGACGAGATGCTCCTCGCCCTCGATGCCACGCTCGCCCAGCGTACGGCGGAGGCGCTCGGGCACTTCATCTTCAGCGAGAACGTCGCCATAGAGAACGCGACGGATCAGTTCCACGGTCTGTCGCTGCACGGCCCGCGGGGTGTCGAGTTTCTCCGCGCCGTGCTCGACGACAACGCCGGCGCCGCTCTCTCCGACCTCACTCCCGGGCGCGCCATGCGCTGTCATGCCCACGGCCACGCGCTGGTGGTGCATCGCGAGGACCAGGTCGGCGAAGTCGGACTGCATCTGCTCTGCCGCGCGGACGAGGCGCTGGCGGTGCATGAGCAACTGCTCGAAGTCGGCCTCGGCCGCGGATTGCGCACCGTCGGCTGGCACGCCTTCAACATCGCCCGCATCGAGGGCGGCACGCCGATGTACCTCGTCGATTTCGGCCTCGATTCCCTGCCGCATGAAACAGGCATCCTCGGCCGGCGCGTCTCCTTCACCAAGGGCTGTTACCTCGGCCAGGAAGTCGTCGCGCGCATGCAGAGCCTCGGACATCCGGCCAAGGTCCTCGTCGGACTGAAGATAGAAGGCGAGCAGGTGCCCGTTACCGGCGCCGCCATTCTCGATTCCGTGGCGCCCGACGCCGAGATCATCGGCGCCGTCACCAGCGCGGCCCCGAGTCCGATGCTCGGTCGCACGATCATCGGCTTTGGCATGGTGAAGCACGCGAAGGCGCGCGCCGGCACAGAGGCCGCGGTCGTCGCCGAGGGCCGGCGCACCCGGGCCGTGCTTCATGATCTGCGGTTCTGGCCGCGCGAATCACCGGCGGCCTGACGCCCGCGGGCGGCGCCTTACTTTTTCCAGGGATCGGCGATGTGGCAGGGGCGACCCGTCCTCGCGACGTAGTCCTGGTGGTACTCTTCCGCCGGCCAGAAGATCCCGGCCTGCTCCACCTCCGTGACGATCTTCCGGCCGCGGAAGCGGCTCGCCTCCTGCTGCTGCCGGATGAACGCCCGCGCCTCCTCCGCCTGCTTCTCACTCGTAAAGTAGATTCCGGAACGGTACTGCACCCCGATGTCGGGCCCCTGTCGATTCAACTGCGTCGGGTCGTGCATGACAAAGAAGGCCTCGAGCAGGCGGCGATACGAGATGCGCTTCGGATCGAAAACGACCTTGACGGTCTCCGCGTGCCCGGTGTCGTCGCGGCAGACCTCCTTGTACGTCGGATTCTCAACGTGCCCCTGCATGTAGCCGCTGATCGCGTCGATGACGCCGGGCCCCTGCTGAAAGTAGTGCTCAATCCCCCAGAAGCAGCCGCCGGCGAAGTAAGCCGTCTCCGTCTCAACGGGACGGCTCTCGGGGGGCAGCGACTCGTCCTTCTCAAAGAACCGGAGTGATGCGGAGTTGAGGCAGTAGCGCCGGCCCGTGGGCTGCGGCCCGTCATCGAAGACGTGCCCGAGGTGGGCCGTACATCGCGCGCACTCGATCTCGGTGCGCACCATCCCGTGACTGCGGTCCTCGATCTCGGCGAGGTGATCGGGATCGAACGGGCTGTGGAAACTCGGCCAGCCCGTGCCCGAGTCGAACTTGTGCGCGCTGGCAAACAGCGGCAGGCCGCACACGACGCAGACGTACGTCCCTTCCTTCTTGTTGTCGAGCAGCGTGCCGCATCCCGCCGGCTCCGTCCCCGCCTTCTGCGTGATGCGGTACGTTTCGGGATCGAGCGTCGAGGCCAGTTCCGCGATGCGCTCCTTCGAGAGCGGCGTGATGTCGTAGGCGGACCTGGAATAGCGGGGAGGGGTCTGGTCTCGGGAGGACTGCATGGGTTCTTCACCCGCCTTCTGCCGGGGGCTCGGATCCTGACTGAGATTGAGCGAGAAGCGCGACGCAGCCGCGAGGGCAACTGCCGCCATGACGCCGGTCGCGAAGAGCATGAGAGAGACAGGTTTGATCACGATGGAATCTCCTCCGGCGGCGACCTGCGATCGCAGCCGCCACAGCGGGCACGATTCTCCACGAGTCTATGCTGCTCTTGGATGCCCGGTTCGGCTGCCGCGTTACGCCCCAGGGTGATCGCGTTTTCGTGGTTGCCGCGCAGGCCGCAGGCGAGACTCAATTCTCCCTCCCCTGGCTCTGCGGGGGAGGGCCTGAGTGTGGGCCCTTCATCTCTCCCGCACAGAGTCTGCCTCCCGCGCGCGCGTGGGGCGGGTGTTTCGCGGGCATGAGACCAAAGCGCGATCTCCCTGACATTGACTCCACCTGAACGGTCGGCTGCAAAGGAGGCGACCGCGCCGGATCGGACCGGCGCGGTCGCTCGAAATGCGTGGAAGCGGATCGCTACTGAATCACCGACTCGACGATGTTCGAGGCCCGCTGATACTCCGCCGCCTGGAGCCAGACGCGCCGGCCGCTCGTGCCGCCGGGCACCTGCTTGCTCAGGCTCGCCGCTCCGTTCACGTCGGCGGTGCGCACACCGGCGAGCACCGGGCTGGCGATGCCGACCGTCACGTCCAGTTGCGGGATGTAGGTGTTGCCCAGGCCGACGATCGAGTAGAGGAACGCGACCGTCTGGTTCGGCGTAGCGCCGGTAACGTCGAGGGTGGCGCGGACTCCCGCGAAGAGTGGCGACGCCACGAGCGTCATCGGCGGGGCGCCGATGTCGTAGCGCGCGATCCACGTGCGCCACTGCCCGTTGAGCGTGTACTCGTGATGCCCCCAGAGTGAGCCGACCGCCACTGGATCTTCCTCGGTCGCGCTGTAATCTCCCCAGCGGCCGCTGGTGTGCGGAGCCGTGCTCTCCTTGACAAACTCTGGGGGCTGGAAGGTGTTGGGCGGATCGCTGAAGCGGCGCACCGCCCGGCTCATCGAGATGTACTCGTCCGGCGAGGAACGCGCAAAGGTGATGGCGGCGTTGCCCTCTTCATCCACCCCGATGCTCGGGAAGAAGGTGTGAATCGTCCCGCCGTAGTCCAGTTCGCCCCACTGGGCGATCACCGGCGTGCTGCCGCTCTCCGGCCAGCCGCGCATGTCGAACTCGTACCACCGCGCCCGCGCCCGCTGGTTGTTGACGTGATGCACCGCCCAGAGCGAGCCGTTGCGCTGCATGCAACTCCAGAACCGCGGTTCGAAGAGGAACGGCCGCGACGACGAACCCCGCTGCGGCGGCTGGTTCGGATAGGTATACGTCGGGACCGTCAGCGTGTACGTCGTGCGGCTGTAGGTTCCGAAGGGATCGCGGACCGCGTGGAAGATGACCGTCGTGTTCGTCGTCAGTTCCGTGGACTGGAGGATGTATTGCCCCGGCGCGTTGGCGTCGTACATCACCGGGATGCCCATCGACTGCTGGCCGGCGCCCGTGATGAGTTCGTGCCGCGTCACCGGCGTGCCGCCGTTGAGAATCGACGCCTTGGTGATGAAGTAGAGCAGGTACTTGTCAGGACCGAAGAAATCCGCCGAGAGCAGCACGTTTTCGTCGTCCACGGCCATGTTCGGCGAGTCGATGTCATTGTCGGAGATGCTCGTCACGTCGAGGCGGTACTTCCACCAGTCGTCGCGCGTGTTCGGGCTGCCCGTCTTCGAAACGGCGAGAAGGAACATCGAGCGGCCGTTGTCGCTGCGCTCGCACGCCATGGCGAAGAAGCGCTGATGGTGCGGATCCCAGAGGGCCTCGGGATCGAAGACGAAGTTGTTTGCGCCCAGTTCGCCCCAGAAGCCGAAACTGTTCTCAATCTCGTCGCGGAAGAGGTTATTGCCCGTCTTGTCGAAGCAGGCGATCTGTCCGTTGACGATCGCGATGATGCGATCCGGTCCCACGGCCATCTCCGGATCGGGCGGCGTCCAGCCCGTGCTCGTGACGCCCTCGAAGCCGAAGTCCGGCCCATCGCCCCCCGGCCCGTCGAAGGGTTCAAGATCGACGTGGTTCGGATCCCAGATCGGCGGGATCGGCGTCTCGAGGTCCGTCGGCCCAGGCTGGTACGCCAGCCGCTCGCCCTCCCACGCCGGCAGTGCGACGTCCAACCCCGCCGGCACGCGGACCGTCAGGTTGACGGACGTCTCGTCGCCTTCGCGCGAGGCGCCGTTCCAGCACACCGCCAGCCGCCCCTGCTCGTCGAAGAGGGCGCGCCTGGCGCCCGTCGCGGGCGTCATTGACTGTGCTCCTTCGACGTGTCCGTTCACGATCGCCGCGTCGCCGAGCGGCTTACATGCTGCGTCAAGGAACCGGACCATCACCCCCGCCCCGTGCCCGTCCCCTCCCGACCCGTCGCTGTTGTAGACCAGGGCGTACCGCTCGTCGCTGCCGCGGACGATGCCCACGCCGCTCTTCCACCCGTCGGCAGCCGCGGCGGCCACCACCGCCATGCCCGCCGGCTTGCCCTCGCGGTCGAATCGCTGAACGAGGACATCGAAGCCCTGTGCGGCCGAAGCAAGCCACGCCGCCGCGAACCCTCCGTCCGACGCCGGGGCGAGCGAAGGCTCGATGTGATCCCGTCCATCGGCTTCGTTGAGGATCATCTCGTCGCCGATGAGCGAGCCGTCGGCCCCAATGCGGCGCACGACGATCGCGTTCGGATTGTGCTGCGCATCTGTGCGGCCCCAGGCGACGAGATACTCCTCGCCTTGCCGGATGATCGAAGCGCAAGCATCCCGCCCGTCATGCTCCTCGCTGAGCACGAGTTCGCCGGTGGCGGGAGCGCCACCCGCGCCGATGAGGCGCAGCATGACGCGTCCCCGACCGGTCGAATCATCGATCCAGACGATCGCCGCGCCGCCGCGCCCGTCATCGACGATGGCGGGCATTGACTGGTTGCCTCCCTGCGTCTCGTTCACGGCGACCTCCCCGGCCCCCTCCGCCAGGTCGCGATTGAAGCGGCGGGCGACGATGGCCGAACCGCTGCCATCCTGCGCGTGCGACTGCCAGACGAACCAGACGTGGTCTCCACCCGCGGCGACGGCGGCGCACTCCTGCATGTTGCGCCTGAACGTGTTCACCGGCACTTCGCCGCCCACCGGCCGTCCGAACGCGTCGAAGCGCTGGGCAACCACGGCATAACTGCCGTGCTCCTGGCGCCGGCTGTCCCACACGGCGACGAACCCGCCCCCTGGAAGGGCGGTCAGCGCGCCGCGATCCTGGGTGCTGCTGGTGAAGACGTTGGCCTGCGCTTCGAGAATCGGTCCGCTTAAGAGTGCATCGATCGCCGATGGCGCTCCCGATCCTGCCCGATCATCTCCGACGACGCCGCGGGACGCGACCGCCCCTTCGGCGAAGGCGAATCCTGCAAGCAGCACCATGCACCCGCTCAAACGCGCGATCCGCTGGAACCGATTCTTCCGCTGCATCTGGCAATCCTCCGTTTGGGAAAAGCGTCTCCGAAGCCGGCACGCCGTTGGCCGCGGCGCGGCCTCTATCTAACCGCCGACCCCCCCTCCGGTTATGCAGGAATCCGCAAAAACCGGTCCATTCGGGCCGCGACAGCAGAAACGAGACCGACGCGGGTCCGGCTCAACGATCGATAAGTCTTCTTCTGAAACGGCTTCCCGGCCGGGATGATCCACGGAACGGTCGCGGGGGCGCCTGGGGAGGGGAGAGACAAGTGGCCAGAGCCGGACTTGAACCGGCGACCCCAGCATTTTCAGTGCTGTGCTCTACCAACTGAGCTATCTGGCCGCAGAGGCAAGAGAATACGCCCGGTCCCGGCACGGTCAAGTCACGCAATCCATCGGCCCCGTTCACCTCCGGCCCGGTGGCAGCCGCGCGTCGGCGCTGTGAAGCGGAATCCAGCCTGTACGCGAGCTACGGCAGGCGTCGGCCGCTGCGGGCACATCGCGGCCCCAAACGGCGCAGCGCCAGCCTCGCCGATCGTCTCCCGGTCATGAGCATCTCCCTCCCTTTCCCTCGGTCTCAATTGTAAACCACTGCTCCGCGGGCGCCCCTTGCGGCGAGCACGGTCTTGACCCTGCTTCCAACCGCAGCATGGGCGAGGCTCGGAGCGGAGTCGCCACCAGAGACTCCGGACCCCCAGAGAGGGTCTCCGCAGGATGGAACGCGTCGCATCAAGGCGCTGCTATGTCTCGTCGCCGCAGTCAGGACGATTCAGTCGGCGCCGAGGGCGCGGCCGGGCTTTCGCGCGCTGCTTTTACGGCGCATGGACCGGGCGACGCGGCCCTATCATCCCCGCCCATGTCTTCGCCGGCCGTCTGGATCACGGGTGTCGGCCTGCTCACGCCTCTGGGCAACTCGGCGTGGGGGACGATGCGCGCCCTGTTCGAGGGGCGGACCATCACCGACCGCCTCGCCGATCTGGCGGAGCCGATCGGCGCCGAGCAGATCATCCGCGGCACGGGATCGATCGCGGATGCCCGCCATGACAGCGGCGATCCCGCGGCGACTCTCGCCTTGCGAGCCCTCCACGAAGCGATCACGGGCGCCGGCCTCTCCGCCGCCGATCTGACGTCCATTCCCATCCTCCTTGCTTCGAGCAAGGGAGCAATCTCCGCCCTGCTCGATCCGATTCGATCGCGCGAGGCGGCGGCGCTGGGGCCGCACGGCCTGCTCGATTCGCTGATCCAATCCCGGACCGGCGCGCCCTTCTGTCGCGCGGTGGCGGCGGCGTGCGCCTCGGGGGTGGTGGCGCTCGATCAGGGCCTGCGCCTTCTGCGTCGCGGGGAGGCGACGCGCGTGGCTGTCGTCGCGGTCGAGGCGTCGCTCGTTCCCCTCCTCATGCACAGTTACCGCCGTCTGGGCGTGCTGGCGCCGCCCACCTCGCGCGAGTATCGCGCGCGGCCGCTTGACCGGCGCCGGCGCGGTTTCGTCCTCACCGATCTTGCCGCGGCGGTCATCCTCGAGTCGCGTCCCCCCGCACGCCGGAATCCGTCCGCCGCCGCGCTCCCGCCGCTGCGCCTGCTCGGCGTGCGCACCGCGGCGGAAGCGCACCACGTCATCAAGTCGCCCGCGGATTCCGCTGCCCTGAATCGCCTCTCCTCGTGGGCGTGCGGCGCCTTCGGTTCCCTCGACCTGCTTCATCCCCACGCGACCGGGACGATGGAGAACGACGAGGCGGAGGCGGCGGTTCACGCCCAGGCCCTTGGCCCGCGCGCCGCGGAGACGCCGGTCTACGCGGTGAAAGGCGCCGTGGGGCACGGTCTGGGCGCGGCGGGGCTGGCGAGCGTGGTCGTCGGGGCGATGATCGCGCGATGCGGCCGTGTGCCGCCCATGCCCTGGCTGGGGGAACCGATCACCACCCCGCTGCGGCTCTCGCGGGAAGGAACCCAGGGCGCGTTTCGCCGCCAGGCGATCTTCGCGAGCGGCTTCGGAGGCCATTGCGCCGCAGCCGTGATCGAAGCCGATTCCGCCTGAATCCGGCGGGACGCTCCTACCACTTCAGCGCATTGAGGCGCCGGATGACCTCCGCAATGCGATCCGCCTCGACGGTGAGCGCCGCGCGGAAGTAGTGGTTGGCGCTGGGGGCGAAGCCCCCGCCGGGCACGAAGACCACGTTCGCCTCCTCGAGGCATCGGCTGCAGAACGAGAACGAATCGTACCCCTTCGGGCACGGCGCCCAGACGAAGAACGAAGCGCTGGGAGGGCGGACGTTGACGCCGATCGAGCGCAGTCCGTCGCAGAGGACATCGCGCCTTTGCCGGTACGTTTCCCGCATGGCCACAACGTCGGGATGCTCGCTGTGATCAAGCGCCACGGCCCCGGCCTGCTGGATCGCGTTGAACTGACCCGAGTCGCAGTTGCCCTTGACAGCGCCGAGCGCGGCGACGACCTCGGGATGTCCGACGGCGAAGGCGATGCGCCAGCCCGTCATGTTGAAGGTCTTGCTGAGCGAGTGGAACTCGATGCCGGGGAACTCGTCGAGGCTCAGTCCCGGAACCTGCCACATCGAGGGCGGCTTGCTCTCGAAGAAGACCTCGCTGTAGGCGTTGTCGGAGGCGAGGATAATCTCGTGCTCGGCGCAGAGGCGAGCCGCTTTCGCGTAGAAGTCCAGGTCTGCAACGGCTGCCGTGGGGTTGCCCGGGTGGTTCACCCACATGAGCCGGGCGCGCTCCAGCGCGGCAGGCTCGATGGCGTCGAGGTCGGGCAGCCAGCGGCGCTCCTCGGTCAGGGGCATCTCGATGTACTCCGCCCCGGCGAAGATGGCGCCGCTGCGATAGACGGGGTAGCCGATGTCTGCGCCGAGCACCGCATCGCCGGGATTGACCACCGCCAGCGGCAGGTGGGCGATGCCGTCCTTCGACCCGATGCAGGTGAGCAGGTGGCGGTTGGGATCGACCGTGAGGCCGAAGCGCCGCTTGAGAAAGCGCGCCGCCGCCTGGCGAAAGTCGGGATGCCCCGCGTCGAAGGGATAGGGATGATTGCGCGGATCGCGGATCGCCTCCGCCATGGCTTCGATGATGAACGAAGGCGTCGGACGGTCGGGATCGCCGACGCCGAGGTTGATCACGTCCGCGCCGGCAGCGATCTTTGCGCGGCGTTTGCGGTCGATCTCGATGAACAGGTAGGGCGGCAGGTCGAGAAGGCGCTGCGAGCGAATGGGGCGATTCTGCGTCACAGAAAGGGACATGCGCACAAGGCTCCACAAGGTCGAATGGCGGGGATGGGGGGCGAATCCGGCGCCGATGATTCCAGCGACGCGCCCGCTTTGAAAATCAGTTCACGGTGTTGACGTCGGGCCGGCGCCGGGGCGCGACCCGGGCGACCGCGACAGGCGCTGCTGATTGCGATACAGGGCATAGCCCAGCCCCCCCACGAGGGACATCGGAACCAGGAGCATGACGAAGACCGAGAGCGAAAAGCCGAGCGCCACATTGACGCCCGTCTCCTCCTGCCGGGCCTCGTTCTCTTCGCTGCAGAGAGGGCAGGCCGTCGCCGGACCGGCCGGCAACATGCCAAGCAGAATTGCCGCCACGCAGGCTCTCACGGCATGTCGGGTGGGGATCAGCATCGGGCAATCCTATGCGTCACAACCCCGCACCGCTTCGCTCCGCGCCTGCGGCATCGGCACGCCTGCGTCCCGGCTCTTGAGCAGGGCGGGGTGAAGGTGGTAGAGCATGAAGTAGACGATCACGCCCGTTACGGCGACGTACATCCAGATCGGCCAGGTGATGCGAGCGATTCGCCGATGCGCGGCAAAGCGCCCCTTGGAGGCAAGCCAGAGCGTCCGGATCGCCAGCGGCGGCACGGTCGCCGCGAGGATCACGTGGGAGATGAGAATCGTGTAGTAGATCGTCCGCCACGCCCCGGGAACCTCCCACGGCGTGTGGCCAATTCCCTCATCCATCTGTCGCAGTGTGTGGTAGGTGATGTACGAGGCGAGGAAAGCGGCCGAGACAAGCAGCGCCGAGATCATCGTCCGCCGATGCGCTGCGCGCTTTCCCCGCCGGATGAGTCGAAGGCCCAGCACCAGCAGCGTTGCGGCAATCGCATTGAGCGTCGCATTGAAGGCCGGCAGAAGGGAAACCAGCCCCGTTCTCAGACGCGCCGGCGGCTCTTCCTCAGCGCCGACTCCGATCGCCTGGCGCGCATCGGCGAGAAGCCGCTGCATTTCGGCCGAATCGGTGCCGCTGTACCACCCGCGAACGAAACCATCAGGCCCGACGAGCACAAAGCGGCTGCTGTGGACAATCGGTCCGCCGTGGCCGCCGGGATCATCCGCCGGCCCGGCTCCTTCGCGCGCCAGACGTTCAGCCTCCTGCTGCGGATTCTCGACGCTCAGGAGAAGCGCGCGCGCGTAGCGCTGGATCGCGGCGTAGTCGCCGGTCAGAAAACTCCACTGCTGCTCATCGGCGGCGTACGCCTGGGCGTACTCCGCCAACACCTCCGGACTGTCGCGCCAGGGGTCACAGGTGATGGACACGAGGTGCAGTCGCTCCGTGGGACCGATCGATTCCTGAAGGGCGCGCAGGTTGCCCGTCATGATGGGGCAGGGTCCGGGGCAGTTCGTGAAGATGAAGTCCACGATCCAGGTGCGGCCGAGGAGATCTTCGGAATCGAACGCCTCGCCGCGCTGATCCGTCAGCGTGATGTGCGGAGCCTTGATGAGCGGCGCTGGAGCGTTTGCCTGTGCGTCCGTCGGCGTTCGAGGCGCAGGAGCGAAGCGGAACCACGACCAGATGATGAGCGCAACGCACAGCCCCACCATGATGGTCCAGACCGCAAGGTCCACTCTCGTGATGCCCTCTGGAGTTCTGGCGCGCATGGGTTCAGTGTCCCCCGGAATCGGGTCTGGCGACGACCAGGACCGCCGCCGCGATCGCCCCCGCGGCGCACGCGGCGGCGATCACCAGCGGCAACAGCGCCGCCTCGCCGTGCAGCGGTGCCGCGATCGCCTGCGAGCACCACGTCAGCGGATTGGCGAGCATAAGCAGCCGCAGCGCTGTGTGCTGCTCCTGCACGGGGAAGATAGCGCCGGAGAGAGCCCACATCGGCATGAGGACCAGGTTCATGACGGCGTGGAAGCCCTGCGTCGTCTCGCTCTTCCATGCGAACGCCACTCCGATGCCGGTCATCATGAGCGCTGTGAGCGCCAGGGCGAGGAGGATCGCACCCAGATTGACGGGCGCCGGCCAGTGGGACCACACCGGAGGGGCCAGGAGCAACGCCGCCGCCTGCACAAAGGCGAGAATCGCCCCGCCGAGCACCTTGCCCAGCGCGACCGACCAGCGCGACGCCGGCGATACGAGGACTGACTGGAGCCAGCCCTCGTTGCGATCGTCGATCACGGAAATACTCGCGAAGACAGCCGTGAAGAGCGCCACCATCGTCATCATGCCGGGGAGCAGAAACAGGCCGTACCCGCCCCGGCTGCCTCCGGAGGAGGGCGCGACGATGTTCGAGAACCCCGCTCCGAGAAAGGCCCAGAGCATGAGCGGCGTGCCGATCGCCGCGGCGATGCGCGTCGGCTGGCGACGGAAGCGGACCAGTTCCCGCCAGACGATGACTCCAAGAACGCGCCGTCCGGATGGATGCATGGGGGTCAGTTTCGGAATGGCCGAGGCTGCGATGGTCATGTCGCCCTGCCTGCTCCTCTACTCCCCGCGCCCCGGTGCGGCGAACGTGGGTTCGGGTTGATCGTTGAGCGACTCGCCGGTGAGTTCCACGAACACGTCGGCCAGCGTCGGGGGGGCGATGGTGAAAGCAACGCCGAGGCGGGCGAGTTGCGTCGCCGCCTCCTCCCGCCGCTCCTGACCGATGGGCGCGACCCATTGTCCGCCGATCTGCTTCCACGGGGAGCCAAAGTCCAGATTCGGACAGGCCGAGGAGTGAACCGTTACAAACGCGCCGCCGAGGCCGTGGCGCAGATCAGCCGGGGCGCCGTCGGCCACGACCCGCCCTTCGTACATGAAGACGGCGCGATCACAGCGGTCCGCTTCGTCGATCAGATGCGTGCTCATGACGACGGTCATGCCTGTCTCTCGCTGCCGCTGCTCGATCGCATCGAGGAAGATCTGCCGCGCGGCCGGGTCGAGGCCGACGGTCGGTTCGTCGAGCAGCAGAATGCGTGGATGGTGCAGCAAGGCCCTGGCGAGGTCAACGCGCCGCTTCAATCCGCCCGAGAGAGTCTTGACGAGCGCCTCTCGCCGATCGCTCAGATCGCCGCGATGAAGCTCCTCGTCGATGCGTCGCTGCGTCTCTCGCCCGCGAAGGCCATAGAGCGCGGCCTGACACGCCAGGTTCTCCTCGACCGTGAGGTGAGGGTCGAGTCCGTTGGATTGGAAGACGACGCTGAGCAGCGGTCGAAAGGCGGCAGGATCGCTCTCACCCCCGACCAGCAGGCGGCCGGAGGTCGGGCGCATCATCCCGCAGATGAGCCGCATGAGCGTTGACTTGCCGCTGCCGTTGGGGCCGAGCAGCGCGACCGATCCGCCGGCGGCGAGGCGCAGGGAGATGCCCCGGATCGCTTCGTGCGCCTCCTGGCCGCGCCGCGCCGGATAGACGAATCGAAGGTCGGCGACCTCGATCGCCGGGAGAGTTGCCGGCGTCGAGACGCCCGTATCGGAAGTGGTCAGTTCGAGAGCCATCGCGGCAGCACCACGGCGTCAACGACCATCACGCCGAGCAGAACGGGAAGGTAGATGATCGTGAAGAAGAACAGCCGCCGCGCCGCCTGCTGGGTGCGCTCCAGGGCCACGCGTCCGGCGACATACAACTGCACCGCGCCGAGGACCAGCGCCGTGAGCCAGTAGATCGGTCCGACCATGCCGAGCACGCCCGGGAGCAGAGTCGCCGGCAGAAGGACGGCGCTCCAACTCAGCAGGCTGGCGGCGGTCTTCGCCCCGGTCGGATCCGTCACGGGCATGACGGGGATGCCCGCCAGCGCGTACTCATCGCGGTAGAACCAGGCGATGGCGAGGAAGTGCGGCATCTGCCAGATGAACATGAGCAGAAAGAGCGTCAGGCCTCGGGCGTCCACGCTTTCCGTGGCCGCCGCCCAGCCGATCAGCGGCGGCAGCGCGCCGGGCACGGCGCCAATGAGCGTGGCCGTCGAACTCACCCGCTTCATCGGCGTGTAGATCAGCGCATAGGTGATGAGCGTCGTGAACGCAATGAGCGCCGCGAGAGGGCGCTCGGCCAGCCAGGCGAGTTGCGTCACGCCCAGGATCGCGAGCAGCGCGCCGAAACGCAGCGCCGCCGCCGGGTTCATCCGGCGGTCCGGCAACGGCCGCCGCGCCGTCCGGGCCATCAGGCGATCGGTGTCACGCTCAAACCACTGGTTGAGCACCGACCCGGCGCCGGCGCACAGCGCCGTGCCCATCAGCGTGTGGCCGAGCACCACCACCGATTCGAGCGGCCGCGATCCGACGCCCATCGCAAAGCCGACCGCGGTCGTGATGAGCACGAGCGTGTTGAGCCGGGGCTTGGTCAGTTCGGCGTAGTCGCGCCATGGAAGCGAGGCGGCCCGGCCGGCGTGCGGCGGGGCCAGCGCCGCCGTCGCCGCGGGATCGACCCTCACTCGTTCGAGTCGCACGCTGCTCATGAGCCTCCTCCGATGAGGGCGCCGGCAGCGGATCGGGCAGGCTCGCCGGGGCTCGCCTTGAAGCCGGCGGCCGGCGCCGCGCCGATCATGAGGGTCAGAATCCACGCGAGGAGGACGATAACCGCGCCGAGCACGACGTGTGCGGAGACCAGGGCCGTCACGCCGAGGTCGAGCACCTGATCAAGCCGGTCCAGCCGCGTCGTGATCCACCAGGCGACGGCGCCGAGCAGCACCTGCGCCGCGACGGAGCCGATCAGCGCCCCGGCGCCAAGCCGCGCGCGGCGCGAATTCGAGTGCATCATGATGACGGAGGCGAGCACCAGCGCCGCCCCCACCACCGCGAGGGCGCCGAAAACGTGAATGAGCAGCGCCCAATCGAGGCCGAAGTGACGCGTGATGGCGCCGAAGACAGCCTGGCAGAAGGAGAGCACGACCAGCGCCAGTCCGACGCGCACTGCCGCCCGGCGAACCTCCGGCGTCGAGAGAATCGCCCTCGCCCCCCGCTCCGCAACCCCTGCACCCGGACGCCCCGCGAGGCGGAAAAGAAAGAAGGTGAGCATCGCCGCTGCCAGGAGGAACAACTGGGCCGTGCAGGCATGCACGACCGCGAGCACGTCGGCTGCCGCGTGCCCGTAGGTGTTGACGATCGTGACCCGCTGCCCGCCGAGCACACCCTGAATAATGACCAGCACCAGAACGACCGATCCGAGCACGCTCATCGGGAACCGCTGGACGAACATCGGCCAGCGGCCAAGGAACTTCGCGGCGCGCCCGGGACGCTCGTTGTGCTCGCTCCACGCGAAACCGCACTCGGGACAGCGGCGCGACGACAACCCCTGGATCGAGTATCCGCAGCACGGACAGCGACCCGACCGCAGCGCCACGCTCGTCCCGAGCCGGGGCGGCCGAACCCACAGCCACGCGCACAGCGTCGTGGTCTGAAGCCCGACGAGCGAACCGATGAGCCGGTGCGCGTGCTCGTAGTAGATCCCCCCCACCATCTTCGTGAAGGGAAAGAGGAACATGTTGTAGCCGTAACTCGTGGGCCAGTCGGGAACGGCGAGGCCGACTTCCAGGGATGTGACGAGGCTGCCGACCGACATGAGGCAGAGGGTTGTGCCGACGATGACGGCTCCGAGCATGGCCTGGCTTCGCTCGGGCGAGGTGGAGCCTCGGCGTCGCGGACTCGCCAGGGCACCGGCGGCGCCGAAGATCGCGCCGAGGAGCGTCGCGGCGGCGAGGCTGCCCGGAATCCAGGCCCAATCCGCAAGCGTGACGCGCACCACTTCGGGCGCCGCCGCGGCCCGGCTGTGTACGGCCGATGCGACGAGCAGGCAATTGACCAGACCGGCAACGAAGAGGCTCAGCGTGCTCAGGGCGATCGAACCGCTGCGCCAGCCGATAATCAGCGCCCCACCCGCCATCAAGGTGATGAGCAGCCCCAGAAGGATCGGGCCGGGAACCATCGACTCCGGCAGGCGCGCGACGAATGCCGCCATCCAAACCAGCGTGGCGAGCGCCAGACCGTAGGGCAGCGCGCGGTCGATTCCAGACTGGCCCATCAACCGGCTGGACCGCTCGTCCGACTCGGGAAGAAGGTGGTTTGCCGTCATGCGTCCTTCCCCGGCGGACAGGATGCTCCGAACGGGACCGGGCTGTCGCAGACCGCTTGCGGGCGCTCAGTGCCCGCTCGGTTCCTCGACGCCATCGGGAAGTTGATCCCACTGGGGCAGATAGTCGTCACGGCCGCAGTGGTGAGCCGCGGGCGAGGAGAACTCGTAGGGTCCGCGGTGCACCACCGGCGTCTCGTGGAAGTTCTCATGCCACGGCGGGCTGGTTGCATACCACTCGAGGGAATTCGCCCGCCACGGATTCGAGCCCGACGGCGCGCCGAAACTCATCTCCTTGCGACCCCAGAGGAGGAACCAGAGCAGACCCGGCACGGCCATAAGCGCTGAAAGCGTCCACCCGAGGCGCTCCCCGCTCCACGCCACGATGCGGAACTCGCCGGTGCGCGGGCTCTTCCACGTGCGCGAGACGCGCTGGCCCTCCGCCCACTCCTGCTTGGCGATTTCCGCCATCCACCCCGTCACCATCAGCCGGTTGTTCTCGACGAGCGTGCGCACCTCGGCGGGGAGCGAGGCGATGAGTTCGGTGCTCACTTCGACCTGGTTGTGCTTCTTGGGCGACTGGCGAACGACTTCGGCCAGCGGCGTGCTCTGCCAATCCAGATTGGCCGCCTGCGCCGCCTCGTAGAACGACTTGAAGTTGAGCAGGTACGAGGTGGCGACCGGCGTGGCGGCCGGCTCACCGGTCGCTTCGACGCGAAGAATCGGCGAAGGCTCCGTGCGCGAGGCGTCGACCGACATCGGATAGGGCTGCATCGGCGAGCCGAGATAGTCCTGACTCGACATGACGTAGGTCGTGCTGTTCATCCCCATCCACTCCCAGAAATCTCCCTTCCCGAAAACCGGGAAGAAGAAGAGCGGAAGGGCGATGATCCACGCAGCCGCAAGGAGACCGCGGTTGAACGGCCGTCCCCAGTCGAAACGAGCCACGGTCGTCACCAGGGCATCCAGCAGGGCCATGAGCGCCGCGAGCAGTCCGAAGCCGACGAGCGGGACGAGCAGTGAACGGCCGTCACCCAGGTCCCAGAGGCGCGAAGCAGGCTTCAGGGGCGTCATCTCGAGCAGTGCGATGATCAGCGGGTAGACGATGATCCGGTTGCCGAAGCGCCCGATCGAGCAGAAGAAATTGATCACGAAGGGGATCTGCGACATGCCAAGCATGAGCGCGCCGATGGTCATGAAGATGTTGAGCGGCTGGAGGTGCTCAAGCGAAGGGTACTCGAGGATCGTGGCGTAGCGCCGCGGATGCGCGCCGATGCCGACGATGTGCATGACGAAGAAGGTCAGGTTGAATCCGATGAGCGTCAGCCAGAAGTGCAGGACGCCGAGGCGCTGGTTGAGGTGCCTGCCGAACATCTTGGGGAACCAGTAGTAGATGCCGCCGAAGATGCCGAAAAGCGACCCGCCGAAGAGCACGTAGTGGATGTGCCCGACGATGAAGTAGGTGTCGTGGAAATAGATGTCCACGGGCGTGCAGGCCATGAAGATGCCCGTCAGCCCGCCGATGACGAACATCGAGACGAATCCGATCGCAAAGAGCATCGCGGGGGTGTAGTGGATCTGCCCGCCCCAGAGCGTCCCGAGCCAATTGAAGGTCTTGATGGCCGAAGGCACCGCGATGAGAATCGTCGAGGCCATGAACGCTGTACCGAGGATCGGGTTCATGCCGGACGCGAACATGTGGTGGCCCCACACGATGTAGCCGAGGAACGCGATCCCCGCCATCGCGAAGACCATCGGCTTGTAGCCGAAGATCGGCTTGCGCGCGAAAGTCGCGAGGATGTCACTGGTCATCCCCATCGAGGGCAGGATCATGATGTACACCGCCGGGTGGCTGTAGAACCAGAACAGGTGCTGCCACATGAGCGGCTGGCCCGAGTCCAGCGTGGACGCTTCGGCGCCGGAGCGCACGGCGGAGGAGATCGTGAAGAAGGTCGTGCCCAGGTGACGGTCGAAGATCAGCATGAGCAACGCCGCCGTCAGCACGGGCGTGCTCATGAGGATGAGCACTGAAGTCACGAAGAGCGACCAAACCGTCAGCGGCATGCGAAACAGCGTCATCCCCGGCGCGCGGAGGTTGAGCATCGTCGTCAGGTAGTTGATGGCCCCCACCAGACTGGCCGAGCCGGCCAGCAGCAGCGCAATGAGCCACAGCGTCTGCGCCTGGCCGGAGAAGGTGGCCAGCGAGAGGGGCGGGTAACTCGTCCACCCGCCCTGCGCGCCGCCGTAGTAGAAAGCCGCGATCATCACCACGCCGCCACTGAGACCCAGCCAGTAGGACAGCATGTTCAGCAGCGGAAACGCCATGTCCTTGGCGCCGATCTGAAGGGGGATCAACACGTTGCCGAACGCCCCCACGAGCAGCGGAATGATCACGAGGAAGATCATGAACGTCGCGTGCATCGTGAAGAGCATGTTGTAGAAGTCGCCGGTGATGAGCACCGATTGCGTGGCCGGCTGGAAGAACTTCGCCGACAGGCCCGGGATCGGGTTCGCCGGATCGAAGGGCCAGGCGATCTGCCACCGCACGGCGAGCGCCAGCAGGCCCCCCACCACCATCAGCAGCAGCGAAGTGAAAAGAAACTGGATCCCGATGACCTTGTGGTCCATCGAGAAGACATACTTGCGAATGAAGCCGATCTCGTGGTGGGCCGCGTGATCGTGCCCGTGGGAAACGTGGTCAGCCGGAAGCGTCGTCATGGCGGGGAAAATTCCATGGGGTCAGGGGATCTCAAAGTCGCGGCCCGTCGGGGCGGCTCAATAGTACTCGTCGGCGGCGCCGGCCTGCTCGGCCGCGGTGATCTTGGACATCACGTGGACGTAGGTCTCCCACGTCTGGCGATCGAGCCATTCCTTTACGGCGTTCTCGTCCGCGTAGAACTCCTCAAGCCAGGCGGCGCCGTCCTTGGCGAGAGCGTCCGGATGAATCGGCCCGCTGGGCATCACGATGACCTTGCCGCGCATCGAGTAGTGCTGAAGCCCGCACAATTCGGCGCAGATCAGGTCGAAGTACTCGTACCCCTGCACGTTCTTGCCCGGAACCTCGAACCACAGCCGGCCGCCGTTCATCCCGGGAACCGCGTCGTGCTTGACGCGGAACTCGGGGACGTAGAAGGAGTGCAGCACGTCATTGCTCGTGAGGAGGATGCGCACCGGGCGATCGGCGGGAATGCGCAACTCGGCCATGATCGTGTAGTCGTCGGCGCCCGGGGGCTGCTCGCCCGTCCATCCCGCCGGAACCGCCTCCCGATCGACCATCCATGGATCGGACGTGTTGTTGGCGGCGATCGCCTCGGCCAGGCGGTCGGTGTCGCGCGGGCCGAATCGCCCATCGTTGCCGGGGTAGCGGAAGTACCACGCGAACTGCTGCGCGATGCACTCAATCTGCACCGTGTCTTCGCCCTGTGGGGCGTTGTACCGGATGTCGTTCCATGTCCCCTTGCTCAGCGCCGCGATGAGCACGAGGATGATGGAGGGGATGATCGTCCACGCCGCCTCAAGCCGGTTGTTGCCGTGGATGAACTTCGCCTTGCCTCCGGGAACCGCGCGATAGCGGATCGTGAAGTAGACCAGGGCGATCTGCACGGCGATGAAGACAGCGCCGGTGAGCAGCAGAATGCCCCAGTAGAGGCGGTCGATGTCAAAGCCGACTTCCGTCACCGACCGGCGCAGCGGGTGCCAGAGAGACGGATCGCCCGTCCCGTAGGTCGCCCACGCCGGCGCCGCAGCCAGGGCCAGCACTGCACATCCAAGGGAAAGCACACTTCGCTTCATGGTCGCTACGGGCCTCTCTTCGGGTCGATCAAAGCCGCAACGCCCGTCGCAGCCGGGCTGCGACGGGCGCGGGTTCACTCAGTTCGGGTTCCGTACTTCTCCGGCATCACTTGGGCGGCTGGTAGGTGAAGTTCACTTCCGCCGTCCCGCCGTCCGTCACTTCAAAGGCGATCTCCGCCTCGACCGGCGTGAACCGGTCGAACTCGTGCCACACGGCCAGCGTGTACTTGCCCGCGGGCAGATCCTTGATCTCGAACTCCCCGTTCTCGTCGCTCACGGCGAAGAAGGGATGATCGAAGACGGCGATGTGAGCATTCATCCACGTGTGAACCTGGCACTTGAGCCGGATCGGCGGATCAAACTCGGGATTCGCGAACGTCACGTCCTTGACCATGCCCTGCACCGGCTGACCCTCGTTGAAACTCGGGTTGTTGGCGGACTTGAGGTCGAGGTTGTGAGCCGTGGCGTCCGAGTTGCGGAACTGGATCTTCTGGCCCTTCATCACCCCGACGACGTGCGGGGTGTACTGGCAGCCAACCTGATCGATCAGCGCCGGCTTGCTCGGGGGCTCGAACGTTCCGCTCACCGGTCCCTTGACGTAGACGAGCACATTGCAGAGCGTCGCCTTCTCCGTGTTGAAGACGTAGGTCTCCTCGAAGAGAGGGGTCGTCTGGTGGGCCTGGACGCAGAACGCGTCGCCGGCCACCCGGACTTTCTTCGGCGGGGCCATCTTGCCTTCGAAGTTGATCTTGCCCTTGACCGATCCCCCCGCCAGCGCCGCGGCGCCGCTTGCGGCGACTGCGCCCGCAGCCGCCAGCATCCACATCCAGGTTCGTTTCATTACCGCTGTCCCTTTCGCTTTCGCTTTGAGTTTCCCTGATCCGGGGCCGCAACACGCCGCGGTCCGACGTTCGCCGCGGCGTCAAGCCCCTCAAGGCCGACGCGCGGCACCCGGGATTATTCACGGCCCCCGAAGACGGGAATGATATGCACGGCCATTCTCGGGTGTACACCCCACGCGCCGGAACTTCGCCTCCGGCGGCGACTGCTTTCACGGCCGGCGGCCGCGAGGGGCGCCGCCGGACGGCCGCGCAAAATGCTCAGGGCGGCGATTGGCCCTCGCCGATCTCCACCATACCATGTCGCCCCCTATGAGCACTGCCATTCCCCATCACGGCGCCCCCAGCCACGGTCACGGACACGACGAGACTGAACCCGCCGCCATCGGCCTGCCCAACGTCAAACTGTGCATGTGGCTCTTCCTCGTCAGCGAGGTCATGTTCTTTGCCGGCCTCATCGGATCCTACATCGTGATCCGCTTCGGCACGGCGGGCTGGCCCAATCCCTACGACATCCTCGCCGTCCGCATCACCGCCTTCAACACCTTCCTGCTCATCTGTTCATCGGTGACGATGGTCAAGGCGTTTCAGTGGTCCGACGCCGGCGATCGCGGCCGGGCGCAGAAGTACCTCCTCGCCACCATCCTCGGCGGGGCGACCTTCGTCGGCATCCAGGTCTACGAGTATCGTCACCTCCTTCACGCGCCTTCCACCTCCCTGCTTCACCTCGTCGAACACGAGATGGAGAAGCGCGGTTTGCACGTCGATGGCGATGAGGGCCACGCCCGCGCAGCGTCGTCGCGGATCGTTCTCGCCGCGACCGGCCTCTCGCAGGCCGAGCAGCAGAACGAGCAGTTGCTCCGCCTCCACGAGGTGCTGGCGACCGGCCGGCCGAAGGTGAAGAAGACGGCGCCCCCGTCACAGCAGGCGCCGCTGCGCGAGTGGGACCGGCGCGTGCTCGAAGAGACGATCAGGCTCGCCGCCCTCTTCCCTGAGGACGACTCCTTCCGCGCCACGTTGAGCAAGTACGGCAAGCACCACAACCTGTACCCGGAAGGGTTCATCCCCAGCCGGGACAACTTCACGAGCACGTTCTACATCATGACGGGCTTCCACGGCTTCCACGTGGCCGGAGGCGTCGTGGCCCTGCTCATCATCCTCGCGTTTTACGCCCTCGGCCGGGCCGGCACGATGGCCATTGAGGTCGTCGGCCTCTACTGGCACTTCGTCGACCTCGTCTGGATCATTCTCTTCACCATCGTCTACCTCATGTGATCGCCCGGAGGCGAACCGCTCCCATGTCCACTGCCGCCGCCACTTCTCCCGGCGCCCCCGCCGCCGGACACAGCCATCATCCCAACTACATCGCCATTTTCATCTGGCTGGTGATCCTCACCGTCATCGAGGTGAGCATCCCTGAACTGGTTCACATCAGCGGCAAGGGCCACGACCCGCTCACCCCCTCCGTTCTCGCGCCCACGGCCTTCCAGGAGGACGGGGTAGACGAAGCCGTCAGGCAGGCCGCCGCCTCCATGGCGCCGAGCGAGCGCTTTCAGGCCGCCGGCTGGGCGATGCGCATCGGCGTATTGAGCATCCTCGCCGTCATCAAGGCCGCCCTTGTCGGCGCGTTCTTCATGCATCTGCGCTTCGACGGATGGAAGCTGAACGTCATTCTTGCGATGCCCACGGCCCTGTTCGTCTTCATCATCATCATGCTTGCGCCGGACATCGCCATCGACTGGCCGCAACTCTACTGACCGCTTTCCCCAACAAACAGCGTGTACTGGCTGCTCGGCCTGAGCCTGACGATTCTCGGCCTCGCGGGACCGATTCTCACCCTCATCGGCCTGCCGGGGACGTGGTGGACCATCGTGCTGGCTCTCCTTGCGCAGTGGGCGGCGCCTGAGACCTTCAGCTGGTGGACGCTGGGCGCATGCGTGGCCGCGGCGCTGGCCGGAGAGGCGATCGAGTTCGCCGCCGGCGCGGTCGGTTCCAAGCGGGCCGGGGGCACGAAGTCATCGAGTGTTGGCGCGCTTCTCGGGGGCCTCCTCGGCGCCATCGCCGGCGCGGCCTTCCCGCCGGTCATCGGCGCCATCATCTGGGGAGTCGTCGGCGCCGCCGCCGGGGCGGTCATCGGCGAGTTTGCCGTCGGCAATCGCAGCGTTCGCTCGCACCTCGCCATCGGCAGCGGCGCGGCCGCTGGAAAGGCGGTCGGCACGATCGTCAAATCCGCCATCAGCGCCGGCGTCTACGCCATCCTCGTCGCCGCCGCGTTCATCCCCTAGCAGTCGCACCCGGAGATCGACATGGATCCAGCGCGTCAACTCATCTCGACCGACACGCCGTGGGAGCGGACCGTCGGCTACAGCCGCGCCGTGCGCATCGGCAACATGGTCTTCGTTTCAGGAACCGTCGCGGCGGATGAGCACGGGCGCATCCACGCGCCGGGGGACGCCGGGGCCCAGGCCCGCTTCATCTTCGACAAGATCGACGCCGCCCTCCGCCGCGCCGGCGCATCGCTGCGGCACGTCGTCCGCGTGCGCGTCTTCCTCGTGGACATGGACGATCTCGGAGCCGTGGGACAGGCGCACCATGCGGCCTTCGCCGACATCCGCCCGGCGAACACGACGGTGGCCGTGGCGGCGCTCGCCTCGTCCGAGTGCCGCCTCGAAGTCGAAGCGGACGCGGTGATCACCGACGAGTGATCGCTACCTGCCCAGGAGTCGATGGAGTGCTTTGCCCAGCCGTTCATACTGCTCCGGCGCGTTGTAGACCTGCGCCGAGAGGCGCACGAAGGTCCGCCCGTCTACCTGCATGAACGGAACTTCGATGCGGTCGTGCTCGTAGAGGCGAGCCTGCATGGCGCGGGCCTCTTCGATCGAAGCGGGGTTGAAGCGGCGCGTGATCTCGATGATCGCCATGGCGCCGTAGTTCCCGGGCGAATCCGGCACGGGAAGCGTTCCCCCGACCGCCTCGGCGACGATGCGGCTGCCCCAGCGCGCCAGCGCGTGGTTGTGGGCGTGAAGGCGCGCCCAGCCGAGCGCGCCCATGAACTCGATCGCCGCGGGAGCGCTGAGATACGCCGTGGGATCGTCCGTTCCCGTCCAGAAGAACTCCTCGGGGAACATGGCGCCGTAGTAGTGCGAGGTGACGGCCGGCGCGATGCGCTTCGCGAGTTCCGGCCGCACGTAGAGCACCGCCGCCCCCTTGGGCGCGCAGGCCCACTTGTGCAGGTTGCCCGTCCAGAAGTCCGGCTCCATCAGGCCGAGATCGACCGGCACCATCCCCGGAACATGAGCGCCATCCACCAGAACCAGAATCCCTCGCTCCCGACAGGCACGCACGACCTTCCGCGCCGGGAGGATCATCGCCGTCGGCGAGGTGATCTGGTCGAGCACCACCAGTCGTGTGCGCTCGCTGAGCGCCCCGATGATCGTCTCGGCGATTTCATCGGTTGATTCGCGCGGAAAGCCGATCGGCAGGCGCACGAGCGAAGCGCCGGTGCGTTCGGCCGCGCGCATGAGCGTCTTGATGATCGCCGGGTAGCCGTGCTCGACGATGAGCAGTTCATCGCCGGGTTCGAAGCGCAGCGACTGCACGACCGAGTTGATCGCGTAGGTCGCATTCGGCACGAAGGCGAGATGGCGCGGATCGGCGCCGAGCAGCCGACCGACGACTCCCAGCGCCGCATCGAGCCGCGCCCGCAGCAGGCGATCGAGGAACCGCACGGGCTGGCGCTCCATCTCGACCCGCCATCTTGCCTGAGCCTCGAGAACCGGGCGCGGCGTCGCGCCAAAAGAACCGTGATTGAGGAACGTGACTTCGGGATCGAGCGTCCAGTTCGATCGCACGGCGGCCCAGTCATCGCCCCAGAGAGGATTGTCCATGCTTCGCGTCCCGTTTCTTCCGATTCCACGCCGCCCCACGCCCGCGATGTGCGGGTGTTCGAGCGAATCGTGGGGTGCGTTTCACCTTCGACGCACTCACGCCTTCACTTCTCATCCCGCGGACTGCTGCACCTCTCTCGCCCCCTCCCTTCGCCACGCGATGTTCGGCCGCGTCGCTGGTGCGCCGGCGAGCGTCTCCGTGTTCCAGCAGCCGACCCAGTGTTGCGGCTCCACTTCCGCGAGCCGGTACTCTTCCACCCCCGGTCGCTGCACGAGTTCATCGGGAGGATCGTGCTCGGGCCACCACGGCCGCACGCCCTGTCCAAGCCGCTCGAACTGAGCCGGATCGTCGATGACGTCGCGGATCGTGCCGAGGCGCTCCTGCTGCTTGTCGAGGTGCGGCATCGACCGAAGCAGACCGCGCGTATACGGATGCAGCGGCTCGTTGAAGAGATCATCGACGCGCGCGTACTCGACGACGCGGCCGGCGTACATGACGCACACCACGTCGCTGTTCTCCGCCACCACGCCGAGGTTGTGGCTGATGAGCATCATCGCCATCCGCCGCGAGCGCTTCAGGTCATCGAGCAGGTCAAGGATCTGCGCCTGGATCGTCACGTCCAGCGCGGTTGTGGGCTCGTCGGCGAGCAGGAGGCGCGGCCGGCACGCCAGCGCCATCGCGATCATCACCCGCTGCCGCATGCCTCCGGAAAACTGGTGCGGATAGTCCTTGAGCCGCCGCGACCCGCCCGCGATACCCACGTCCGCCAGCGCCTGGGCCGCGATTCCCTTCGCTTCGACCCGACCGACCTTCTGGTGGAGCAGGATGGCCTCGATGATCTGATCGCCGATCGTGTAGACGGGGTTGAGGCTCGTCATCGGCTCCTGGAAGATCATCGCGATCTGCGCCCCGCGCACCTGCCGCATCTCGCGCGGCGTGAGACTCAGGAGGTCGCGCCCGCCGAAGAGGATCGACCCGCGATCGATGCGCCCGGGCGGCGTGGGAATGAGGCGGAGGATGCTCATCGCCGAAACCGACTTGCCGCACCCCGACTCCCCCACCACCGCAAGCGTCTGGTTCGCATAGATGCTCAGGCGGGCGCCGTTGACCGCGACGATCCGCGGCGCGGCGCCGTTGTCGAACGAGACAACCAGGTCCGCCACCTCGAGCAGCGGCTGCTCATCTTCCTCGACGCTCGACGCCGTGGACATCGGTTCGGCGGTTCCTTCGTTCATCGCACTCTCTCGGCACCGCACCTTCTTCAGCGCCCGCGCATCGTACGCACCCTCCGCGCGGACGGCTGGACGGCCATTCGGCGTCAAGCCGCTACGCCTGGGACGGCACGGCGCTTCCCGCGTCCGGCGCCGGGGTCGTCTGGTCCTCTGCCCGATGCTCGAGAATGATGTCGTCGTGAACGCGGTCCTGGAGGACGCGCACCTTGTGCTGGCGGACGAGTTCGAGGGTGGCGAGGAAGAGGCCGATCATCTCGCTGCGCGTCCGCCCCGCGCAGGCGGCGCGGAGGGAAAGGCGCCCGCCCGGTGCGCGGGCCAACTGGTCGAGCAGGTCCGCCTCGTGCAGGACGATGGGGGTGTCGTCGTATTCGACCTTGTGGTCGCCGAGGCGGCCGAAGTCCACGGCTTCGGTGATGCGCTGAAAGACCTGGAAGAGGTCCCACACGCCGATGTCTTCGAGATCGGTCGGCGGGGCTTCGTGAGGCGCGTCGGGCTCCTCGGCCGCCTGCGCCTTCGCGAGAGCGATGCGAGCCAGGGGCGAGCGCTGGAGCCACTCCTCGCGCCGCTGAGCGAGGTTCTCCGCCGCATCGCGGAACTTCTTGTAGGCAAGGAGTTGCTTGACAAGTTCGTAGCGCGGGTCGGAGGCGCTCAGGCCGCTGATCGTCTCGGCGTCGCCGGCCGCATCGCTTGCGGCGCTTCGCTCGGCCGGGGGCATGAGCATGCGGCTCTTGATCTCCATGAGCATCGCGGCCATGACGAGGAACTCGCCCGCCGTCTCGATGTCGATGCGCGACAGGCCCTTGAGGTGGGCGATGTACTGGTCGGTGATCGCCGCGATGGGGATGTCGATGATGTCCACCTCGGCCCGCTTGATGAGGTAGAGGAGAAGGTCCAGCGGCCCCTGAAAGGCATCGAGTTGTACGGTGTAGTCCGGCTGCGACATGGGTGATGGAGCATAGGCGTGCGGCGTGGTGATGGGATGGCCGCGAAGAGGCACAAGAGGCGCAGACGGGCGGGGTAGGGAGGTCAAGCGACGCTTCGGGAGCGCGGAACACGCGGACCGCGATGGGTGGCATGGCCTGGCGCTTCGCCTGGCTATGCCGAACGTGCAGGGATGTTCGATCGCGCTTGCTCCATCGAGCATAGCGACGCGAAGCGCGCCGCCATGCCACACGTTCGCGCCTCGACGTGGCCCTCGGGTCGCAAAGCCTCCCTCCGGGGAGTAGTCCAGGTTCATGGCACTCTCATCGCGATTGAGACGACTCGGCGCGATGTGAATCGTCCACGCGCAGCGTACGGCGCCATTCGCCCCGAATGGGGCGCGCGAATGTAGCCAGCGACTGTGATGGTTTGTCAAGTGTTGATGGTGGTTCTCCAGGTCGTTTTGTTGCGCATGAGGGCGTTGAGGATGGTCAGGAGTTTGTGGGCGGCGGCGGTGAGGGCGAGTTTTTT
>JBDIVQ010000018.1:0-42845 GCA_039794345.1 Phycisphaerae bacterium | reverse complement strand
GTGAGGGGCTTCATGACGTCGAAGGTCATGCCGTCAAGGCCGATGATGAGCACGCGGGGTCTGGTGGGCATCGTTTCATCTTAGGCGAAAGGGAGAGGCGCTTGGCATCAGGCATTAGGCGCTGGGGACTAGGCACTAGGCACTAGGCACTAGGCACTAGGGAGTGGTCTTCGATGCTGGTTGTTGGTCGGCTGGTTCGTGCACATGCGCCCTGGTCAGTTCTGATTCACCGTTCGTCATACCTTCTTCAGCAGCGTCCTGCCCAGTGCCCAGTGCCTGATGCCTAGTGCCTCATGCCTGGCGCCTCTCTTTCAGCACCTCTTCATACAGATCGACGAGTTGCTCCGCCGCGTAGCCCCATGAGAGCGTCCGGACCGTTTCGGGCAGTTCGCGCCGCACGCGTTCGCGGCGATCGACATCGCCGATGGCCCGGCGCAGGCAGGCGGCGCACTGCTGCACGTTGCCGGGTTCGAAGAGCTCACCGAGGCGCCCGCCATCGGTCTGCTCGACAAAGCATGGGACGGTTGTGAGCACGGGGAAAAGTCCGCACGCCATCGCCTCCATCGAAGAGACGCAGAACCCCTCGCCGTGGCTGCCCATGACGTAAATGTCCGCCGCGTTCTCCATCTCAGGCAGCAGGGCGTTGTTGACATAGCCGAGGCGCGTCACCTGCCGCTGGAGCACGGCGCTCGACGCGATGAGCGCATCGACTTCGCCGTCGATCAAGCCCGATCCGGCGATATAGAAGTGCGACTTGGGAAACTCAGTCGCAACCATCTCATAGGCTTTGAGCACCGTGATCGGATCCTTGCGCCTGGTGATGCCCGCGGCCCAGAAGAGCGTCGGCTCACCCTTGAAGCCCGTCTTCTCCCGGCAGGCCGCGCGATCGAGTGGCCGGAATCGCTCGTCGTAGCCGACGCGGATGATGCGGTTCTTCGCCGCGTCGAGGCCGAGGCCCTCGCGGTACATCTGCTCGTGGTATTTCGTGAGGTAGATGCCGCGCTCGGCCATGAGATTGGGATAGCGGAGAATGCGGCGGATGTAGCCCTTGCGCGCCAGATGCGGCCCGTGGTGCTGGTAGACGTAGGGGATGCCGTGCTTCACGAGCGATCGCGACGCGAGGTGAAACGTGTACGCGTAACTGTTCATCTGCCAGTGGACGAGGTCGGGTTTCCACTCGAGGATGCCGCGCATGAAGCGACGCGACCACTGCTTGCCCTGGTAGAAGGACCGGCGGGTCATCGGCCACATGGGCCTGGTGGCGAACCACTCGACGCCGCTGGATTCCGCCCGGCCGTCGATGGTGTACATGATGTGAACGGAGACCGCCGAGCCGGGGTGGCGCCGATCGAGGGCGGCGCGGACGGACTCGGCTTCCTGCCCGAGCCAGTCCTTCTTGTCCACGACGGCGCGGCGAAGGTCGGTCTCGCGGTCGTTGCGGGTTGGGATTGAGCCGAAGACGAACGCGATGCGCACGAAGCGCCCTCCCCATCAGCCGAGTGGACCTGCCCGGCGACGAAGGCGCCTCTGCCGTGCCGGAAGCGTGACTGGAATCATAGCCGCGGCGGGTCGGTTTCCCGCATACGTCGGCTCCTCACGCGGCGAAGATCAGTTTCCCACGCCCGTTCGCCGCAAGGCTCTACACTCACGCCGCCGAGGCGGGATCATCCGCAGGCTCGCGCGCTGATTGGCCGATGGACAGGCAGGCTGCATGACCGACCAACGTCCGAATATCCTCATCATCGTCCTCGACGCGGCGCGGGCCGAGAACTTCTCGCTCTACGGCTACGAGAAGCCGACGACGCCGAATCTTGAGCGTTTCGCCGATCAGTTCGCCGTCTATCGCAACTGCATCTCCGCGGCGATCTGGACGCTGCCGAGCACGACGGGCCTCTTCACCGGCACGTATCCCTCGACACACCAGTTGGAGATTGACGGCGAGCGACTGAGCCATCGCTTCGTCACACTGGCGGAGCGCCTTTCGGAACTCGGGTACGCGACGGCGAAGGTGACGGGGCTGGTGCCCTACGTCTCGGACTTCTCAGGTCTTGACCGTGGTTTTTCGCACTCGTTCGAGCCGCCGCCGAATGCGATGCGCGCGGCCTGGCGGCGTTTCCAGCGCCGGGCCGCGCAGCGCTCCGGCCGTGAGCGCCGCGAGGGCATCGACGCCGGCCTGGACATCAAGGCCGAGGCGGATACCGCGCGGCGGCAGACCCTCAAGCACCGCTTCCGCTACTGGCTCACCGGCTTTTCCGACGCCGGCGCTGCTGCGTGCATGGATCACGCGCGAGAACTCTGGGAGCGCTTTGAAGACCGGCCGCGCTTCATCTACATGCACCTCCAGGAGACGCACGCGGAGTATCGCCCGCCGCACCGCTTCCGACGCCGCTTCCTGCCCGACGCGCTGCGCTATCGAAACGTCGCCGCCGTCAACCAGCGCCCCAATCCGCACGACCTCGGACTTGTGAAGATGACGGAGGACGACTACGCGATCCTCACCGGCCTCTACGACGGATGCATCGCCTACCTCGATGAGCAGATCGGCGAACTGCTCGACGACCTCTCGACGCGGCCCGACTTTGACGACACGCTGGTGCTCATCACGGCGGATCACGGCGACTGCCTCGGCCGGCACGGCATCCTCGGCCACCAGTTCGTCTGTTACGACGAGTTGCTCCGCATCCCCTGGATCGTCAAGTGGCCGCGAAGCGTTGGCCTCGCGGGCGAACACACCCGGCTGGTTCAGAACGTCGATCTCTTTCCCACGCTCTGCGCGCTGCTGGGGATCGAGCGCCCGCTGCAGTGCGAGGGAATCGACATGCTCTCGCAGGAGCGCGACCTGGCGTATGCGGAACTTCTCAAGCCGTTCGGAGTGTCCGGCGTGCGCGAGGGGCTTCATCGCATGGCCCCGCAGTATGATCGCGGCGTGCTGGCGGTGCGCAGCGCGACGCACAAGTGCATCACCTACAGCAACGACCAGCCGGATGAACTCTTTGACCTTCTCGCCGACCCGCGCGAGGAGCATAATCTGCTCGGCTCGAGCGGGCCGCGTCCCGAGGCGGAGCCAGCGCAGCGCGTGCGCACGGCGCTGGCGACGTGGAAGCCGCGGTGGAGGGCGGCGTTCGATGCGGTGCAGTCCCGACTGCATGAGGGGAGCGGGCCGGAGATGTCGCCCGTCGTGGAGGAGCGCCTCCGAGCGCTGGGCTACCTCGATTGAGTGCGCCGTCTCGCGCGGTGCGGCCGGCCGAGAGTCGCGCGACTAGACTCACCGACTCACGGCGAGAGGGCTGATTCGATGCGGGTTCCCGGAAAGATCGAGCGCGTTCTGTGGTACACACTCTGGGGACGCAACCCCGTGACGCTGGCGCTGGTCGGGCTGCTGCCGCACGGGAAGGTGGATCGGCCGATCTTCATCCTCGGGTCGCCTCGCTCGGGCACGAGCGTCTTCAGCCGCCTCTTCGGCGCGCACCGCGAACTCGCGAACTGGTCTGAGGGGCACTTCCTCTTCGACCCGGGCTACCGCAACCAGACGAACGAGCACCGCTGGACGGAGAAGGACGTCACGCGCTTCGGGGCGCGGCGCCTGCGATCCAACATTTACTGGTACTGCCGCTATATCTCGATGCGCCAGCGCCTCCCGGCGCATCGGTTCACGAACAAACTGCCGCGTCACACGCTGCGAGTGCCCTGGCTGCTGTCGATCTTCCCGGATGCGCAGTTCGTTCACATCATCCGCGACGGACGGGCGGTGGTGCGCTCCATGATCCGCGTCATGGAGAAGCAGGGCAAGCAGGATCGCACGCTGGCCGATTTCGCCCGGCCGCCGGGCTGGCGGGAGTACTACCAGGCCGATCCCTACGAGGCCCACGCCCGGCAGTGGGCCGGCATCGAGGAAGTCGTTCAGGGCGACCTGGCGGCCATCTCTCCGGATCGCGTTTTTCGCGTCAAGTACGAGGAGTTCATCGTCGAGACGCGCGAGATCATGCGCCGCCTGTGCCGGCAGTTCGGCCTGGCCAGCGACGATGCGGCGGTGTCGTGCTACCCCAAGCATCTGGAGAATCGCAACGTCAAGTGGCCGACGGAGTGCACCCCCGGGCAGATTGAGACGATGCGCCCGTGGGTGACGCCGCTGCTCATCCGCTACGGGTACGAGACGCGCGAAGACTGGACCGTGCCGGGGATGACGCCGCGCCCTGCCGCTGCCGTCGGTGGCTGACTGCTCACCGCGTCGTGTTCAGGAGATTGAACCGGCTCGCAGCGAGCGCTTGAGCGCCGGCGGAATGTTCATCAGGCACACGCGCTTCTTCACGCCGTTCTCGCGGTCAAACTCCGAGAGCAGCCGTCCGATGTCGCCGAGGCGCCGCCGATCCGCCTTCTTGCGGAATGGTCTGGCGATGCGGCGGATGCCCGCGTACTCAAAGAAGTTCATCTGCCCGCCCGGGGCCAGCAGCGACTTGAGGCGCGCGAGAATGACGCGCACGTCGTCGGGCTCGAAGTTGTTGAGGGGCAGGGAGGAGATGATGAAGTCGTAGCGCCCTTCGAGCGGCACGGACTGAATCGGTCCGCAGTGCATGCGGATCGTCGCTCCGGGCATCCGCCGCCGCGCCGGGTCGAGGAACTTCCTCTCGAGGGTCCGCGCAAAATCTTCGTTGATCTCGACGACGTCGAAGACGTCGCCCGGCGCGAGGCAGGGGACGATCTGCTCGGTCATCGGTCCGGCGCCCGGCCCGACCTCAAGGATGCGGCGGGGCGGCTTGGCCTCGCGGCACTCTCTGGTCATCAGCCGGGCGAAGGTGGGGGTGCTGGGGACCGGCGTGCCCGTGTGGTAGTAGTCCTTGAGTGCGACTTTGATGTGCGTCAGCAACGCCGCGCCCCTTTCGCTTGAGCGCGATGAGCGGTCGCGCGCCGCGGGGAGAGAGTCCGCCCGTTCGAGCCGGCGGGGAAAGAGCCACTAGTATAGACGCCCCCGCCCGCCCCCTGTTTGGGAGGTTTTTCCATGCCCTTGCACGACCAGTCTCTGGAAACGCTCCTCGAAGCGATCGGCGCCCGGACCCCCTCGCCCGGCGGCGGGGCGGTGGCGTCGATCACGGGGGCCCTCGGGGCCGCGCTGGGCCGCATGGCCATCGCCTACTCCATCAATCGGCGGTGTACGGATGAACAGCGCCGCGACCTTCAGGGCGTCGTCGATCACCTGCTGGCGCTGGGGCGGCAGATGCTCGACCTCGCCGAACGCGATGCCCAGGCGTACGGCGAACTTGACCGCCTCCAGCGTTTGGCTCCCGACGACCCGCAGCGTGTTACAACGTGGGATGCGGCGGTGCGCGCGGCCATCGACGCGCCGATGAAGGTGGTGGAGGCGTCGTGCGGCCTGGCGGGACTGCTGTGCGACATGGCCGAGCGCTGCAGCCGCTCGCTGCTGAGCGATCTGGCCATCGCCGCGCTCCTGGCGGACGCCGCGGCTCGCAGCGGGGCGTGGAACGTGCGCGTCAACCTGCCGCTGCTCACCTCGCCGCGCGACCGGCAGCGATTCGAGGAACGGCTCGCCGAGCGTCTGTCGCAGGCGGCGGCCGCGGCGTATGGCGCTGAAGCGACGTGTCGGCGGCGGCTCGCCTGATCCTCCGCGCCCCGGCGTCGCTCAACTTCCGCCTCGCGCTCGGCCGATGAATCCGGCGTGCTCGATTGCTATGACACCCCTCCGAGAGGCGGCGGCGAAACTGCGCCGCACTCCTCCAGGCCGTGGCTCATGGTGCATTTCGCCTGCTGCCATGCCTATGGCCGCCTGTACCGGAACCGCGCGCAGACGCAGTACAGCGGCTGCTGCCCACGCTGCGGAGCACGCCTCAGCGCCCGGATCGGCCCGGGAGGCACGTCGCGCCGCATGTTTCAGGCCTGGTGAACGGATCCACGCCGCTCCTCCGGAAAAGAAGGACGGCGGTACTTTTCCGAGGGGTTGGAGCCGGTGGCGCCGGGGAAGCGCCGGCGCCACCAGGCCCCGCGCCCGCGTCTACCATACCCCCATGACGCGATTCTCCTCAAGCGCCTCCTATGAGATCGCCCGCGCCTCCGGGCGGTGTGCCGCCACCGGCCAGCCCATCGAACCTGGCGCACCCTACATGGCGACCCTGTGCGAACGCGAGAGCGAGGAGGGGTTCGACCGCCTCGACTTCTCACTCGGGGCGTGGGAGCGCGGGGATCGGCCTGCTCGTCTCTTTTCCGCCTGGCGCGCCACCATGCCCGAACCGTCGCGCAAGACCAAACCGCTCGTGGACGACGAAGTGCTGCTGAATCTCTTCCAGCGCCTCGCGGATGACGAACAGCCGATGCGCATCGCCTACCGCTTCGTCATCGCGCTCATTCTCCTTCGCAAGCGCCTTCTCAAGCACGACTCGACGCAGCGGCAAGGAGAGCGCGTCGTCTGGCTGATGCGCCTCCGGGGCGACGAGCCGGGAACGCCGCCGCTCGAAGTCATCGACCCGCGCCTCTCCACCGACCAGGTGCGCGAAGTCTCCGATCAACTCGGCGAGATTCTGCGAGGCGAGTTGTGAAGGTGGTCGGCGCGGCGGTGCTCGTGCTCCTGCTGGCGCCGGCGGCGTGTCGTTCGCCCGGCGCCGGTGGGGATGGCGGCTCGACTCCCGCGCTCGGCGAGCCTCCGCCGTATCCAGAACTCGCGCAGAGGCACAACGCGCGCCTGGCCGACGTCTCGGGCTACTACGCCAGTGCCAATGTCGAGGTGACGTGGGTGGATGAGCAGGGCCAGGCCCAGCGCGAGGTCGGCGAAGGCAACCTCATCTTCAATCGTCCCGATCAGGTCGCGCTCACCTTTCGCAAACTCGGCGAGGTGTATCTCTGGGTCGGCGGCGGGCCGGAGCGCTCGTGGATGTTCTGGGGGGGCGACCTCTCCCGCGCCTACGTCGCCCGCAACGAGAACATCTTCACGGCGGCATGCGACGAGTTTCCCATCCCTCTCCTGCCCGCGGAACTGATCGATCTCTACGGAGTCTTCGATCTCCCTCCCGACGCCGGCCTGATGGTGGTCCCTGACGAAGCGCGCTCGGCGTGGCTGGTCAGCGCGCCGGGGCGGTGGTGTCATCGGCGGCTGTGGGTTGACGCGAACTCCCTGCTTCCCGTGCGCGTCGAGCTCTTCGACGCCGTCAGCGGTCGGGTGTGGGCGAGCAGCACGCTCTCGGACTACGTGGAGATGTCGATCCGCGGCGTGGCGCCGGGCCGCCACCCCGCGATGCCCTCGCGCGTGGAGGTTCGCGCCGGCGAGGGTGAGCAGCAGGGTTCGGTGTCCCTGACGATCTTCGATCCGGCCGACGTGGCGCCGGGTCACACGCGGCTGAATCCCGCCCTCTTCGACTTCGAGGCGATCCGGCGCAACCTGCGGCCGCGCGACGTCATCGCGCTTGATGCCGCGTGCGCGCGGTCCGCGCTGGATCCGGAGCCGTGAGCGTCGTGAACGGAGCGCCCCGGCCCGGTCGGCGAGCCGCTATCATCCCGGCGAGCATGCTCGTGGGACCAGCGCCACCGAATGGACCGGTTCGTCCCCGCGACCGCGTCAACGCGCGGTGCGTGGTGCTGGCGGTTGCGCTCCTGCTCCTCGCCGCCTTCTCGGCGGCGCGGGCGCAGGACGATCCGTCGGCGCAGCCCGTGGCCGTCGCCGATGGAACGCACCTCTGGTTCTTCGAGACGACCTCCTCGCCGGAATCGCGCCGTGTGATTGTGCTTCACCACGGGCCGTTTCACGACAGCGTTACGGCGAGCCAGGCCTCGCTCACCGAGGAGATGCCCGAGGCGGCTCTGGCGGTGGACGGGCGGCTCTACTGCTTCTTTCGCGGGCGGCTCAATCCCGACGGCGCCTTCACGAACCGGACCGTTTCGACGGTGCGCGCCGTCTCCTGGGACCGCCGCACCCGGACATGGATCTACGAGCCTTCGCCGCGGGCGCGAACCGTCGCCGACCTCCCCGGCGGAGGTCGCCTGGCGGGCGTGGCGGCAGATGGTCGCGATGCGCTGGTCCTCATCGCCCCTCTTCCTCCGCTCGGGCGATCGGACACCGCGGCCCCGATCTCCGCAGCGAACGGTTCGTTCCCCGCGCTGTATCGACTGCGAGCCGGCGCCTGGGAGCCGGTCCCCCTGCCCGCCGACTGGCCGAGTTCGGGCGCCCTCACCCTCGCGCCGGGAGCGCGGCCGGTGATCTTCGCCAATCCCGACGGTGGTGCGTCGGGAACATGCACCGCCTACACGCTCGGAGAGGCGGGGGAGTGGACGGCACAGGAGGCGGACCTCGACGCGGCGCGCATCATCAGCGCCACGCTCCACGAGGGGCAGACGTTTCTCGCCCTCTATGACCCGGAGGCGCGGCGGACGGATGTCGTTCTCTGGCGGCACGGCCGCGTCTATCCCGTCATCACCAGTGCGGCCACGACGCGCACCGCGAGGCTCGTTTCCCTCGAATCCACCCTGGCGCTGGCGGATCTCACCGCGGACCGAGCCGGCATCGTGCTGACGACCATTGATGTTCCAGCGGGAGCAATGGGGGAGTCGCGCGAGGTCCGCCGCCGCCTTGCTCCAGCGCTCCAGGACTTCAGCCTGCTCATGCTCGTGGGCACGCTGCTCATCGCCTTCCTGCTCTTTTTCCTTCTCCGCCCGGGCGATCCCGCACGGGTGACCGTCTCGCTGCCGGCGGGGACGCAGATCGCCGAGCCGCGGCGGCGGCTGGCGGCGTTGCTCATCGACCTGCTGCCGGCGGCGATTCTCGCCAGCCTCATTCTGCACGTTCCCTTCCTGGAGGTCTTCAATCTCTCACGCCTGCCGATGCGCGCCGAGCGTCTGGAGGAGACCCTGCCCATGCTCCTCATGCTCCTGCTGTGCGCGGCGCACGGCACGCTGAGCGAACTCATCTGGGGCCGCACGCTCGGCAAGTCGATTATGGACTGCGCCGTGATCAGCATCGACGGCAAGCCGGCGCGTCCACTGGCCATCCTCGTCCGCAACACGATGAAACTCGTCGCCCTGCTCGTCCCCGTTCTTTTCCTCTTCGTGTATATCAATCAGTACCGCCAGGCGCTGGGCGACCTGCTCGGGCGCACGGTGGTGGTCGCCCCCGCCGCGGACGCACGGGATTCGCGCCCGGCGGATTCGCCGCCGGACGAGGATCGCTGAGCATCGGCGGACAATCCCTTCAGGCGATGATCGCGCCGATGGCCTCGTCGAGCAACTCGATGGCGCTGTTCAGTTGGCGATCGGACAGGTATGGCGCCGGGCCGAGGCGCAGCACGCCGTCGCGATGATCCGTGAACATCCCGCGCGCGCGAAGCGCCGCGCTGAGTTCGCCCGCCCGCGGCGAGTCGAGCGCCAGAAAGCCCCCGAGCCGCGCGAGAGGGATCGACCGGTCGCGCGAGATGATCGCGGGATCGGCATCAAGGGCGTCGAACCGCTCGGCGAGCAGGCCGACCTGGTGCTGGCTCACCTCGCGGAGAAGCCGCGGCGTCAGACCTCGCTCATCGAAGAAGTCGAGCACGCGGGCGGCCCGGTAGTGGCTCGTCGGGTCGTAAGTCGCGCCGGCGAAGCGGCCGCCGCCTTCCGCATACGCCACGCGCCCGGGCTGCCTGCGGTCGGCGATCGCGTTGAACTCCGCGTACCAGCCGGTGATGACGGGGCGCATGGCGCAGTGGGTGGGCACGCGAAGGAAGCAATTGCCCTCGCCGCACTGGAGGTACTTGTACCCGCCGCCGACGATGAAGGCGCTTTCAAGACCCTCAAGAAGCGACGGCGCAAGCGGAGAATGGGCGTCAGGGGAGGGCGTGCGATTCTCAGCGCCGACGTAGTGTTCGAGCGCATCGACGACGTTGAGGCTGTGGTACATGTCCACGAGCAGCGCTGCGCCGAAGCGCTCGCAGATTTGCGCCACCTCGCGGAGTCCCGGCACGATCTGTCCCGTCCGATAGAGCACGTGCGAGACCATGACCAGCGACGTGCGGTCGTCGATCCGGTCGATCATGTGCCACGCCACGTCGGTGCTCGACTGGCTGGGAATTTTCACGACTTCGAGCAGCCGCTCCTCCGCCAGGCGGTCGAACTGGCGACGGGCGCTGTGGTACTCGCCGTCGGTCGTGACGATCCGCGGCCGATCGCGCAGCGGCAGGGCGGAGAGGAGGCGGACGATGAGTTCGTGGGTGTTGGATCCGAAGGCGTAGTGGCCGTTGCGATCGCCGAGCCGCTCCATCAGGCCGCGCTGGAAGCGGTCGCGTTTCGCGAAGGCTCGCTCCCACTTGTCATCGACGTGCCGCGCCGCATCCTCCCACGCTTCGACCTGTCCCTCGAGCGAACAGTCCGGCCACGCCTGGTGCGAGTGGCCCGTCAGGAGCAGCCGGTTGGAAACGTCAAAGCGCGAGTAGTGCGGCGCGAGCGCGTTGTCATCGTCGTACAGATCAGAAGGTAACAGCGAAGACGTGAGCGGCGCAGAACTCAAAAGCGAAGATGCGAGCGGAGTGCGAGCGCCCACGACTCCCGCTTGCGCCTTTGCTTCACGCTGCTCACGTTCGTCGTTCATCGCGCCCCTCACAGGTGAATGCGGATCGCCCAAAGATCGGGAAAGAGGGGGCGGAAGAGCGTCTGGCGCAGGTACTCCGCCCCGCTTGAACCGCCCGTGCCCGGCTTGGCGCCGATGGTGCGCTCCACCATCTTGACGTGCCGGTAGCGCCACTCCTGCAACCCCTCGTCGAGATCGACGAGGCGCTCGCAGACCTGGGCGCAGATGGGATTCGTGCGGTAGACCTGCACGAGAGTGCGCTGGAGCGCCTCGGAGGGTTCCCAGCGCCGCGTCACGTCCCGATGGAGCAATTCTGCCGGCACTTCGAACCCGTTCGCCGCGAGGAACTTCAGGAATGAATCGAAGAGGGCCGGCTCGCGCAGGCGCCGCTCAAGCCGGCGCCGCGCCCCGCTCCCCTCCGGATGAGCGGCGATCGCCGACGGCTGGCGATGCCCGAGCGCGAATTCCACCTCGCGGAACTGCGCCGACTGAAACCCGCTGGCGCTCTCAAGCCGCCCGCGGAAGGAACTGAACGAGAGGGGGGTCATCGTTTCGAGGATGTCCACTTGCGCCACGAGCGTCTTGAGGATCGTCAGGATGCGCTTGAAGGTGTGCAGCGCTGCGGGGGCGTCGTTGCCTTCGAGTGTGGCGCGAAGGTGGTCCAGTTCGTGCAGCATCTGCTTGAACCAGAGTTCGTAGACCTGGTGGATGATGATGAAGAGCATCTCGTCGTGCTCGGCCCGGCCGTCCGGCCCCGTCGAACGGCACTGCTGGCACGAGAGAAGTTCCTCGATCTTGAGGTAGTTCGAGTAGGTGACGGCGGCGCTGGTCATGCGTGCTCCGGTGCAGGGGAGACTCCCAAAGCCCCGGCACTCCCGTGCCGGGGCATTCGCGTGCGGCCTACGATGATTCCGCCATGATCAACAAAGTCTATCCGACCCCCGAGGCCGCGCTCGACGGGCTGATCCGAGACGGGATCACGCTGATGGTGGGCGGCTTCGGTTTGTGCGGCATTCCGGAGAAACTCATCCTCGCCCTGCGCGACAGCGGCGCGAAAAACCTCACCGCCATCTCCAACAACGCCGGCGTCGATGACTGGGGGCTCGGCCTGCTCCTCCAGACCCGGCAGATCCGCAAGATGGTCTCGACCTACGTCGGCGAGAACGACGAGTTCGCCCGCCAGTTCCTCTCCGGTGAACTCGATATCGAGTTTGTCCCGCAGGGTACGTTCGCCGAGCGCATCCGCGCCGGCGGCGCGGGCATCCCCGCCTTCTTCACCCGCACGGCCGTCGGCACGCCGCTGGCCGAGGGCAAGGAGCATCACGACTTTGACGGGCAGACCTACGTCATGGAGCGCTGGCTCAAGGCCGACGTCTCGCTCGTCAAGGCGTGGAAGGCCGACACCGTGGGCAACCTCGTCTACCGCAAGACGGCGCGCAACTTCAATCCCATGATGGCCATGGCCGGCAGGATCACCGTCGCCGAGGTCGAGGAGATCGTCCCCATGGGCTCCATCGACCCCGACTCGGTCCACACGCCGGGCATCTTCGTGGACCGCATCGTCAAGACCGTCAGCGAGAAGCGCATCGAGCAGCGCACCACCACGCCGCGCGCGTAACCCGCACACGCCGAAGCCCACGTTCATTGAACGTGGGCTTCGGCCGGCGCCCGAGATGAAGAAAACGGAGCATCCCATGCCCCTCACACGCGATCAGATCACCAAACGCGCCGCCAGAGAACTCCAGGACGGTTTCTACGTCAACCTGGGCATCGGCATGCCGACGCTCGTCGCCAACCACGTCCCTGCGGGAATGCAGGTCTGGCTGCAATCCGAAAACGGCCTGCTCGGCATGGGCCGGTTCCCCTACGACGACGAGGTGGATGCCGACCTCATCAACGCCGGCAAGCAGACCGTCACCGCCGTCCCCGGCGCTTCGTTCTTCGACGGCGCGACGTCCTTTGCGATGATCCGCGGCGGGCACATCGACATGGCCATCCTCGGCGCCATGGAGATCAGCGAGGAAGGGGACATCGCCAACTGGATGGTCCCGGGCAAGATGGTCAAGGGCGTGGGGGGGGCGATGGACCTCGTCGCCGGCGTCAAGCGCGTCGTCGTCACCATGGAGCACACGACCAAGAAGGGCGAGCCCAAGATCATCAAGTCCTGCACCCTGCCCCTCACCGGCAAGGCGTGCATCGACATGATCATCACCGAGTTGTGCGTGATGCACCGGCGTGAACGCGGCGGGAAGAAGCGATTCGAGGTTGCCGAACTCGCCCCGGGCGTCACCCGCGCCGACGTTGAGCGCGCCACCACCGCCGAAATCTGGTGGTCGCACGAACTCAGGACCGTTGAGGTCTGAGGCTGAACCGCCGCCGATAACCGGCGGCGACGCCACAAACTCCCGCTGCGCGCACGCCGCGCCGTGGTTATGGCCGGTCCGCGTCAACCGCGAGAGGCTGTCGGCCGATACCCGTCGCGGGTGGAGTGCGCCTGAAGGGCGCGCCGCCCGGAAGGCGGGGGCGGATGAACCGGGGCACCGATCTGACCATCCGGCAGTTTGAGCGCAGCGATGTCGTGCTCGACGGCGAGTTCGAGATCGCCCCGTCCCATGCCGACCAGGTGGCGTTCTCGCCCGCCGCCCCTTCGGCGCATGATTCCCGCACCATTCGGATCACCATTTCGGACATCGGCGCCGGGGGGATCGGCTTTTCCGCGCCGCTCAGCCTGCCGCGCATGCTCTGTGGTGAGATTCGCATTTTCACCCCAGTCCCGCACGATGAGCAGGCGGTCGATGGACGCGCCCCGCGCTGCGTCGCGTTCCAGCATGCCGTGCGCATTCGCCGCTGCGAACTGACCAGCCGAGTCCCCTCGTTCTTCATCGGGTCAAGTTTCGAGAAGCCGGACCATCGACTCGACGCGGCGCTGGAGGCATTGCTTGAGCGCATCGCTCTCTCGATGCGCCGCCTCATGATGGCGCGCGATCCGCGGGCGCCAGGGGAGGCGGGTCGTGCTTGAAACAGCCGAATTCCTTGGCAAGGCCCTTCTCGAGGAGGAGCGGATCACGAGTGCGCAGCTCGAGCAGGCCGCCTCTCTCGCCGCCGACGTCGGCTGCACGCTCGACGAGGCGATCGAGACGCTCGGCCTGCTTCCCGCCGAGCACGTCGCCCTGACCAAGGCTCAGGTCTGCGAGGCGAATTACGTCGATCTGCGCTGCTTCGAGATCAACCTCGGCAACTGCCGACTCATCCCGCCCGCGCTGGCCCGCCAGCACCTGTGCTTTCCCCTCTTCGTGCTCGACGGCGTCATGACGCTGGGCATCGAAGATCCGCTCAATCTCGAAGCGCTCGACCAGGTCCGGCAGATCGTGCGCACCGAAGTGGACCCTGTGCTCTGCGAGCCCAAGGCGCTGCGCGAACTCATCGATCGCGCCTACGCCCTGACGGCCGAAGTCGTCGAGGCCGAGGCGCCGGCGGCAGCGCCGGAGACGGGCCAGGATTCCGGTCCGATCGTCTCCGCCGTCAACGCGCTGCTCGCGGACGCACTGCGCAGCGGCGCCTCCGACATTCACATCAATCCCGACCTCGGTGAGATGCACATCCGCTACCGGATCGATGGCGTGCTGCACAAGCGGCAGGGGCCGCCCTTGAGCATGCACGAGAAGATTGTCGGCCGCCTGAAAGTCATGGCCGGACTCGATCTCACGCAGACCCGCCGGCCGCAGGACGGCAAGTTCCGATTCACCCTGCCCGCCGCCTCGCGCCCGGAATCCGGCGTCGCGGCGTCAGGCGCCCGCAGCGTTGATGTCCGCCTCAGCCTCCTTCCGACCGTCGCGGGCGAGAACGCCGTCGTCCGCCTTCTGAGCGTCGGGCGGAGCGTGCAGACGTTCGCCGATCTCGGGGTGGACCCCGAAACCACCGGGCAGCTCGAGCAGATTCTCACCCAGCCCCACGGCATGATGCTCGTGACGGGACCGACCGGATGCGGCAAGACGACGACGCTCTACACCGCCATCGCCTGCATCAACGAGCCGAGTCTCAACATCATCACCATCGAGGATCCCGTGGAGATCCGGATGCCGCTGGTGCGGCAGGTGCAGGTGAATCCTGAGATCGGCCTGACGTTCGCATCCGCCCTGCGCTCGGTGCTGCGCCAGGATCCCGACGTGGTGCTTGTCGGCGAGATCCGCGATGAAGAGACGGCGGCGATCGCGCTGCAGGCCTCGCTCACCGGCCACCTCGTGCTGTCAACGCTGCACACGAGCGATGCGGCCGGCGCCGTCGCCCGACTCATCGACTTCGGCCTGCCGCCGTTCGTCATCAACTCGGCCCTCTCAGGCGTGCTCGCCCAGCGCCTCGTGCGCCGCATCTGCGACCACTGCGCGGAAGAGGACCGGCCCGGGGCGATGCTGCTGGAGCGATTCGGAGTCGAGGCTGCGGAGGGCTGGCGCCGGGGCCGGGGCTGCGCGCGGTGTCTTCAGAGCGGCTACCAGGGGCGGATCGGCATCTACGAACTCCTCCGCTTCACGCCTGCCATCCAGCAGGCCGTCGCCGCCGGGGCCCCCACGAGCGAAGTCCGGCTGCGCGCTGTGCGAGAGGGCATGAGGCTTATGTGGCGCGACGGGCTGAACAAAGCGCGGCTGGGTCTGACGACGCTTGATGAGGTTGCGCGCGTCGTGATGCTCGAGGAGACGGAGCAGATCGCCTCTGCCGCGGCAAGGAGGTCGGCATGACGGCCCTGACCTTCGAGTTCCATGCGGTCGATGCCGGCGGGCGAACGCGCCGCGGCGTCACCCAGGCCCGCACCTGGGACGAGGCCTACCGCCGCGTCTCTTCCTCGGGCCTGACGCCGATCGCGGTGCGTGAAGCCCGCCGCCGGCGGCGCGGCGCCGGCGGCCGCCTCTCGCTGCGCGACATCAGCCAGTTTACCTATCAGCTCTCCGTCCTCGTCGAAGCGCGAATCCCCATCGCCGAAGGTCTGCGCTCCATCGCGCGCGAAGAGTCCGGCGGCCCGCTCGCCGAGATGATCGAGGACATCGCCGCGAGCATTTCGGCGGGCAGCACCATCACCGCGGCGATGGCCGCGTATCGCTCCGTCTTCGGAGACGTCTACGTGGAGACGATTCACGCGGCGGAGAAGAGCGGCAACCTCGTGCGGATCCTCGCCTACCTCGCGGAGATGCTCGACCGGGAGGCGGAAACGCGGGCGGGGCTGCGTTCCGCGCTGATGTATCCCGCGTGTGTGGTGGCGGCGCTGGCGGCGGCCGTGACGTTTCTCATGGTGGCGGTCGTGCCTCGCTTCGTGACGATGTTCGAGTCACGGGGGATGGACCTGCCGCTGCCGACGCGCGTGGTTATGGGAATCAGCCAGGGGGTCGTGTCATATTGGTGGATGATTGCCGGTGGCATCGCCCTCGCTGTACTTGCCTGGCGGCGCGCGGCGAGGTCCACTCATGGCAGCCGCGTTCTGGACCGATGGCTGCACCGCCTGCCCGTCATTCGGCGGGCGCTGCAGGCGGCGGCGCTGGCGCGCTTCGCCCATGTCTTCGGCCTCTCGCTTTCGAGCGGCCTGTCGATGATGGACGGTCTCGAAATGGGCGGCCGCGCCGCAGGACGCCCGCTGATGCTCGACGACGCGCGGCGACTGGCGGCGCAGGTCTCTCAGGGGGGAAGGTTGGGAGAAGTGCTCAGCGAATGTCCCTACATCACCGGCTTTGCGCGGCGGCTCATCTCCGCCGGCGAACAGTCCGCGGAACTGCCCGAGATGTGCCGCATCATCGCCCGGCATTACGACCGCGAACTCGCGCACGTCACCCGCAACATCTCCACGCTCATCGAGCCGGTCGTGGTGGTGACGCTCGCGGCCGTCGTGCTCGGCCTGGCGCTGGCGATTTTCCTTCCGATGTGGAATTCGATGGCCGTCGCGGGATGAACGTCTCCCGCCGCGGTTCTGCGGCCCGCGGGCCGCTGTCTCAGATTGCTCCGTGTCCCAGGTGGATGAAAGGAAGGTTTGGAACATGTCTTCACCCCGCTCACTGGTGATCCGCCGCAGTGCGTTCACCCTCATCGAACTGATCGCCGTAATCGTCGTTCTGGCGATCCTGTCGGGTGTGGCGCTGCCGCGGTTCTTTGACTATTCAGCCAAGGCGAAGGAATCGGCCTGCCGCGGCGCGCTCGGCGGCGTGCGCAGCGCGATCGCCAACTTCTACAGCAACTCCGCCGTCAGCGGCGCGCCCGCCTATCCCACCATCGCCCAGTTGCGCACCGTCGGCACGGTCATGCAGGAGGCGATCCCCGACAATCCCTACAACGACGACAACCGGATCCTCGCGGCGACGTGGGATCCGACGAATCCGCCCGTTTCCGGGAACCGCGGGTGGTGTTACGACGAAGCGACTGGTAAGTTCTGGGCCAACACGAGCACGGTTGGCGAGAACACCTGGTGAACGATGATGCCCCGCGCGGAGACGATCTTCTGCCGCCGATCCGGTGCGCGGATCGGCGGCTTTACGCTCATTGAACTGCTGGCCGTACTCGTGATTCTCGCGGCCATCAGCGCGGTGGTGGTGCCGGCGCTGACGAACATGGGGGCGACGCGGCAGTCCGCCGCCGCCTCCCGCCTCGTGCGCGACCTCCAACTCGCGCGGCAGCGCTCCGTGGCGCGCGGCCTGCGCACCTGGGTGGTCTTCGAGACCGACGCCCAGCGCTACGCCCTGTTCATCGAGCAGGCTGATCCTCCCGGCCGCGCCGGCCGGCAGCCCCTGATCGACGAATCCACGGGAAAGCCCTTCGTGGTCCACTTCGATCGTGGTGAGTGGCGCGGCGTCGCCCTTGAGGCCGTGGATGTCGAAGGGGCCACCGAACTCGGTTTCGACAGCCGAGGCCGCCCCCTTGCCGCGGGAGAGACGGTTCTCGAGGAGGACGCCATCATCGGCCTCTCCGGCGGACACGTCATCCGCATCACGGCGCGAACCGGGTTCGTCCATCGCATCCACTAGAGCGAGCACCTCCCGTCGAGAGGCAGGGCACGGATCGTCCCCATGAGACTGCAAGGCCGACATACTCGCACGCATGCCTTCACGCTTATCGAAATGATCGCGGCGATGGTTGTCCTCGCCGTCGCGATCCCGCCGATGCTCTTTGCCCTCCGCCAGGCGACGATCGACCGCATCGATCCGGTGCGGTTCTCGCAGGCTCGCTGGTTGGCGACGGAGCGCCTTGAGGATGTCCTCGCCGACTGGCGCAGCGCGACGCGAGGCTACGACTACATCGCTCAGGCGAACTACCGCGACGAGTCGCCGGTTCCCGATCATCCCGCGTTCAGCCGCAGCGTGCGCATCACTGAAACGGGGCCGGACCTGCGCACCGCCGGCGCGGGCTGCAAGACCGTAACCGTCGCCGTTCACTGGACGGATTCGCGCGGGCGCCTCAGGACGCTCGACGTGGCAACGGTCGTCACGGAGTGGCGGCCATGATGGTGCGTCGCAGGAGTTTCCGCCGATCCGTGCGCCGCGGCTTCACCCTCGTCGAGGTGATCGCCGTCATCGTCCTTCTGAGCGTGCTCGGAGGCGTCACGTCGTCGCTCATTCTCAACAGCACGGCGGCGTTCACCGATTCGAGTATCCGGATGCAACTGCACGGCGAAGCGAGCGTCACCCTCGATCGCCTCGTGCGCGAGTGGCGCGAGATCGACGCCGACCCGGTCACGGGTCCGCCCACGCCGCACATCACCGAGGCGTCCATCGCCGCGATGTCCTGGTCCGCTGACTCGCGCGTACGTCTCGAGGGCACCGACCTCCTGCTCGCGGCGGACGGTGCGGCCGAGCATCTTCTGTGCAACTGCGTCTCGGAGTTCACGATCGCCTACTTTGACGAATCGAACCGGCCGCTGCTCGTCGGCGGCTCGGTTCCGGCGGCGGATCGTCCGAAGATCCGGCGCCTCGCCCTGCGCCTGTCGGTGACGCGCCAGGGCCTCACCGAGTCGCTCGAAACGCGTGTGTTTCTGCGCTGCGCCATGATGGGAGCGGCGCCATGAGCCGCGGACTGCTGGACAGGGCGGAGCGGCCCGGGCGCGCCGGAGCGCCGCGAAGCAGGGGCCGCGCCGGCAGCGTTCTCGCCGTTGTTCTCGTGCTGCTGCTGGTGCTCGAGATCGCCGTCGCCTCGCTGCTCATGAGCAGCACGGGAGAGCAGGGAATCGCCGTCGATCGCCTCGAAACGGTTCGCGCCAACTACGCGGCCGAGTCGGGAACCGCCATGGCTCTGCGCGAACTGATTCTCGATGCCGACGAGGACGGCGACGGAGGCATCGGATCGATCTCCGATGACGGAGACGATCAGAACGATCCTGCGCTGGGCACGGCACGTTTGCGCGTGACCGTCTCACGCGCCGGGGGGATGGTCACCATCACCAGCACGGGCCGCTGCGGCCACGCGGAACGGATCGTCCAGATGACCGTGCAGTAGGGGAGAGGAAGCGGGCCTGGCCGCGGCGCCGCAGTGCGCGGCGAGTCAGGTCGATCGGGAGAAGGACCATGGACCGTCGCATCCGGACTTTCGCTGCCATCATCTCATTGCTCTTCTTCGGCGCGGCGCTGCCGGCGCTGGGGGACGGTCTGACGCTGTTCGTCCGCGCTGAGGGCAGCGACCGCCAGGACGGTCGCAGCCCCGCTTCCGCCCTGCGATCGATCCAACGGGCGGTGGCGCTCGCGACCGGATCAGGCAACACGATCGTTGTCGGGCCGGGCATTTACTACGAATCGATCTCGATCGGCTCGGGCGCCGGCGCATCGGCGGGCAGCGGAACGACCGACGCGCCCAATCTGCTTCTCGCCGATCCCGGCGGCGTGCGGACCGGCGATTCGCCCGCGCCCGTTGTCATCGACGGCGATGGCGTACATGAGTGCGGCGTGCGCCTGCACGATCGGCGCTGCTGGCGCATCGCGGGATTCACTTTTCGCGGACAGGCCAGCCGTGCGCTCGAAGCGGACGGCGCCGATGGGCTGACGATCGAATCCTGCACGATTCACGTTCCGGTGACGGCCGGGGTGGAAGTGCGCGAGACGGCCGGCGTCCGCATCGCGCAGAACTCCTTCATCCGCGATCTGGAGGGCGGAACGTGCATCAGCCTGCGCCTCGATGAAGGAGACGAACCGCCTCGCGACAACCATCGCCGCCGCGGCCGGGATGCCGAAGACGATCACGCCGACGGCACTGATGACGCTCACGACGATGATCGGGGGCGGCCCGAAGGCGGACGCCGCCCCGGCGCCGGTCCACGGCAAATCAGGACCCCCGCCGAAATCGAATCCAATCGGCTCACCCTCACCGGCCCGCTCTATCTGGCCGGCGGCATGAATGACCCCGGCGCCGGGCGACGAGGACGCGGCAGCGACGAACTCTTCGGCATCGACGCCCACGCCACGGGGCCCGGCGCACTCGTTCACATCGCCAACAACGTCATCAGCGATTGCCTGGTGGGCATCCGCGTTCGCCTCGAAGATGCCGGCGCCTCTGCCCTCGTGGCGCATAACTCAATCGCCGGCTGCCGTGTCGGAATCGACCTCGAAGCGAAGCAGGGCAGCGTGCTCGCTGCCGACAACATCATCGCTCACTGTCACTTCGCGCTTGCCGCCGAAGGGCGGACGGATCGCGTGACGATCTCGGGCCTGCTCGCCTGCGATGTTCAGGCGCTGATGCGAGGCCGGGGGCATGCCGCGATCGATGGCCTCATCGAAAGCGGTGCTCCGCAGTGGACCGACCCGGCCTCCGGCGATTTCGCGCCGACCGCAACTTCGCTGGCGGTTGACGTGGGACAGGGCCGAGCCGCTTTGGCCGCCGACCTCCTCGGTCGGGTCCGTCCGATCGACGGCGACGGGGATGGACGGGCCGTGGTCGATCTCGGCGCCGTCGAGCGAGACCCGCAGGTCGATGCGGGCCGATTGCTGCAACTCGTTCGCTGGCGCGAGATCGAGCGGTAGGGCTGGGGCCTCCGGTTCCGCGAGGCTGCCGCCAGAAGCACCCGCCCGTCCGAGCGCTGGATCGCGAGTCGGCGTTCGTCGATGAGGTGCCCGAATCGAGGTGGTCGCGCAGTCCTCCTTCACCTGTTATCGGCTCTTCCGATCTCACCTGAGGCGACCAAGTCCCGCGGCCGAAGTGCCGATAGTGCTGGCAGACGCGCGCCGGGCGAAGCGCGCCGCCTCGCACCGGAGTGGCTTGAGGCGCGGGGTCACGGTCTCGCGCGAGGAGAGGGTTCGGTTCAGGCCGCAGCCGCGCGATCGTCGAACAGGGGGCAGACAGGGTGTTGACCTTCGCACGCGGACCGGCTGTCTTTGTCCTCAGCCCGACGCAGGTCGAAGCCTGGGCCGGCGGCAAGACGCATTCCGCCATTGTGCGGCTGAGCGTTGAACTGCCCGAGAGTGGATCGCTTTGGCCCGCGGCATTGCGCGGACTCTCTGACACGGTTCGGCCGTGGGCGGCCGCCCACGGACTTGCCGGGCGGCCGGCCGTGGTGCTCTACGAGAATCCGACCGTCGCCACGCGCCTCACCAGTCTTCCGGGCCTCTCCAACCATCACGCGTGCGCCGCGGCCCGGCTGGCCGCGCTCGGCTCGCTCGGGGCGGGCGAATCGACGGCGCAGGCCGACGCGAGCGAAGCCGCGCGCGACTCCGGCGGCGAGTCGCCGCGCCGCCATCTCGTTTCCGCCGCAGATCGTCGTGCTGCGCTCGAAGCGATTGACGACCTTATCGAAAGCGCCGGATTGACGCTTGAACGCGTTCTGCCCGTCGAGGCGGTGATCATGAGCTCGCTTGTGTGCGACCTCCAAGTGCCGGATGACGGAGTGCACGGCCGGCTCTACGTCGGATTGCGGCAATCCTGGCTTTCGGTGCGCGGAGACGGTTCGCTTCTGCTCTTCCGCCCCATCGGACTGGGTCTGGATCAACTGATCGACGTGCTTACTCGTCCCATCAGCATGAGCGGATCGCGGGCTGATTTCAGTCTCACGCGCGAGCGCGCCGCTCGCCTCCTGGACACCCACGGGATTCCTGAACGCGAACAGGTCGTCGATGCCTCCTGCAGCCTGCTCGGCCAGCACGTGCTGCCGCTCCTCCAGCCCGTCCTGCAGAGATTCGTCGTCGAACTCAAGCAGTCCCTTCGCTTCGGCCTCTCCGAGACGCAGCGGCGTCAATTGCGCCTTTCGCTCTGCGGACCGGGTGGCGCGGTGGCCGGCCTGGCCTCGATCATCGGGGATGCGGTTGAGGCACCGGTCCTGGTCGAGCAGCAGGGGCGCGCGCTGCGCGATTCCGGAACCGGATTTGAATTCGGCCTCAGCGCCGACGCGATCGTGCGGATGGCGGCGCGCTGTCCGAACCTGCTTCCGCCGCGCGGCGTGGGGCGGCAGGTCGTGCGGAGATTCAATCGCGCCGCCTGGGCGGGCCTGGCGCTGGGGGCCACGCTCCTGGCGGCCGACGCCTGGCGCACCGACACACTCATCGCCCGGGAGCGTGATCAGGTGAACGCCCTCTCGGCTCAGATCGACGATTCGCTGCGCCGCGCCGAGGCCGCGGCCGCGGCCCGGACTCGCGACGCCGCTCTGCGGCGCGTTCGCAACGCCGTTGTCGCGACGACCGGATCGCCCGACCTTGCGGCCCTGCTGCGCGAAGCAGCACTGCTCGCCGGGCCCGAGATTCGCTTCGTGCGCATCGACTTTGACGGCGGTTCAGTGGAGCGCGCCCTCAGCGCCGGACCGGCGTGCGAACTGACCATTGAAGGCTACGCGCTCGGGCCCGAGAGCGAGGCGATGGTGACCTCGTTCGTGGACGGATTGCAGCACAGCGCGCTCATCGAGTCCGCCGCGATCGGCTCCGTCGTGCGCGTCGCGATCGACGGGCGCGCGGCGCGGCGGTTTCAGGTGCGCGTCGCGCCAGTCGCCGCCGGCCGTGAGGCACGTCGCTTCCTTGCCGCGGCCGGAGAGGGAGAGTGATCATGCGCTCCAGCCTCATCCGCCGGACCTTGCCGACCCTTGTCATCGTGCTCGCCTCTCTGGGGGCGCTGGCGGCGCACCTCTCGGCGCCTCGCATCGAGCGGCTTGCGCAACTTCGTATCGAGCGCGAGCGCCTCGCCGAGCAGGTCGATCTGCTCGCGGCCGATCCGCCCCGGCAGAATCTCGTCGCGGCGCATGACCCGGCGGAGATCGAACCTCTCATGGCGGAACTGCAGGGGCAGAGCGATGCGCTGACGGATCCCAACGCCGCCTACGACGCCCTGGCCGACCTCATTCGGCGCATCGGCCTGGAGATCGAATCCGCCTCGCCCCACCCGGGCGAAGAGCTCGATTCGGGCCTCCGGACCTTCGGCTGGAGCGTCGTCGCGATTGGCTCCTTCGACAAGGCGGCGGCGCTGCTCGACGCGCTGCACGAACTTCCCGGGTTGACGCGGCTCGCATCGATGCGCCTCGCACCGGCGCCCGCCGGAACACGCGCCGACGAGCTCGTGCTGCACCTCATCGTCGAGTTCGTCCGCATGGAACTTCCCGATCAACTCGTCGATGCGGCTCGGCGAGCCGCGGGGGAGGCAGGGCCATGAGATGGACGCTCTCTTCAGGTCGCCGCCTGGCCGGTGCGGCGTCACTGGGCCTGCCCCTGGCCGTCGTCGCGCTCGTGAAAGTGCTCGGGGTCGGACCGCTGGCCTCGAAGGCGGCTGCGGTGGACGAGTCGGGGGATGCTGAGTCTCTTCTTTCGGATGAACCGCACATTTCGCAGCGCGTGGCGCTGGAGCCCGCTCTCGAATGGCCGAAAGACGCCGTCGCCGCGTGGCGGCGCGCGGACGAACTGCGAGCCGTCTTCGCGTCAGGGCAGCCGAGCCCCTTCTATCGCCCGCAGGTTCGCAACGAAGCGTCTCCGGACGAACCGGCTCGCATCGTGCGGCCGGTCCCCGCGTCGATTCCACCTTTCGTGCTCAGCGGTGTGATGAACGCCCGTCCGCCCATCGCCGTCATCGACGGGGAAGTCCGCCGCGCCGGCGACTCGATCGGCGAAGGCTGGCGCGTGGCCGAGATCGACGCCCGACGCCTCACGGTGACGATTCGACACGAAGACGGCCGCACGCACCAGATCAGCGCGCAGCCCTGATCGGCGCGAGAAGCCCGCCCAACTACGCTCGTGCCTCCGGTCGATCGGGGTGCGCCCAGTCGAGGTGGTAGAACTCGCCGCGCGGCCGGTCGATTCGTTCGTAAGTGTGCGAGCCGAAGTAGTCGCGCTGCGCCTGGAGGAGATTGGCGGGCAGGCGAGGCGAGCGGTAGCTGTCGTAGTATGCCAGGGCCGACATGAAGGCGGGACAGGGCACGCCCGCCTGGGCCGCCAGCGAAACGACGCGCCGCCATCCACCCTGCGCGGCTTTCATCTGTCGCCGGAACGTCGGGTCGAGCAGCAGGCTGGCGAGGTCCGGCTTCTCCTCATAGGCCGCGGCGATGCGCTGGAGGAAGCGCGCGCGGATGATGCACCCGCCGCGCCAGATGCGCGCGATGGTTGCAAAGTCCAGCGTCCAGCCGTACTCCTGCTGCGCTTCGCGCATGAGTTGAAACCCCTGCGCGTAGGCGCAGATCTTGGAGCAGTAGAGGGCCTGACGGATCGCCTCGATGAGTTTGCCGCGCGGGCCGAGGGCGCGCCGGCTCAGCGCCGCCGGACCTTTCAGTCTCTTCGCCGCGGTGAGACGTTCATCCTTGAGAGCGCTGACGATGCGCGCGAAGACCGCCTCGGCGATCGTCGGAGCGGCCACGCCGAGGTCGAGCGCATTGACGCTCGTCCACTTGCCCGTCCCCTTCTGACCCGCGGCGTCGAGGATCGCATCGACGAGGGGGCGCCCGCGCCTGCCCGGATCCTTCTGATGGAGGATGTCGGCGGTGATCTCGACGAGGTAACTGTCGAGATCGCCGCGGTTCCACCCGGCGAAAATGTCGCCGATCTCCGTCGCTTCGAGCCCCAGCAGGCAGCGCAGCAGCCAGTAGGCTTCGCCGATGAGTTGCATGTCGGCGTACTCGATGCCGTTGTGCACCATCTTGACGTAGTGGCCTGAGCCATCGGGGCCGATGTAGGCGGCGCAGGGCTGCCCGCCCTTCACCGGCCGGCCCGGCGCGGCGCCGTCGATCGGCCGCCCGGTCTTCGCATCGACTTTCGCCGCGATCGCTTCCCAGATCGGCTTGAGGCGCCGCCAACTGCCGGCGTCTCCCCCGGCCATGAGCGAAGGTCCGAAGCGCGCCCCTTCCGATCCGCCGCTCACCCCCGAACCGAAAAACTTCAGCCGGTCCGCGTAGTCGCGCTCGCGCCGAATCGTGTCCGTCCAGAGCGAGTTGCCCGCGTCCACAACGAGATCCTCGCGCGCCAGACCCGCGTCGATGAGTTGTTGCGTGACGGCATCGACCGGCTTTCCCGCGGGCACGAGCAGGACCGCGATGCGCGGCGGGCGCAGGGCGGCGACGAATTCGCCCAGCGTGCGGCACGCGGTCAGCCCGCCCGGCGTCGCCGGATTCGCCGCGATGAACTCCTCCGTTACGGCCGTCGTGCGGTTGTACACGGCGACGTGATAGCCGTGGTCCGCCATGTTGAGCACGAGGTTTTGACCCATCGTGCCCAGGCCGATCAGTCCGATGTCCGCGCGCGCTTCGATCATTGGCTGCCGCTCCACCCGTCGGCGCGCCCGCGCCGCAGCGGGAGTGTAGCCCCGCAGCGCGCCGGGGAGCGGTGCACGCGAGACCACGCGAGCGAAGACGCAGCGATCACCGAACCGAAGACGCGAGCGGGCATCGGGCGCTCCCGGCTCGCGCTCGCGTCTTCGCCTTGTCTTCGTGCTCGCGCCGGCGTTTTGCGCTCCGCGGCGCGGGTTATTCCTGATCCGGCGTGGGCGTCTCGATCGTCTGCGGCAGGCGCTGCGCCCAGGCGCGGATCAGCGCGCGGTAGCGCGGCGGAATCGCCTCTTCGCTCAGCGCCCGCTCAATGGCCTGGGCTGCGCGGCGGACCGGCTCGCCGCCCATCGGCTGGCGGTCGATCGCCTCGCCTCCGCCCTCCGGGGTTTCGCTGAACATCTCCGCGATCACGCGGTCGCTTGCACCCTCGCTCCGCTTTGTGAGATCGACATTCTGCGTTTCGTACTCGAAGGCGGGCGCATCGAGCGCCTGCGTCGGCCGCGATCGCGTGAGCAGGGAGTCGGGCGAAGCGCGCGTTCCCTCCTGCTCACCGCTCTGTTCCCGCGCCCGCTCCGCGGCCCATCGCTCGATCTCGCGGCGCTCCTCGGGCGACATCTGTTCGAGCAGTTCCTTCGCCGCTTCGCGCATCTCCTGCGAGACTTGCTGGTGCTCATCGGCGGCGCGGCCGGTGCGGTCGATTTCATCGAGCACCTCGCGGACTTGCCTGACGCGCTCCTCGACGGTGGGGGGGCGGTCCTCCCCGCCGGCAGGCGGTTCACCCTCCGGCGTGCCTTCTTCTGCTGGAGCATCGCGGCCGGCCGGCGTGAGGCGCTCTTCGGCGCCGCCACGGCCATCCTCCTCGATCCGTTCAGCGCCCGCCTGCCTTTTCCCGCCTGCCTCGGGCGCGGCGCCCTCGGTCGGCTTGGCGCCTTCCGCGGGCTGGTTGCCTTGTTCCGGCTTGTCGCCGCTCTTTCGCTCCGTGCCGCTTTGCGGCGAAGGCGAGTCGCCCGGCTTGTCGCCGGCCTCGGGCGCGGGAGTCGAGCCAGGCGCCTTTTCCGGCGGCGCTTCAGGCCGGGGCTGCGGCGCGGGCTGCCGCGCGCCATCGCGCCGCGGCTCTTCGCGGGGCCGCCCTGCCGCATCGCCCTGGGTCGGAGGCTCGTTCGGGGGCGTCTCCCCCTGCGGGACTTCGCCCGGCGGCGCGTCGGGAGGCGCGGGTTCGCCTTGCGGCGGGGGGTGGATCGCGTCGGCGAGATCCTCGATGCGCTCCGCCGCTTGCTCAATGTTCTCTCTGGCCCGCTCCCGGGCGGCCCGCTCGAGCAACTCGCGCTGAATCTCCTCTGCCAGTTGCTGCGCGTCGAGCGGATCGCGCTGCTGTTGCTGCTGCTGAAGTGCGCGGCGAATTTCGTCGATCGGCGGCGGGTTTTCGATCCACTCCTGCAACTGTTCCGCCGGCAGGTCCAGTTCGTCGAGCGCCTCGGGCGCCTGGGGCGGCGCATCGCTGCTCATGGGCGGATCCTCAGGAGTGGAGGTCATCTCCTCCGCCGTGCGCCGCAGCGACTCGGCCAGCCGCTCGCGCTCCTGCGGGGTCGCCTCGCGCAGACGCCGTTCCAATTCTTTGATCAACTGCGCTGCCGATTTCGCATCCCCCTGCCGCAGCGCCTCGGAGAATGGTCGAGCCGGATCGCCCTCGCTCAGCGGCGTGATCTCCGCCAGGCGCCGGGCGGCCTCCTGCCGGGCCTGCCGTGCAATGAGCGCCTCGCGCTCAAGGCGCTCCGCCACCTCGATCGCCTCGCGCGCCGCCTGCGACACTTCGGCATCGGTCCCGCGCCCGGGAGGAGTGATCGAATCCCCGAGCCCATCCGCCGGCGCCGTTTGTGAATCCCCGGCTGCGCGAGCGTCGTGCGCCGCGGCGGCGGCGGACTCTGCCGGTGCGGCGGCGAACTGCTCGGCGAGTCGGTCGAGGGTGCGAAGCGCTTCCCGCGCCGCTTCGGACCGGTGCGATGGATCGGCGTCGGCGCTCGCCGCCGCGGCGCGCAGATCGTCGGCCCGCCGGCGCAGCACCTCGGCCGCCTTCTGACGCGCCGCCTGGTCGGCCGCGATCTCCGCCGTCCGCGGCGGGCGGGCGAAGACGTTGCGCGGTTCAACGAGCCAGAGCAGCGCCGCACACGCCGCTGCGGCCGCCGCCGCCGCGCCCCACGAGAGAGGCCACTCGATGCGCGATGCGGAGCGTGCATCGACGCGCGCCGCCTGACGCTGCGCCTGGGCCTTCACCAGCGCGCCCATCGCCCCGGCCTGTTCGTCGAGCGCCACCGCCGTGCCGAGGAGATCCTTGAGGCGCAGGGCGTCATCGAGGCGCACGGCCGCGTCGAGCGCCGCCGCCCGCCGCCGCCACGCCAGCGCCGCCGCGACCGGAACCGCGCTGAGCGCCAAGGCGCCGAAGCACCACAGGGGCAATCCCAGCGCGAGGAAGCGATCTCCCGCCGCCGCGGCCAGGGCGAGCGAGGTCGAGACGAGCAGACACCGCCCGCCGAGCGCCACGCCATCCGCGAGCAGCAGTCGCCGGCGCGTCCGCGCAAGGAGGCGATCGAGTTGTGAAGCCTGCCGACGCATCACTCCTGATGATACGTGAACCGCGCGGCTGCCGCCGCGGGCGATCGGCCGAGCGCCGATGCATCCCACGATTCGCGGAGCCTCATCGCGGGCGCCGACGCACCCCACGATTCGCGGAGCCTCATCGCGGGCTTTGGATTCACTCCCACTCGATTCCGAAGAAACGCCGCGTGTTGGCGTCGATGGCTTCGTGGAACGCCTCCCACGCCTCGCCGCGCAGTTCCGCCACAAACCGCGCTGTGTCCATCGCGTACTTCGGCTCGTTCGGATAGACCTTGCGGTGCGGCTCGGGGGTCAGAAAAGGCGCATCGGTCTCGATCATGATCCGGTCGAGCGGGGTGATCTTCGCGGCTTCCCAGATCGCGCCGGCGTTGCGGAAGGTGACGATCCCCGTGAAACTGATCATCGCCCCGAAGTCGAGCACCGCCCTCGCCTCGTCCGCTCCCCCCGTAAAGCAGTGGAAGACGAATCGCTCGCCTCCCAGGCCGCTCTCGCGAAAGGTGGGCAGGAGTTCATCAAACGCCTCGCGGCAGTGGACGATGATCGGCAGGCTCAGGCCGCTGTTCCTGATGGCGTCGATCTGTTCGCGCAGAATGCGCCGCTGGAGGTCGAGAGGGGGGCGGTCATAGTGCTTGTCCAGTCCGAGTTCGCCGAAGGCGACGCAGCGCTCTTCCCGGGCGACGCGGAGCATCTCGTCCCAGTCCGCCGGCTCATCGGCGTGGAGGGGGTGAACCCCGGACGAACACCAGACATTGGGGTGCTCCTTCGCCAGGCGATAGCAATGGGCGGCGTTGGCCGTGGTCGTGCAGACGGTGATGGCCCCGAACACCCCCGCCGCCCGCGCGGCCTCCAGCACCGCGGCCACGCGGCCGTCAAACTGGGGGAAGGTGAGGTGGCAGTGGGTGTCGATCACGGCACCGGCAGTCTAGTCGATATTCCCCGCAAATCCGGCGTTTCGCTTGCGGATTGTGCAGGAATCTGGTATGATGCGCTTGACACGATGGGGGTTCGATTTGCTCGTGGCGATCGTGGCACCCTCATTAGGTACGGGTGGGTCAATTTCAGGAGGAGCAGATCATGTCATGGATTTCGCGTACTGGACTGGTGGCTGGAATCGTGGCCGCCACTTTCGCGTCGGCGGCCTACGGCCAGGTGCGGCGGCCGTCCACGGGTCACGCGGCCCACAACTACATCCCATTCCACGGTACTTCCGGGCAGAACTGCACGATGCATCAGGTCTTCGCTTCGACGCTCTGGAGCGGACCGATGGAGATCTCCGCTCTCGGCTTCGGGCCGTGGGACGGGAACAACGGACAGGCCTATGAAGGGGACATCATCATCAAGCTCGGCTACACCAGCAAGGTGCCCGGCCAGTCCCCGCCTGTCGGGCTGGACAGCGTTCTGGCGAACAACCCGAGCGGCCTGATGACGGAGGTCTTCAACGGCCGTGTCTCCGCCGTCATCGACTTCCAGGGTACTGAGGTGTTCAACCACATCATCCGTTTCGACACTCCCTGGTGCTACGATCCCGCGCAAGGGAACCTCCTCGTCGAGATCGCCTCGACATGGGTTTCGGGCGCGGACCTGGCGGTTTCCCGTTCATCCGGCAGCGCCGAGTCATCGCGCGCGTACAACTCGACCCGCTTCGGCAACGCGGCTTCGCCGACGACGGCGACCCGCATGGACTTCTACGAGGGAGCCTGCTCCGGCGGCGGCCCGACGCTGCGCATCAGCGGCGACTGCCCCGGCCGCATCACCGTCGCCTGGGCGGACGCCACGCCGAGCCGCCCGATGGGCATCGCGCTGGCCAACAGCACCGGCAGCTTCGTCATCCCCGGCGGCGCCTGCGGCGGCACCCAACTCGGCCTGAGCAACTCCGGCCTGCAACTCGTCTACTCGGGCAACACCGGCGCCAGCGGCTCCGGCCAGGTCTCGAGCAATGCCGGCACCCTGGCCTGCGGCAAGTACCTCCAGATGGTCGTCGTGGACGGCAGCCCCTGCACCACGAGCAACGTCGTCCAGATCCCGTGAACACTCACTCGCGCGTACCGCGCGTCCGAACGTTCTCGGACTGAATCAACAACCCCATCCCGCTCGGGATGGGGTTGTTCATAGATGGCTCAAGGTGCGGTTCCGTCCCCGTTCACGCCGCGGGGCGGGGGCCGTCGTCTTCGAGTTCATCGAGTTGGCGGCGGAAGGAGTCGAGCGAGAGGCTCAGACGGTCGAGCGCCTCGAGGGCCACCTCACCCGCCTCCGGGCTGCCGCAGCGCGGAGGATGGAGGAGGTCATCAACCAGGCGAAACGGCAGCGGCTCGAAGACCGTCTCGCTCTCGGGGCTGATCGACTCGGTCAGCCTCAGATTGGGGTAGACCATCTCGCGGCACTCCTTCAGATGGCTCTTTCGACGGAACGATGTCGGCTTCTTCAAGATCGACCACGCGGCCGACCGCCTTGACCGGCGGGCCATAACCGTGCCGATGCGGACCTGAGCGACCTGAAAAGTCGCTCGGCCTCCACGCGCCTGCGTCTGATAATCCGCTGCCCCTCACGCGCCAGCCCAAGGCGCAAGCCCTGCGCCCGGCGAGCATGGACAGCCCGGGGGACGGGCTCGCTCACGGTCGATTTCCATCATGTTGAGTCGAACCTTGACCCACAGCGCTCAGAAGGGCGCGGCCTCGTCAAACTCGCCGTCGATCGGCGGCGGGACACTGGGGCTGGAGCGCGGCGAGGCATAACCGGATCCGCCGCCGACCGGCGCCGATGGACGCGCTGCGTACCCGCCGCCGGGAACCTGCCGCCCCATCTCGACGGGCGGGGCCACCGGCGAGAAGTCCTTGAACTTCATGCTCGCGCCGACCCAGGTGAGTTTCACCGTCCCCGTCGGGCCGTTGCGCTGCTTGGCGACGATGAGTTCGGCGATGTTGGTCGGCTCGAAGTCCGGCTTGTTCTGGTTGTAGTAGTCCTCGCGGTGGAGCATCATCACGACGTCCGCGTCCTGCTCGATGGATCCGGACTCGCGCAGGTCGGCCATGCGCGGGCGGTGGTCTTCGCGCGTCTCGGCGGCGCGGTTCAACTGGCTCAGGCAGATGACGGGGATGTTCAGTTCGCGGGCGAGCGACTTGACGCCGCGGCTGATCTCCGCGACCTCCTGCTGGCGCGACTCGCGCGTGTGGCCCATCATCAACTGGAGGTAGTCCACGATGATGAGTTTGACCTGGTGCTTGGCGACCATGCGCCGCGCCTTGGCGCGCAGTTCGAGCACGCTCAGCCCCGGCGAGTCGTCAATGAAGATCGGCGCTTCGCTCAACTGCCCGACCGCGGTAGCGATGCGGTGGTAGTCGTGCTTGCTGATCATGTTTCGCCTCAACTTGTGCGAATCGACCTCGCTGCGCGAACTGAGCAGGCGCTCGGCGAGTTGCTGCTTGCCCATCTCGAGGCTGAAGATTCCGACCGGCGTGCCCATGAGCGCGACGTTCTCGGCGACGTTGAGCGCGAAGGAGGTCTTGCCCATCGACGGGCGGGCGGCGACGATCACCATCTCGCCCGGCTGGAGGCCCGAGGTCATCTCATCGAGTTCGCGGAAGTGCGTGGCCAGGCCGGTGATGTGCCCCTGCTCGCGCGATTCGATCGCCTTGAGCGTCTCTTCGAGAAGGGAACTGAGGGAGCGCGTGCCTTCGTGGTCAAACTGGAGGACGACGTCGAAGATGGCCCTCTGGGCGGCGTCGAGCACGTCGCGGACCTCGCCGCCATCGGTGTAGGCGGCGTGGAGAATCTCCCCCGCCGCGCCGATGAGGCGCCGCACCATCGCCTTTTCCGCCACGACGCGCGCGTAGTAGGGGGCGTTCACCGCCGCCGGCACGCTTTCGGCCAACTGGATCAGGTACTCGTCGCCGCCGACATCAGCGAGCACGCCCTTTTCCTCGAGGCGCTGGTGCAGCAGGGCGATGTCGCCCGACGCGTGGCGGTCGTACAACTCGACGAGAGCCGCGAAGATCGCACCGTGCGCCGGGCGGTAGAAGTCCTCCGCGGTCTTCACGAGCAGGATCACCTCGCCGATGACCTTCGGGTCGAGAATCATCGAGCCGAGCAGGGCCATCTCCGTTTCGACCGAGTGGGGCGGGAGGCGGTCGAAGAGCGCGCCGAGTTCGACGCTGCGACGTTCGCGGCGGCGCGGTTCCCGGGCGGGGGCGGAGGCAGTCTGGGCGGCGGAGATGGCGGCGGTGTCGGGCATGGGGCGGGCAGGCGGGCGGGAACGCCTGAGAGGATATCGCGCCGCAGCGCGTCGAGCGAGCAATCGTCAGCGTATCCACAGCGCATCGGCGTTTGCCGGGGGAATTGTGGAGGAAATCGCGCTGGACCGGGGGATTCAAAGGCCGGGAGCGCGCGTCAATCCGCCGGCGGTTCCCGCCGCCGCTTCACGCCGCGCGACGCTCGCCCTCCTGGGCGCGGCGTCGCAGCCGGATCAGGCGCACGCTGCTGGCGGAGGTCGGTTCGCGGCGCTCCTCCAGGCGGCGCGCCCGCCGCGCCAGTTCGAGCAGGTCCCCCGTCGAGCACGCCGCACCCGCGACCTCCGGCAGGATGAAGATGCGCAGGCTGCACAGGGGCTGGAGTTCCTCTCCGCACCCTCCCGCGATGCTGAACGCGCCGCGCTTGAGGTCGTTGGCGCTGAAGAACTCCCCGCGCGACCGATCGAACTCGGCCGCGACGAGTTTGAGCCTGACCTTCAGGTCGCGCCGGTCGGAGAGGATGAAGAAGTGATCGTCGGCGTGATGGGCGATGAACTCATCGGAGTCGCGCTCGCCGAATTCGAGCATGAGCAGTGCCGCGAGGTGGCGGAGCATGTCGTCGCCCATCTCGAAGCCATACGCCCGGTTGTATCGGTGAAACCCCCGCAGGTCGATCATCGCCGCCGCGGTCGCCTCGCCCCGTCCGAGGCGACGCTCGATCTGGCCGTCGAGCTGCACGCGGTCGGGCAGTCCGGTGAGCGAGGAGGTGTGGGGGGAGCCTTCGGGCCGCATCCGCCCCGCCGCGAGCATGAGGGTGCGCATCGAGAGCAGGCCCACGACGTCCTCGCTCGCGACGAGGATCGGCTCCATGATCTCGTGATCCTGGCGCAGGACGGCCCAGTTGATCGTCTCCGAGACGGTCATGTCGGGACGGGCGACGATGACCCCCGGCCGGCACAGGCGCGCCAGCGGATCCGCCGGCGCCGCCCTGGCCCGCTCGCGCAGGGTGCTTACGGTCACCCAGCCGAGGACGCGCGAGCCGTCCACGATCGCCAGCGCCTGCGCCTCGTGCAGCGGGCCGATCGAGGCGAGGGCTTCGGCGAGGGTGGTTGAGGCCGGGCAGGTGATGAGCGGCTGAGAGAGTCCGCCGATCGGCGCCAGCCGCGGATCCTCGAAGCGGCGGGCCTCCATCCGATTGCGGATGTCGGGGATCACTTCGTACCACAGCGGATCGATCGACTGCTTGACGCCCGCCGGCCGCGCCATCAGGAACCCCTGCCCGTAGGACACGCCCAGTTCGATCGCGGTGCGCAACTCCTCCTCGCGCTCGATGCCCTCGGCGAGCAGGAGCATGCTGCTGAGGCGCGCGAAGTGAACGAAGAACTGGATCAGGTTGCGGCGGAAGGGATCGGTGTGCAGGTTCGAGACCAGTTCGCGATCGAGTTTGAGCCAGTTCGGCCGCAGGCGCATGATGCGGTTGAGCCCGCTCGTGCCGGCGCCCACGTCGTCGATGGCGAGTTGAAAGCCTCGCTCGCGCAGGGCATCGGACTGGGCGGCGAGCACTTCCATGCTCGCCGTCTCGTTGCGCTCGGTGAGTTCGATGGTCACATGCGCCGGATCGAAGCGCCCGCTCTGTCGGCACATCGAGAGGAGTTCATCGACGAGGCGCGGATCGGAGAAGACGGTGGGGGTCACGTTGGTGAAGAGAAACTCGCCGTGCGGCAGCATCTCGGCGGCAGCGAAGGTCGCTCCGCGGCAGGCGCGCTCGAAGTCCCAGAGCATTCCGACGCGCTCCGCCGCCTCGAAGAGTTCTCCCGCGTGCCGGAACGGGCTGTCCGCGGGGGGGCGAATGAGCCCCTCGCGCGCCGTGATCCGACCCGTGCGGAACTCGATGATCGGCTGGAAGACGACCCGCAGCAGACCGCCGGAGATGATTCGCTGCAATTCGCGGCGAATCTCCCCCGCTTCCGCCGCGAGGATGGTCTCAGCGTTCCGCGTCATGGCAGACCTCGCACCAGCGCCCGGCCCCCGCTTTCAAGCGCTTGCTTGTGGGTATCGGCCAGCGCCGCCCGATACTTCGCGCTCAGCGCCGTCGTCGGCCGCAATTGCGTTTTCTGCCCGTGAATAAGCGCCCCGGACCCAGCGGACCGCGCTGACCCGCCTAGTCAAAGCGGAAAACGCCCTTGCGCCACGCGTACACGTACGCCGCAACCGAGGTCAGCAGGAAGAAGAGAATCCGCCCGAGGAACAGCCCGCTCAACTCGCCGCCCGGCTCGACCTGGCGGAAGGTCGTCGCCCAGGGGTAGAGGAAGATGATCTCTACGTCAAACACAAGGAAGGTCATCGCCAGCAGGTAGTATCGGACGTTGAAGCGCTTGCGCGCCGTGTTGATCGGATTCACCCCCGACTCGTACGGGCTGCCTTTCACGCGACCCGTCCGGGCCGGCCCCAGAAGGTGCGTCAGGATCAGCACGATCACGGCGAACGAAATGGCCAGCCCCAGAAGAAGCAGGATCGGCCAGTAGGTCGTGAGGATGAGCGAGGATGTCTGCGGGTCGGGATGCGGCATCGAGTTCGGTCCGGCGGGCGAAACTCTAGCCCGCCGCCTCGTACGCAGCGCGTTTACGGCTGTTCGATCGAGCCGGCGCCCGGCAGGTTCGCCGGCGCCGGAGCCGCGCGTTCGACCTTGCGCAGGACGCCGGAGATGAGCACGATGGCGAGGCCCATCGCGGCGGCGAAGGAGAGCATCCTGCCCGGTTTGGCGCGCATCGGCTCGAACATCGCGCTGCGACCCGTCATCGCCGAGACGATGAAGAACACTCCCAGGGCGAGAAGCGCTTTGACGCCAAAGAGCGCGTGGTAGAGCGGTCCGGTGTCGCGCACCTCCTCCATGCGGTACATGAAGAAGTTCCACAGGCCGCTGATGAGCAGCAGCGCAATGCAGATGCCCGAGATCATGGCCCACCTGGCGCGGACGGCGCCGAGCCACGTCGCGGCGCTGCCCTGCCCCGTCAGCGCCGGCAGCGCCACCGAGCGCAGGAAGATCGTCCCGCCGAGGAGCACGATCGCGGGAATGATGTGCAGCCAGCGAAAGAGAACCGCCACCCAGTCGATGCTTTGCATGTCGCCGTCCTTGAACCGGGGAATTGGAGTCATCGTGCGCAACGCATCATAGCGTGCCCGCATGCACCGCGGAGTCCTCACGCGGGCGCGTGGAGCGGCGCTGAAGCCCGCGAATCAAGAGCGGGTTCCCCTAAGTGGCGCATCCCTTGGTGGATGGACGCCTGGCGCGCGAACGGCCGCCGGCGCTCGCCGGGAAACTCCTACCACCAGACGTACGGGTGATTCACCCAACCGAACTGATCAAAGTCGGACAGGTGCAGTCCAGCGAAGGTCTTGCCGGGTCGAGTCTCCACCACAAGGTGTAGCGCTTTAAGGTCTTGCGGCTCCTCGCGCGCCGGGCTCGGGCCCTTGGGACTCTTGAACGGTCCGCCGGAGCCATCGAGGTAAGCCAGGTTGCAGGTGCCGCCGTGTCGATCGGAGAACTGATCGTACCACGCCCACGTCCCATCGGGCACGGAGTCGTTGTACCAGACCTCGTCTTCTTCGATGAGAATCGGCATCGCCTGGAAAGCCACCATGTCGCGACCGGGTGATCGCGGGTCCGCGGGGTAAAGCGTCCGCCACGGGATGTCGAGCCTCGCGCCCGCCATTCCCGCCACGAACGTGTAGTCGAATTCGTTGTTCGCCTGGCGCTTGGCCTTGGGACACTCGACCGCGTGCGCCACGCGGCTCACATACGGGTAGATTCTCCCATATGGGAATGCCCGGCTGTTGGGGGGACGCCGGTTCTCCACTCCCGACCAGTCCAGGTTGTCGCGCCGTCCCTGATTCGTGCAGCCGGGAATCTGGTCGAAGTCGTTCGCGTAGAGCGTGAACGCCAGCGCGAGTTGCCGCTGGTTGGACAGGCACGCCGTTTTCTTCGAGGCCTCGCGCGCCTGCGCCAGCCCCGGAAGCAGCAGCGCAATGAGCAGGCTGATGATTGAGATCACCACCAGTAGTTCGATGAGGGTAAACGCCCGCCGGCTCGTGGCGCCCGGCCGACGCGCCTCGACGTTTGGGAATCGCGCGGTCATGCTCGTTCTCCTTCGGCCGCGCCGCGCCGGCGCTGGGGCCGCGAAACGGTGTTCATGCACGTCGATGGCGCATTTTACCCGACTTCGCGCGGGACGGGTTCGACTTTTCCGCGAAACCCCGCAGATCGGGGAGTTTTCTCCCGTCCGGCGGGCTTCTGATCGCTTTCTGGCAGGGGTCGTGCTCCCGACCGGCCCGCGAGGAGGGCGGCGCCTCCTGAGGCGCGATCGAGCTGCGGCGGAAAATTCCCCGTTTCTTTGATTCACGCTTGCACGCCCGGCCCGCTTCCGGTCTAATACCCCCTGGAGAGGATGAGCCGATGCTGCGCCGCCCGGGCGAAGAACCGGCCCGCGCCTCTCCGTTCGGTCCAATGTTCAGCTCTTCTGGCAAGGAGTGAGGAAATGAAAGCCAATCAGTCGTTTCAGGTCGCAATCGTCATCGCGTCCGCGATGCTCATCGCCGCGCCGTGCCGCGCTCAACTCGATGACAGTGTCTGGCCGCAGTTCCGCGCCAACGACGAGAAGACGGGGGCCGTGGAAGCGGCCGCCCCGGCTCTCACGCACGCGTGGACGATCACCAACGTCGGCATTCCCGCGCCCGGCGGGTTCACCGTCGCCGCCAACGGAGACATCTACTACAAGAGCATGGATGACGACGGCTGCTACGTCTACCGCCTCAACCCCGCGGATGGCAGCATCCTGGCGCAGAGCGTCAATCTCGGTGGGGTGAACGGCAGTTACTCCGGCGTCGCGGTGGGGGTCAATCGCCTCTACACGACGATCTACACCTCCGCCGGCAACACGTCCATCAAGGTGCTCGACAAGACGACGCTCGCCGTCCTCTCGACGATCACCAACCCCGCCTTCCAGGGATTGCGCGGCACGCCGCTGCTGGGCACCGCGCTCAACAACGCCGGACACCGCAACCTCTACGTCGTGGATGGCGACGCCGTGATGCTCCACGCGGTTGACTCAGTCAACGGCAACCTCATGTGGTCCCGCGCCCTTCCCGCGACGGGGACCCTCGGCGCCGTTGGCCCGATGTGGGAAGACGGCAACGGCCGGCAGGTCATCGCCCACTTCGGCAATGCGCCCTTCTTCGGCGGCAGCGCCATTCGCGACAACGGCGACACCACCTCGACGGAGTTGTGGATGGGCGGACCCGACAGTTTCAACTGGTGGGGTAGCGGCGCCCTGAGCGCCGACGGCCAGCGCATCTACGTCACCACCTTCAACGACAACGACGTCGCCCCCCTCTGGGCCATCAACAAGGACACCGGCGACATCCTCTGGCGCGTGCCCGGGTTCCGCGGTGATCCCAGCCGCGAGATGAACTTCTTCGCGCGCCCCTCCGTCATCGGCAATCGCATCTACTGCGGCGGGGCCAACGGCGTCGTCGCCTGCTATCGCGATGATGTCTCCAGCGCGACGCTGCTGTGGGAGTACCGCGACCTCGCCGACGAGCACACGTGCATCTCGGCCGTCCGGGCGCCGGACAACAAGGTGTACGTTTACGCCGTGAAACAGGGCTTGACGCTCAACCCGATGCGTGGTGTGCTGATCGTCCTGCGCGACGATGGCAACTCTGTCACGAAACTTCTCGAAACGGATCTCAACGGAACGATGCTGCCCACGATCTTCTCGAACAGTTCCTGCACGGTGGACGGCGAGGGTGGGTTGTACGTCGGCGGCGGAGACTCGCGAACCCCCGGCGTGGGCCCGGCCGCCGTCTACAAGTTCGCTCCCGGCGGCGGCTACACGCTCTCGATCAGCGGCGTCTGCCCCGGCCGCGTCACGATCGAGTGGAGCGGCGCTCCGCCGCGCCAGCAGCAGGGTCTGCTCTTTGCGCGCGGCACGGGCAACCAGGTCATCCCGCCCGGAAATCCCTGCGCGGGAACGGTCCTGGGCCTGAACGGCAACCAGTTGCGGCTCGTCGATCCGCCCGGCTTCTTCAGCACCGGCACCAGCGGCAGCGGCTCGTTCAACGGGCAGGCCTCCTCCGGCGCCTGCGGCGGCTTCCTCCAACTCATCCAGGGAGGTTCCTGCGCCCTGAGCAATGTCGTGCAGGTTCCGTGATGCGGACGATCGATCCGGCGCGCGGCCCGGGTGCGGGCCGTGCGCCGGTCCTTCAGCCGATCGTCTTGACGAGCAGCAGGCAGGGATTCCCCGGCCAGAGACTCGCAAACTCCTCGAGCGGCGCAAAGCCCATCGCTTCGTAGAAGCGCCGCGTGCGCTCGTAGTGCCCGCACGGGCGCGAGGGGCCGAGCGTCTTGACCTGAAGGAATCGCACCGCTTGGCGGGCGAGGTCATGTTCGATGAACTTCACCATGGCCCGGCCGATGCCGGCGCGGTGGTGATCGGGGAGCACCGCCATGCAGTGAATCTCCGCCGCACCGGGGAAATGGGTGCGCACCGAGATGAAGCCCACGGCCTCGCCGCCGCGCTGGGCCATCCAGGTCGGCAGGGTGCGGGTGTCGCGCACGTAGTCGAGCAGGGCGCTCTCGATGCCGAACCAGTCGGGCAAGGCGCGGAGAATCTGCTCGCAGACTTGGTGCTCGCCGTCGCGGATGGGGCGGATGGTGAGGGTCATGGGCGCTTCACGGGCGTGGGTTGATTCGGGGGTCGTTTCGCGCTCGGCGCGCTCCGCTGCGCAAAGCCTCCGCGTCGCGGCTAACCAGATCCCTCGATGCCTTCCCGTCAGAACCACCACGCCTTGCCGACAGGCTCGCAGAGCAACACTCCGGAGAGATACTCGACGGCCTTCTCGAATCCTTCATTGACCGACATGTAGGAGTCTTCGTGTTCGATCGAGAGCACGCCGTCGTAGCCCTGGCGGCGGAGCATGGAGACGAAGGGCTTCCAGAACTCGTCGCCGTGCCCGTAGCCGCAGGTGCGGAAGACCCACGAGCGCCGGTGCAGATCGCCGTAGGAGCGGGTGTCGAGCGTGCCGTTGATGCGGGTCTGGTGCGGGTCGATGGCGGTGTCCTTGGCGTGGCAGTAGAAGAGCAGGCCGGCTTCGCCGAGAACGCGGGCGGCTTCGACGGGGTCGATGCCCTGCCAGAAGAAGTGGGAGGGGTCGAGGTTGGCGCCGAGGTTTGCCTTGCCTCTGCCGCAGCACGCTTCGCTCAGTCTTATCAGCGTGTCGGGGTTGTAGACGCTGAAACCCGGATGCGCCTCCCACGCGACCTTGACGCCGTGTTTGCGGCAGAGTTTGGACTGCTCGCTCCAGTAGGGGATGAGCACCTGCTCCCACTGGTACTTGAGGATGTCGGCGAACTCGGGGGGCCAGGCGCAGGTGACCCAGTTGGGCATCGTGTCGCGCTCGCTTCCTCCGGGGCAGCCGGAGAAAGTGATGATGGTGTCCGTTCCGAGTTTGGGCGCCAGTTCGCAGGCGGTGAGGAAGTCGGCGTGGTCCTTTTTCGCCGCGGCCTTGACTGGGGAGACGGGGTTTCCGTGCACCGCCAGGCCGGAGACTTCGAGGCCGCGGTCCTTGAGTTGCCCCTTGATCTCATCGAGGAGTTTGGGTGTGGCATTGACCTTGGCGGGGTCGAAGAAGGGCTTGCCGGGGTACCCGCCCACGGGCAATTCGATGGCGTCGAGTTCCAACTCGGCGCAGTAGTCCAGCGCCTCCTCGAACTTCATGCCGGTGAAGAGCGCTGCCATGACGCCGAGTTTCATGTGGAGTCCTTTCGTTCGAGCCGGCCGGCGCGGCTTCGCTGCGAGCCGACCCGGACATTATCCATCCCTGCCCGTCGCGGGACCATCACCGCCCGGTCGCGAACTCATGTGCGAGGGCCTCGATCCGATCGACGAAGAGGTCGAAGCGCATGGAGGGCGCGATGGCCCGGGCCGAGCGCCGGGCGGCGTCAAGGTGAGCCGAGTTGAGCAGGCCGATCATCGCTTCGCGCAGCGCCTCGGGCCGCGCGGAGGAGATGACCCGCCCCGCGAGTCGCTCCTGCGCATCGCGCATCCGCTCCGTCCCCGCGGTGCGCGTGTTGGCGATCACCGGCACGCCGAAGGCCAGGCACTCCCAGACGAAGCGGCCGAGCATCGACCGCCCCGCCGGCATGACGCCGATGTCCGCCGCCGCCAGCAGCCGCTCCATCTCCCGCGTTCGCGAGACGAGGCGCAGGCGTTCGTCGCAGTCGAGATCGACGGAGAGATCGTGCATGGGCCAGGGATCTTCGCACGCCATGATGAGGCGGGCCGCGGAATGTCCGAGAGCCGCAACCTCGGAGAACGCGCGGAGGACCGCAGCGCCGCCCTTCTGGTGCGGCGCCTTGGCCGCCCAGAGAAAGACGATGTCCGTCGGATCAAGGCGCAGGATCGCCCGCGTCTCGGCGCCGAGAACGCGCTGCGCGGCCTCCTCGGCGGGGGGCTCGATCGGCGACGCTCCGGGAACGAGCCGAAGAATCCCCTCGACTTCCGGCGCCGCGTCGAGCAGCGACTCGCGCATCCACTCGCTCAGCGCCGCGATGCAGCGCACGCCCCGGTCGCGCCGGCTGCGGCGGCCGATCCACCGCGACTCGATCCGGCGCGGATCGAAGGCATGGGCCGCACTCCGCCACCCGCCGCGGCGCACGCGGTCGGGGCCGAAGTCGAATCCGAACATCGGGATCATCACATCGCCGGCGATCGCCGGATGAAAGGAGAGCACGAGGTGGTGCGGCGTGGATTCGATGATCCGCCGCGCCCAGAAGTGAAGCAGCGCCGGCCGGTGCGACCCGCCGACGTGGAACGGCCGCCGCGCGATGAAGTGCAGGTCGGGGTAGAGCGCCGGATCGGTGACCGTATCGCAGACGATCGTGACGTCGTGGCCGCGCCGCCCAAGGCGCTGCGCCAGTTCCGTCACCACCTGCGCGTGCGCGCCGACGAAGCGCCGAACGTGCTCAAAGGCAAGGATCAGGCGCATGGCTCGCTCGCAGGGACACGTTCCGCGCCCGCCGGTTCGCCGGCGCAGCGGCGATACAGGATGATGGACGCGAGAAGCATCACCGCGATCGTACCCGGCGCCGAGAGGTTGTGGCAGTCGAGCGCGAATGCGGTGAAGAGCGCGGCCAGGGCGGGGGCGTGCGTGAGGCGCGTGGCGCACCTCGCGCTGCCGAGCCGGTCATCGCGCCACAGCAGGATCCAGAATCCCAGCAGCAGCGCCAGCCCCGGGACGCCGAGCACTGCCGTGTGATAGAGCAGTGCGCTGTGCGGGTGGGTCAGCAGACCGGTGGTTCGCGTCCCGCGGGGTGGTGCGCCGTTCTGCTCGTTTGTCGCCGGCGGATCGACGCTCGTCACGTACCGCCGCGCAGCCTCGTGATAGCCCCCCGCTCCGACTCCGGTGAGCGGCTTGGCGCGCCAGAGCGCCGCGCTGATTTCGATCTGACGCCAGCGTGCGGCGACGTCGCCGGAGTAGTCACCCTGCCCGATCGCCGCACGAATCTGGCTCACGCCGTCGCGGAGGCGCGCCGTCACCGAGGGGGCGAGCAGCGCGGCCAGCCCGAGGACTGCGACAGCGGCCACCAGGCCGAGCATTCGCCGGAGCCATTTCGAGTAAGGACCGCGCGCTGAGTCCATTCGATCAATCGACACGCGTGCTCTTCGAACCGCGCGGGCGCCGAGTCGAAACTGCGGAATCGCGGCCACAAGGCCGACGAGCGCCGCGATCCAGCAGCCGCGGCTGCCCGTCAGCACCAGCCCCACCAGCGCCGCGGGCCACAGCACCAGGGTCAGGCGCCAGCGCGATGACCGTTCGATCGCAAGGCGCGGCAGGAGGAAAAGCGCGGCGAGCGCGACGACCGCGGTGGAGTTCGGATGGACCATTCCGGGGTACCGTCCCGCGATGCGTTCGCCGTGCCACCACAGCGTCAAAGGCCAGGACTCGCGAAGCGAGAATTGGCCGATCTGGATCATCGCCGCGAGGGCCGCGCCGCCCGCAAGCGCCAGCAGCAGCCCCCGCCAGCGATCGATGACGGGCCAGAGAAGAATGAGCGCGGGAACCTGGAAGCGCAGAATGGCGAATTCGTCCCACGCCTGCGATCGATCGACGGACCAGAGCACGGACAGACTCGTCCACACGATCATCGCCAAAAGCAGCCACACGGGCGGCACGCGAATGAGCAGATAGCCCACGGCGGGCGCCGTCGCCCACAGGCGCAGCAGCGAGTACCCGAGCGCCACGCCGAACGCGATGGCGAAGGTCGTGGTGCCGAGGGGCAGCGTGAACAGCGCCAGGGCGGCGAGAGCCGCGTGCGCCCGATCGCCGCGCGGGTCGCGCTGCCGCGCCCACTCGATCAGGCCGCGCGCCTCATCCGGCGCCGGGCGCGCGGCGCGGCGCGATGGAGCGGCTGCGTTCACGGCCGCCCGCCCGCCCGGGCGCGTTCCGCGGAGGCGAGTTCGAGCAGGCGCATGTGCTTGGCCGCCGCGCTCATCCCCGCGCCGATCGCGCACGCCCACCCCGGCCAGCCGTCAAGCCAGGCGAACTTGAGCACGAGTTGCTTGAGGATCGCGGCCATGGGAGAACAGGCAAGGTGAATGACCGACCCCCGCCGTCCCATCGCGTGGTAACTCTCCCCCGCGTGCAGGCCGTGGTTGATCTGCTTGCGCAGCAGTTCGCGCACGTCGGCGAAGGCGTCATGCCGCAGCACGCCGCGCAACTTCTTCGTCGGGCCCGACAC
>JBDIVQ010000017.1:0-44061 GCA_039794345.1 Phycisphaerae bacterium | reverse complement strand
GATGCGCCGCCACGCCCACGATGAGGCTCTGTGAATCGTGGGGTCCATTGACGCCCACGATGAGGCTCTGCGAATCGTGGGGTGCATTGACGCCCACGATGAGGCTCTGCGAATCGTGGGGTGCATTGACGCCCACGATGAGGCTCTGCGAATCGTGGGGTGCATTGACGCCCACGATGAGGCTCTGCGAATCGTGGGGTGCATTCCAACCGCAAAGGACCGCCATGTCCACCCCGCACACCCACGCCGACGCCCCTGCACGCCACGATTCCTCGCGCGCGATGCGCAAGGTCCGCCTGCGCATCCGCCGCCAGGACGGCCCGGGCAAGCCGTCGCGCTGGGAAGAATTCGATGTGCCCGTGCCTCCCGGCGCCAACGTCATCAGTTGCCTCCAGTGGATCTGCGCCAACCCGCGCACCATCGAGGGCAAATCGACCCAGCCGCCCGTCTGGGACGCCGGCTGCCTCGAAGAAGTCTGCGGCGCCTGCACGATGGTCATCAACGGCAAAGTGCGCCAGTCCTGCTCCTGCCTCATCGACGAGTACGCGCCCCGCGACGGCGACGTCATCACCCTCGAACCCATGTCCAAGTTTCCCGTCGTCCGCGACCTCTGGGTCGATCGCGCGCGGATGTTCAACGAACTCAAGCGCATCCGGGCGTGGGTGCCCATCGACGGGACGTGGGATCTCGGCCCCGGCCCGCGCACAACTCCGGAAAAGCAGGCGATGCGCTATCGCATCTCCGAGTGCATGACGTGCGGCTGCTGCCTCGAAGCCTGCCCGCAGTACCTCGAAGAGAACACCTTCGTCGGCGCCAACGCCATCGCGCAGGTCCGCCTCTTCAACGAGCACGAGACCGGCGCGGCCCTCGCGGGGGACCGGCTCGATGCGCTGATGGGCCGCGGCGGGATCAACGACTGCGGCAACGCCCAGAACTGCGTCAAGGTCTGCCCCAAGCACATCCCCCTCACCGAAGCGATCGCCGCCATCGGACGGGCCGTAACGATTCACTCCCTCAAGCGCTTCTTCACGGGCCGCTGACGCCGCGCGTTCGCGGGGGCGGCGCGAATCGTCCATGCACCGCCGTCGAGGCCGGCGAAGCGTCAGGCAGCGAGGCGCAACTGGCCCTGGCTCAGGTAGCGCCGCAGGCGGGCGGCATCAACTTCGCGCGCGAATTCACGAAACGCGATCGCGAGGCGCGCCGGGCCGGGTGTCTCATCCTCCTCCACCCAGATCACGCGGCCGAGCACGACGATCGAGCGCCCCGGGCCGGTCTCGTATCCCGCGGGCAGGTGCAGGCACAAGGCGACCTCGGCGCCGACGGCCAGGGCCTCGTCGAGTTCGATCTGCGCGCCCCCCTCCGAGAGGTCGTAGGCGTGTCCCTCGAACGACTCCTCGGCGGAGTCGAGCGGCCGCACCGCCACGGCGTGGTACATCGGGGGGGTGCGGAATCGCGAGTGACGACGGCGATCGGGCCCGGCGAAGGCGAGGGTCGAAGCGGTCATGTCTGATCCTCCTGTCAGGGCGCGATTCGGCCGCGCAGAGACTTTCATCGGCCGGAGGGTTATTGGGCTTGAGAACCGCCGCAATGTCAGGGCTGGAATTGACGAAGCGAGAGTGGCGGCGGGATACCCCCCCAGCGCCCGGATACCATGCTCCCCGGTGAATCGGGAGCGATCGTCTCATGGTGAACATTCGTTTCGCGAATGAACCCGACGTGGCGGCGATCGTGGACATCGCCAACTGGTACGCCGCCAACACGCCGGCGAACTTCGCCATCGAGCCCGAGCCCCTCGATATGTGGCTTGCGGCGTGGCGCGAGCAGCGCCCGTGGTACCCCTGGCTCGTGGCGGAAGCGCTGCCCGGCGATGCCGCAGCGCAGGATGGCGCCGTCGTCGGATTCGCCAAAGCCTCGCCCTTCCGCACGCGCTGCGCCTACCGCTGGACCGTCGAGACCACCGTCTACGTCCGGGCCGGCTGGCACGGACGCGGCTTCGGGCAGTCGCTCTACGAGCGGGTCCTCTCCATCGTCCGCAGGCAGGGCTACCGCAAGGTCATCGGCGGCATCACCCTCCCCAACCCGGCCAGCGTACGCCTTCACGAACACTTCGGATTCCGGCACGTCGGCACAATGTTCCGCGTGGGCTGGAAGTTCGGCCAGTGGCACGACGTGGGCTTCTGGGAACTGGAGTTCGACGGGGGGAATGCGTCTGAAGCGCCTGGAAACATTGCACTTGTGCGCGATATCGTCGGCGGCGAGTGCGGCGGGTGAGCCGGCGGCAGGCAAGGGGGAGCACGCCGCGAATCGGGTGAAGGCGCTGCAGGAATCGCCTGGATGCACCCCACGATTCGCAAAGCCTCATCGTGGGCGTGAATCCAAACCCCGATTCGCAGAGCCTCATCGCAGGCGTTGGGCGGTCGGGACGAACCCGAACCCGATGGCCGCGGTAGAATCACACTGCAGGTCCACCTTCCGGTCGGGCGCCTGCGCAGCGCCGCTTCCACCTGTTCCCGCCTTCGCAGCGCTGCCCGAACGGATGAATCGATACCCCAGACAAGGAGAATGTGATGAGACGTGCATTGGCGATCACGGGCGTGCTTCTGCTGTCCACTTCCGCGAGCCTCGGGCAGGAGGCCGCCAAGGGCGAGGATGTGCTCGCCATCGTGAAGAAGGTCGATGAAGCGACGCTCAAGGTCAAAGCGATCACCTACGACTACCGCGTCACCCCCCTCGAAGGCTTCGAGGACAACTTCAAGGTGATGACCGGCCAGGGCAAGGCGATCCGCGGCTCCGACATCGGCGACAGCCCGACCTGGCTCACCCTCGACAACCCCGCCACCGACGGACCCATCGGCTCCAATCCCATTCTCGCCGTCGCCTTCGACGGCATGAACGTCTACCAGATCGACTACGAGAAGAAGACTCACCTCTGGGCGCCGATGGGGGAGGATGGCGAAGACCTGACGGAACGCGTCCAGTTGGGCCTCATGTTCGAGTTCATCCATCCCACCCCCTTCACGGACGAGATCAACGCCGACTCCCTCAAACTCGAAGGCGTCGAGAAGATCGGCGACGTCGAGTGCCACGTCATCCACGTTGTCTACCAGGACGCGATGGCCGAGGCGCGCTGGTACTTCGGCAAGAAGGACCACCTGCCCCGCCGCGTCGAACGGATCAGCGGCGGATTCGCGCTCGAACTTCACAACGTCAATCCGAAAGCGGCATTGAAGGCTGCGGACTTCGCCCTCAAGGCGCCGGAGGGCTTCACCTCAAAGAAGTACGAGCGTCCCGCCGCGCCCCCGCCGCCGCAACTGCTCGCCGTCGGAACCGAAGCGCCGGACTTCAAACTCCAGTCGGGTGAGGGCAAGACCGTCAAACTCTCCGACCTGCGCGGCAACGTCGTCCTCCTCGACTTCTGGGCCACCTGGTGCGGGCCGTGCAAGATGGCCATGCCCGGCATCCAGAAACTCCACGAGCACTTCAAGGATCAGAAGGTGAAGATCCTCGGCATCAGCACGTGGGAGCGCAGCGACAAGGTCGAGGGCCCCATCAAGTACATGAAGGAACAGAAGTTCACCTACGGCCTGCTCGTCGAGGGCGACGACGTCGCCGCCGCGTACAAGGTCCGCGGCATCCCCACCTTCTACCTCATCGACAAGAAGGGCAAAATCGCCCACGTCGCGGTCGGCTTCGACCCCGAGGGTGAGAAGAAGATCCAGAAGTTGATCGAGGATCTTCTGGCCCAGGGTGAAATGTAAGTCCGGATCGTCAGCGCGAGGACACTCACGCCAAGCCCGGGGATGGCCATCCCCGGGCTTTGCGTCCTTTGGCGCGGCCCTCACTTGCCGATGCAGAAGCCCGCGAAGATGCGCCCGAGCACGTCGTCGGGAGTTACGGCGCCGGCGAGAGAGCCGAGCGCATCGAGGGCGCTGCGCATCGACGCGGCGACGATCTCGGCGTCGCGGAGGGGGCGCGACGTTTCTCCCGCCGACGCGAGGCCGTGCGCCGCGGCGAGGTGATCGCGCGCCGCGCGCAGCAGGTGCTCGTGCCGCGGGAGAAGCGCCAGGGTGTCGGCGGCGGGCGCAGCGATGCGATCGGCCAGCGCTCCGGCGATGCGGCGGCGCAGGGCGTCCAACCCCTCGCCACGGTGCGCGCTGACGCGCAGGGCTTCCTCTTCGCCGTCGCATGGGCCGCGAACCGCCAGGTCCGCCTTGGACGTCACGCGCAGCACGGGCGCCCGCGCAGCCTCGAGCGGCGGCTCCGGCCTCGCCGCGCCGCCGCGCGCCGCTTCATCCGCCGGCGTCAGCGCCACCAGCAGGTCCGCGCTCTCAATCGCCTCGCGCGCTGCCCGCTGCATCAGCGGATTCAGCCCCTGCGGCGAATCCTCCAGACCCGCGATGTCCACCAGCAGCACCTCCGGCGAAAGCGGGTCACCCGGATCGACGTGCATCGGTTCGGCGATCGCATCGCGCGTCGTCCCCGCCTGCGCGCTCACGACGACGCGGCTGCGCCCGAGCAGCGCGTTGTAGAGCGTGCTCTTGCCCGCATTCGGCGCGCCGACGAGCACCACGCGCGGCAGGGCGCTGAGCGATTCCGCCCCGATCGAGCGGCTCAACGTCTCGTCGATCTCGCGTCCCAGTTCGTCGAGTCGATGCGCCAGGTCGGCCGGCGCGATCGCGATGACGTCTTCTTCATCGGTGAAGTCGATCCCCGCTTCGACGAGGGCGAGGGCCTCGGTGAGGCGCTCGCACAGGCCGGCCGCGACGCGGCCGAGACGGTTGTCGCGCAGGTGCGCCGCCGCGCGCAACTGTGCATCCGACGCCGCCGCGATCGTCGCCGCCACCCCTTCCGCCTGCGTGAGCGTCATGCGGCCGTTCATCCATGCGCGGGCCGTGAACTCGCCCGCCTCGGCCCGCCGCGCCCCGCGATCGAGCGCAAGCGCCACGACGCGATCGATCATCGTCGGATTCCCCGGCAGGGCGATCTCGATGACATCCTGCCCCGTGTAACTGCGCGGCCCCGGAAAGAGCAGCACCATGCACGGCCAGCCGTTGACGAGCCGATGCACCCGCACGCCGCGCGTTCGCGGCAGTGGCCGATGGGCCGCATCGCTCATCGCCTCGACGATCGCCCACGCCTGATCGCCGGAAAGCCGAATCAACCCGCGCGCCGACGCCCCCGGCGGCGAAGCGCAGGCGATGATGGTGTCGGCGAGGTTCACGGAGAACTGTATCGCGCCCTATCGCTGCCCCGGCCGGCGGCGTGGGCGGGGCGGGGCGGCCTCTTCCTTCTTCTCCTCCGCAGCGGTGAATGGCCGCGGCTCTGTCTCCGCCTTGTCGCTCACCTTCCACACCACGTCATCGCGGACGAACATGCGGCGCATCTCTTCGAGTTGCAGCGGCCGCGCGCCGAGGCGGCCGAACACGGCGACCTGGTGGCCGGACTCATCGACGGCCCGATCGCGGTCGAGGCCCTTGCTCACCGCCAGCGCCGGGCCGTGCGTGCGGTACGTGGCGATGAGGCGCGGTTGCAGCGGCGGCGAGAAGCCGCGGAACTGCGGCGTCGTGTGCGGGCCCATGAGTTCGATGATGCGAAGACCGTTGCCGCCGTCGGCGACATAGGCGTAGAGCGAGGCGTTCGTCATGCCGACCTTCACGTCGCGCGCATCATCGATCGCCCCATCGGCGTTGAAGAGCCGATCGAGACGCGGCCGCTCGGGATTGGTGATGTCGATGATCGCCAGCCCCTGCGACCCGGCGGCGACGAAGGCGTTGGTCCGCGCGACGTAGACGCGATGGGGATCGTCAAGCTCGATGAAGGCGCCCTCGACAAGGCGCGGCGCGGCCGGGTCGGTGATGTCGGCCACGTGCAGGCCGCGCTCATCGGTGATGAAGGCATAGCGGAACTGGACGGCGACGCTGCGCGGATTGACGAGGACATCGCTGCCGACAACGGATTCGAGGAGCGGTTCGAGGGGCGTGTCAATGTTGATGACGACGAGACCCGCCGGCGCGGTGGCGTAGAGGTAATGCCCGGCGAGTGTGAGGTGCGTCATGCCGGTGAGCGCGCCGCCGGGATTGAAGGCCGTCGAGCCGTCGGCGAGGACGGCCCGCTCCATGAAGTTGTTCGTCGGATCGCCGTCGAGGAGCGTGCCGGCGAATGTAAGAATCAGCCCCTCATCGCGGTCGGCGATGTAGAGGTAGGCGTAGAGGGGGTGGATGGGTTGCTCTTCGTTGATGTAATGCAGGCTTTCGGAGGTGGTTGGAGAATCACCCCCACCCCCACCCTCCCCCGCAGAGCCGGGGGAGGGAGAATCCTCGGTTAGCCGCGACGCGGAGGCTTTGCGCAGCGGAGCGCTGGCGTCCGCGGGCGTTGATCCACCCCCACCCTCCCCCTCGGTTCGACCCTGCTCACCGCGGGCAGAGCCGGGGGAGGGAGTGATCATGCGCGACCGTGCCGGATCGACGGCGAGGGTGCTCGGGCTGGCGATGGCGACGGCGTAACTGGTGTCGAAGCCGAGGCTTTGGCCCAGAGGCGAGACGGGCGCGGTGACGATGCGCTCGCTGAAGCCCTTGTTGTCAATGTTGGCGACGTCGTAGGCGTAGAAGCCTCCTGCCCCGCGCGCGGCGTAGAGATACTCGCCGCGCAACTGCACGTCGAGAATCTCGCTGCCCCAGCCGGCGTCGTGGTGGTGCGCCTCGCGAAGCACGCGCCGGTCGCGCTCCACGAAGCGGGCATGCTCATCAGGATACGCCAGATGATGCAGGTGTGAGCCGATCACCGCCTGCGGCTCATCGTGCTCAGTGACGACGACGGCCTCAAGACCATCGCGGCCGGTGGCGACGTAGGCGTAGCGGCCGACGAAGTTGACGAAGTTCGTCCCCTGAAGGAAGAGTTGCGCCATCCAGGCGTTGTTGTCGTTGTCCTTCGAGAGGTGGCAGTCGGTGCACATCTTCGTCGTGCCGCGCCCGCCGGTGGCGTGGGGGAAATGGGGGTTGAAGGCCTGCCCGCTGTAGCCTTCGCCGCTGATGGTCTGCTGCTGGTGGTAGATCCATTCGCGATTGGCGTTCTGGCTCGAGACGATGACGGCGCTGCTGGAGCGCACGGGCACGACGCGGCCGCCCTTGACGGCCGAGTCCTTTCCGAGCATGAAGACGTCATCGCGCAGAACCTGAAAGTTGTAGCGGGTGTAGTTGCGCGTGTAGAGATTTTCGTTGTGGAGCATCGGCGCGCGCTGGTTGGCTTCCATCGGCAGGTGGCAGCCGAAGCAGGACGTCATCCACGAGGTATGGCAGGTGTAACACTCCATGTTCTCTGCGGAGTGAGCGAACTCGAGGTCGCGCCCCTCCTCGACGGTCAGGTCGCCCCACGTTTGGCCGTCGCGGCGCATGGTTTTGGCGCGGCGGCTCAAGGCCGCGGCCTCGGGATTGGCCTTCGCCCAGTCGGAGTCGGGGTTGATCGTGTCCACCGTCTGGGGGATGACCCATTCAAGCCCAGGCGTCACGGCCGAGCGCTGGATGATCTTGTCGCCGAGGCGCCCGAACCGCCCGGTGAGCGTGGCGAGGTCGGTCCCGCCCGGCCGCGCGGCGGGCCCGCTCGTCCTGAGCGTGGCGCGCTCGGTGTAGGTGCCGTGGCAATCGACGCAGGTGATCTCGATGGCGTTGCGCACCTCGCCGTAGAGCCGACCGTCGCCGTGGACATCCTGAGTGAAGTGACAGTCGATGCAGTGCATGCCGCGCTCGAGGTGCACATCGCGCAGATGCACCGCCTTGTCCCACTTGTGCGGATCATCAGGATCGATCATGGTGCCGCCGGCATCGAGGAGGTTGCCGCGGCGGTCCTTCTTGTGAACGGCCCGGAAGATCCAGCCGTGGCCGTGAAAGTCGGCGATCTGGTTGTGCTTCAGCCGATCGTTGAGCGTTGATCCGTCCCCCCGGCGCGGCTCACCGCTGCGCTCGAGGAAGTCCGGCCCGCTGCGGTCGCCGGCGTGAGACACGGCCTCGGGATAGTGATTGCCCCACAGGCCCTTGAGCGCTGCGCTCTCGGGATTGCGGCGCAGACCTTCGCTCTCCTGTTCCGCGGTGGGGCGATGCGAGCGGGCCGGGTAGAAGAACTCACCGTCGGATTCATTGTCCCACCACATGTAGCCAAGATAGGTGTTCGCGTAACTCGTGCCGGGGTGGATGTGGCAGGTGATGCACTGGCTGTTGGGAATGGCGGTGGTCAGTACGTGGCGCACGGGATGGCCGGACTCATCCCTGGGGATGTTCGGATCGCTCTGATCGCCGGCGAGGCCGAGGTGGCCGAACTTCGCCAGCGTCTCGCCGCTGTGAGAGGGATCGCGGTCGTTGGCGTAGGGGACGTGGCAGGCGGTGCAACCGGAGGAGCGGTAATCGCCGGGGTGGTCGTTGGTGCCGAGGAAGTTGAGCGTGGGGTCGAGCAGGCGCGTTTTCTGAAGGCCGATGAAGACAGGATCGGTGCGGTTGAGCGTGCCGAGGCCGCGCGGCGAGAGGCCCTTGTCGGGCCGGCCGCCTTCGATGAGCGCATTGGGGTTGCCGATCTCTGCGGGACTGGCGTTGGGGGTGGCGCCGCCCGGCACGGGCAGTTTCGTGCCGCGCTCGAAGATGCGCAGGATGTTGCCGGGCTGGCTGATGTTCCACGTCGGCAGGGGGATGAGGTGAGGTACGACGCCGCGCTTGAGTTCCGCCTCCGTCGCGGGGCGCACGATGCGCGTGCGCTTGCGGTTGTCCGCCTCGACGACGCCCTGGAGCATCTGCGGCAGGCCGAAGGGCGAGTAACTCTCGCCGTAGACGGGGATCTTGTTGGGGATCGAGCCGTTGTTGTAGAGTGCCGCGCCCCAGAGTTGCGCGCCGTGCGCCATCATCGAGCGCTTGACGCGCTGGGTGATGGAGTAGTGGCACGAGCCGCAGGTGTAATCGACGATGCGCAGGTCGCCGGGGTTGATGAAGCGGATGAACTCGGGCGATTCCTGGTTGAGCAGCGCGGCGGTAATCTCAGGATTGCGCGAGCCGTGCAGGAGCGCGGGGTCGTGCGCGGCATGGGGCGCGCCGAAATGGCCGTCATCGTGCCGGCCGTACCAGGCCTGCGGGTGGCGCGGCTGGACGTGGGCGCGCTGCATGGCGGCGAGATATTTTTCGTCGGTGATCGGCGTGCCGGGTTCGCCCGGCCGGCCGGGCGCGTCGAGAGGCGAGGAAACAGAGCCGTCGCCGCCGTGGCAGCCGGCGCAGCCGACCGCGGCGGTGACCGAGGCGGGATGCATCGTCCGCTCGGCCTTCGAGTACTCGCCGTGGCAGGTCAGGCAGCCGCGCGACTGGTGCTCGATCCAATCGTCCACGGAGTAGCGGCCGGAGCCATCCGGCTTCTCGGTCAGGTCGTTGCGATGGGGCGTGGCGGTCATGCGGCTGTCGAGTTCACGCTGCGCCTCGCGCGGATCGCTCATGCGCGTGATGAAGGCGCGGTCATACGGCTCAGCGCCGCGCCAGTATTTCGCGTGCTCGCACGCCGCAAGCACCACGATCGAAATCAAACCACAGAGACACACAGGACACAGAGAGCGCGCAGAGAAGAGTGCAGCAGGAATGGCGGAATGACGGCGCGAGAACTTCTCTGCAACCCTCTGTAAACCTCTGCGCCTCTGTGGTGCGGTTCGGCGATCGCGCTGCATGCCGCCTCCGTCAGTAGGAAAGCGTGACGCCGGCGAAGACCTGCCAGAGCGTCTCGTCGGTGTCGAAGATGTCCGTGAAGCCGTGGCCCGGGAAGAAGAGCGAGCCGCCCAGCGTGAGGATGACGTTGTTGTTCAGCGCCGGGCGGTACTGGGTGCTCAGGTTGAGTTCATAGCCCAGATGTGAGTCGATGTCATTCTGGTTGAGGAAGAGTTCGAGCGTTTCGGTCTGTGCGAACCAGAGGCTGTTGGCGTTGACACTGGCGCGGAGTTTCGGCGTGATCTCCGCATCGAAGCCGGCGTTGAGCAGGAGCAGGCCCGGATTGACGAAGTTCGACTGGCCTTCCGCCTTGGTCCCGGCGAGGTCGTTGTAGAAACTGCGGGCGCTGGTGAGATCGACGCCGAAGACGCGGACCGCCTGGCTCTGGTAGTAACTGCCCGGCCCGCCGGCGAAGAAGGGGTTGTCGAAGATCCCGTCGAATCCCTCGCCGCGCCCGTCCTCGGGATCGCCGTCGCCGCTCTGGTAGAGCAGCGAGACCTTCGGGCGCAGCCAGTCGATGTCATACGAGAGTTCGATGGCGGCGAGGTACGCGCTGATGTCCACGTCGCGCCCGGCGATGGGGTTGCGCCGATCCTCGCCGAAGACGTAGTAAAGCGCGTGATTCACGTTCCACCGGCCGATGTGGCCGTCGCTCGCCCAGCCGAGGTAGAACGCATCGATGTCCTGGAGCGAGACGCTGCCCGCCAGGCTCGGCCGCACGAGAAAGCCGTTCTCGTCGTAGCGCAGGTCGGACTGGTCGTGGTTCCAGTGGAAACTGAACTGCGTCGTGTAGCCGTCCCACAGCAAATCCTGAATGTACACGTTGGCGATGACGACCTGCTGGTCGCGCCAGTCAAGTTCGTTGAGTTGGCTGTTCGTGTCCTTCTCCGTCTGGTTGAAGAAGGCGAGGTTGTACTGGATGCGGTTGGAGTCGAAGTTGCCCAGCAGGCGCACGCCGTCGGAGTTGTCGTTGAAAATGAAACCGCGGAAGTCGGAGTTGAACTGCTGGCGGCCGAGGCGCAGGGCGGCGATGTCGAACTTCGGGCTGGTATCGCCGAGGTGCAGTTCGGCGAACGCCTCGGCGAGGGCGACGTGGTTGTCGCGGCGCGTCTCGCCCTGGCGCGTGTCGATGAACGCGGCGTTGTGCTCTTTGAGTTCGAGATGATTGAAGTTGACCACCGGCGTGATGCGCACCAGCCAGTCCACCGGGCGAAAGGCCGTGTAGCCCCGGAACAACTCGAAGGAGAAGATGAAGTTCTGGTTGAAGAAGAACTGCTCGCCGTCGCCGAAGAAATCGAAGCGCCCCGGATCGCCGGCACTGACGCCCGAAGGCGTCGGCAGTTTGCGGGCTGTGAGGAAGGTGTCGGAGACGGCGGAGAAGTTGAAGAAGAGATCATCGCCGGCAATGGGGTAGTCGCCCTTGAGGATGTTGCGGTCGTAGGGGTTGAAGGCGTGGCCGCGCGTGTAGGGCGAATCGCCGCCGACGGCGTTCATGAGGAGGTCATCGTGCGGCCCGCGCCGGCCGTAGCGGTCCCAGTCAAACCAGCCGAGGCGCCAGCGGTCGGGCAGGGGGACGGCGGGCTCGCGGCGGATCCACTCCCCAGCGGGCGCGGCGCCGGCGTGGCCGAGGGGTTCGAGGGGGACGGCGGGCAGGAGCGGAGAAGGCGCTTCACTCCCCCCCTCCCGTTGCGGCGGCGCTTCCACAGGCGGCTCCGCGGGCGGCGTCCGCCGCGGCTGGGCCAACGCGCTCCCGCAGGGCGGGAGGATCATCACGGCGCCGATGAGTGCGGCCGTGGTCCAAGCGCGCGATCTGTCCGGCCCGGTCTGGTGCGCCACTCGCAGCAAGATAGTCGCGACATGGGCGCGCAGCAAGCCGGCGGTCAGCAGCGGAGGTTCGAGAAAGGGGGGCTCAGGAGGCGGAGGAGGCGCCCAGGCCGAGGCGATGCTCGATGAGGCGGCGCAGCGCCCGACCCGCGCGGTAGATGAGCGAGAGGGTCTGGAAGCGGACGGCAAGGCGGCGCAGGATGGGATCATCCGGCGCGGCCTTGAGCGCGCGGCGGAGCATGATCCGCGCCCGCTGGTGCCGCCCCGAACGAATGTAGGCGAGCAGGAGGTTGTGGTTGGCGTGTGTGTGGGAGGGGTCGAGTCGCAGCGCCCGGCGGGTGTGCTCAATGCCCCGGTCGTAGTCGCCGCGGCGCAGGTGCAGCACGCCGAGGCGGTGCCAGGCCTGCGCGTTGCGCGGCTCGCGCTGCGTCAGGAGCGTCAGGGCGCGCTCCGCCTCCTCCCGCATCCCCACCTCCCGGAGCAGGTCCGCCAGGCCGAGCAGGTCCGGCTCCTCAGGCGTGAGCGACTCCATCACCGTCGCGAGGTGGCGGCGAGCCACGTCGTGGCGGCCGGTGTAGTGCATGACGACCGCGGTGTTCAGCGCGATTCCGGGATACTCGGGATTGAGTTTGGAGACCAGTTCGAACTCGAGCGCGGCGGCGTCGAAGTGGCGGGCGGCGACGGCGATCTGGCCGAGGCGGAAGTGGGCGTCGGCGTTGGCCGGCTCAAGTTCGAGGATGCGGCGGAACTTTTCCGCGGCCTCCGCCAGGCGGTCCATGGCGACCAGGTGCAGGCCGAGGTCCAGCAGCGTGTCGATGTTGCCGGGATCTTCCCGCAGGTCGCGCAGGTAGAGGCGCAGCGCCTGCTCCGGCTGGCCGAGCGCGGCGTAGGCGGCGGCAAGCCGGGCGTGGACGCGCGGCATGCGCGGATCGAGGCGCGCGGCTTCCTTGAAGCACCAGATTGCCTTCTCGTAGAGGCCGCGGTGCAGCAGGCTCTCGCCGAGGTTCGCGCAGCACACCGGACATTCGTCGCGGATCTGCCGCGCGAGGTAGTAGACCTGCTCCGCCTCGTCGTGCCGGCCCAGCTGCGCCAGCGCGCCGACCTGCGGGCAGTACGCGGCTTCGTTGTCGGGCTGAAGCGCCGCCGCCTTCTCCAGCGCGACCAGGGCCTCCGCGGGGCGGTCCATCCGGCTCAGATTGATCCCGAGGCTGACCAGCGCCGGGAAGTGATGCGCATCCAGACGGTGGACGGCGGAGAAGGCCTCGATCGCCTCCGCGAGGCGGCCCGCAGCCTCAAGCGTCAGCCCGAGGTTGTAGGTCCAGTCGGCCTGGTTGGGATTGAGCGCGAGGGCCTTGCGCAGTTCCGCCTCCGCCTCTTCCCAGCGGCCGAGTTCGAAGAGTTCGTGCGCGCGCTCGACGTGCTCCTCGCCGTGTTCCTCGCTTTTGTCCCATTCGCTCACAGGTCAGGCCCTTGGCAGAGGATGGGCGGCGCACCGGTCGGCGGTGATGCTTCGGGGGCGAAATTCCGCCGCGCTGGCGGGAATGCGACGGATTATACTCCGCAGGAGCATCGTCCGTTAAATCGGCCGACCCCGGTTGAATTGTCGATCTTTGCCGAAGAAGGTCCTGATGCACCATTTCCGTCCCTTGCGTCTTGTTGCGCGGCTTGGCGCGCTGGTCCTCGCCGCGGCCCTCGCGGTCGAAGCGCCCGCCCAACTGACCGAAGCGCAGGAGGCGGACTTGGCGATCTGGCAGGCGGTGCTCAGCGACGCCCCCGGCGACCCCGCGGTGCAGCGCAGCGCCGCCCGACGCCTGCTCGAGAGCGGCTGGCCCGAGTCGGCGGCCCTGCTGGGCGAGTTGCTCGGCCACTTCCAGCGGCCCGAACTCGTCTCTCTCATCTGCGCGGCGATCCGGGATCTGGACAATCCCCCCGAGGCGCTCTTCGAGGCCCTGGTGGAGCGGCTCGCCGCCGCGCCGCCGGAGTTGCAGCCCGATCTCGCCGACGCCATCGGCACCTATCCGCCGACGATGCTGCCGCGCCTCATCGCCCGCCTCGACGCCCCGGCCGCGCAGGCCGCCGAGCGCGTCGCGCTCATCGGCGCCCTGAGTCGATTCACCGAGGTCGAAGTCGTCGATTACCTCATCCACTGTCTCGAGCCTCAGGACGATCCCGCCGTCCGCGCCGCCGCCGTCGAAGCGCTCGTGCGCGTGACCGGCGCGGACTACGGCGACTCGATGACGCGCTGGCAGTCCTGGTGGCGCAACAACCGGATTCAGGGGCGCGACGGGCTCGTGCGGCGCAAACTTCTGCGCCTCGAGCGCGAGCGCAACGAGGCGATGCTGCGCGCCCAGAGCCTCCAGCGCGACGTCGCCGCCCTGACGGCGGAACTGCTCGCCGCGATCAACCGCAACTACACGCTCACCGACGCGGAGCAGCGCAACGCCCTGCTCCTGACGCTTCTGCAGCATCCCCGCATGCCGGTGCGGCGTCTGGGGCTGGACCTCGTCGAGCAGCGCGTTCTCAACGCCGAGCCGCTCAGCCCCGAGGTTCCGGCTCTTCTGGCGCGCATGGTCGCCGATGCGGCGGGGCCGCTGCGGCCGCTGGCGCTGCGCCGCCTGGCCCTCGTGGACGCCGCCGGGGCGTCGGCGCTGGTCGGACCGATGCTCGGCGCAACGACGGACGCGGAACTCGAAGCCGTGATGCTCGCCGTCCTCGCGCAATCGGCGAACGCGAAGGCGGCCCCCGCGCTGGTGGACCGGTTTGCACGGAGCGAGCGTCCCAAGGGGACGGCGGCGGCGCTGCTGGCGGCGGCACAGGCCGGCCATCTCGACCCCGCGCAGTGGGAGGAGGTCTGGCAGCAACTGCGCTCTCCGGATCCTGCCGCGCTCACTCCCGTCGAGGCCGAGGTGCTCGCGTGGTGCCCTCAGCCCGAGGCGGCGGACCTGCTGCGCGCCATTCTGCAACCCTCCGACGGCGGAGCCGAACGCCGCGCGGCGGCGGCGCGCGGCCTGGCCGCGTCCGGACTGCACCGCGACGTCCTGCAGGCCCATGCCGGTGATCCGCTCATTTACGCCCACGCGCTGCGCTCGGCGGCGCGGGGGGGCGGCCTCGAAGCCCTCCGTCTCATCCTCAGTTGGCCGGTGCTCGATGCGGCCCGGCTCGGCGAGGAGATCGGCCACGTCCTCGCCGCCCTTCCCCCTTCGGACTGGCTCGAGGCGGACAATCTCCTCGCCGCCCACCAGGCCGTAGACGTGCAGCGGCGGCTGGCGTCGCTCAGCCGCGTGCTCACCCTGCCGCAGTCGAACAACGGCTCGAACGGCGCGGCGGCGCTGAGCGGCGAGGCGAGGCGACGGATCTGCCTGCGCCTGGCCGAACTTCACTGGCAGCGTGCCGAGCCCGAGGCGATGCTCACCGCCCTGCAGGCCGCGCCTCCGGGAGAGAGCGACGCGGAGCGTGAAGCGACGCTGCGCACCGTGGCGCTGGTCGCGCTCGAGCGCTTCGACGCCGCCGATACCCGCCGCGGCGCCGACTGGGTCGAGGCGCTCGATCTCGTCCTGCGCCAGCGCACCACCGACGTCGAACGCGCCCGCCGCATCGCCGAAGCCATCCAACAGGGCCGGGCGGGAACGCTCAGCGAGCCTGATCGCCTCCGCTTCGATTCGCTCGTGACGCGCCTCGCATCGCTCATCACCTCCGAGCGCCCGGGAGGCTGAGGGGGGCGCCGGCGCGTCAGGTGAGCGTGCGGCCGCCGTCGAGGCGGATGATCTCGCCGGTGAGGTACGTCCCCTCGCGCCACAGAAATCGCACGAGGCGGGCGACGTCTTCGGGAGTACCGGGGCGCTTGAGGGGGATGCGGCTCTCGTAGGCCTCGATCTCGGCGGGATCGACCTGCTCAGGCCAGGCGACGACGCCCGGCGCAATTCCGCAGACGCGCACCTGCGGCGCTAACTCGCGCGCGAGGGTGTGAACCATCTCCGCCAGGGCCGCCTTGCTCATCGAGTAGGCCGCGTAGCGCCGCCGGGCGCGCCCGAGCGTGTGTGCATCGCACATCGCCACGACCACGCCTCCCGCCTCCCGCAGGGCGGGCGCCAGCGCCTGTGTCAGCAGAAGGGGCGCCAGCGCGTTGATGCGCCAGTGCTCCATCGCTTCCTTCTGCCCGATCGCGCCCCATGGCGTGCGCTCATAGACCGAGGCGTTGTGAACGAGCAGGTCGAGCCGCGGCTGCCTCACCGCGAGTTCGCGGCCGAAGGTCTCGACCGCGTCGAGATCATCAAGATCGAGCCGCGCGGCCTGCGCCTCGACGCCCAGCGCCCGGCACTGAGCAGCCGTCTGCTGCGCCTCGATCTCGCTCGTGCGGTAGGTCAGGACCAGGTTGCACCCGCTCTGCGCGAGGTCGAGGCAGATGGCGCGTCCGACGCGGCGTGCGCCGCCGGTAACGAGGGCGAGCGATTCGGCGCGGCGCGTCATGGCGCCTCTCCGCGCGGGTCTGAGGGTTTGGTCGGCCCGCCGGCATCTGCCCGGGGAGGTCCGCTTCCGCGCTGTCCGATGCGCCGGCCCGCCTCGGCCCAGGGATCGACCGCAGCACGAGGCGGCCGCGTTGACGACCCGCCGTCGAGCAGGCGCCGCCGCACGCCGCGCATCAGGATCGCCGCGACCACGAAGAGAAGCAGCAGCAGGAGCGTCGCGAGGAGGAGGGCGGCGGTCCAGTCGGTCGGCGGGGGCGACCCCCCGCCGGACGAGGCGAGATGGAGGAACCTTCCGGCCACGAGGGCAGTATAACACTCAGCGGCCCTGAGGAGCGGCGTCGCGCGAGAGGGCCCGTCGGGCCCCGCGATCCGCCCTGGTCCGCAAATCGGGCCGCGGACCGCAGAATCGGCGCATGAGGGTTGATCGCCCCGCGGTTTCTCCCGCCGACACGCCGCGCCGCAAGGAGCGGGGCGGAGCGGGCCGATGACCTCTGACCGTTGGGACCGCCCGACGCCGACCCGTATGATCCGATATCGCGCGCAACTTCGCCGGGAATCCTCACGCGACCCGGCCTTCAACCATCCAGAGGGAACGAGGAACTCATGACGATCTCAGCCGCTGACGCTCGCCTGCTTCATCCGCTTCCGCTTCGATTCTGCGCGCGGCGGCTTGCGGCGCTGGCGCTGGCGGGCTCGCTGCTGGCAGCGCCGGCGTCGGCGCGGCAGGACGCCCCGCCCGCCGAGGGGGCAACGGATGTCGCCCTCGCCGGCCGCCTCTGGGAGGATTCGCTTCAGGGGGACATCGAGGGGGTCTACACCCTTCTCCGGGCCGTCGGCGACAGCGCGCCGGAGGGCGCGGCCGACCGTTCGATCGCCGGCGAGGCGAAGTCCTACCTCACGTTCCTGCGCGAGCAGGCGGCCGAGCGCCTCGAAACCTACACGACGAGCATGAAGGAACTCGAAGAGCAACTCGCCGCGGAGAACTGGCGCGAGGCGCTCACCAAGGCCGTCGCCGCCCACGAGGCGAGTCTCGAACCGGGAGAACTGCTCGCGCTCAAGCCCGACACCGACCTGCCCTTCAAGGAGACGGTGCTCGCCGACGCGCGCGTCGTCGATCTTGTCGCACGTGCGAGAGAGGCCGCCCACGCCGCGGAGTCCCGCGGGGAGTGGATCGTCGCGCAGGACCTCTTCTACCGGCTCAACACGCTTCTCGATCGGCAGTTCCAGGCCGACCTCATGCGCGTCTCCTACCGGCTCGGCCTGCTGCGCCTCTACGCGCCCTCGAGGCTGGACGACCTGATGGACGAGCACCTCAAGGCGATCGGCGAGGAGCCGCGGCCGCGCTGGGCCCATCAGGAGATCGACACCTGGGACGTCCATCTTCACGGCGTGAACCGCGCGATGGTGACCGACGCACTCAACATCGCGGCCAACATGCATCTTTCGCAGCCGGGGTACCCGGTGCTGCTCGTCGGCGGGATCGAGGCGCTGCAGACCCTCGTCACGACGACGGACCTGCGGGAGACCTTCGCCGGCCTGGGCGACGCCGCGGCGGTGCGCCGCTTCACGACCTTCCTCGCCGAAGAGGCGAAGTACTGGAGCGAGCAGAAGACCGCTGACCGCTCGCGCGCCACTCGCCTGCTCGAGCGCATCGAGGAGCGCAACCGCGAGACGGTGAACCTCCCGGCGGAGGTGCTCTACCACGAGTTCGGCGACGGCGCAATCGCGAAACTCGACGAGTTCACCGACATCGTCTGGCCCGACGAGTTGCAGGTGTTCAAGCGGCAACTGGACGGCTCGTTCAGCGGCGTGGGCATCCAGATCATCATCGACGAGCGAAACCAGTTGACGATCGTCACGCCCCTCAAGAATTCGCCGGCGCACCGCGCGGGAATCCGCGCCGGCGACGACATCATCGCGGTGGACGGCCGCTCGACCATCGGCATCACCTCCTCGCAGGCGATCGATCAGATCACCGGTCCGAGGGGCACGCCCGTCACCCTCACCATCCGCCGCGAGGGCGAGGAAGAGCCGATCGACTTCCGACTCGTCCGCGACGACATTCCCATCGAAACGGTCAAGGGCTGGAAACTCGAAGACGGCAACGAGTGGGATTACTTCATGGACCGCCAGGCCGGCATCGGCTACCTGCGCCTCAGCGGCTTCATGCGCCAGACCGTGGATGAGTTCGACGCCGCCGTCGCCGGAATGGGCGACGATCTCAACGGGCTGGTGATCGACCTGCGCTTCAACCCCGGCGGGCAATTGCAGGCGGTGATCGACCTGTGCAACCGGTTCGTCTCGCGCGGCGTGCTCGTCTCGACCGAAGGGCCGGGCCGGCGCACGAACAAGGTCCACCGCGCCTCCTCGCTGCGAACGAGCGAGCGCCTCGCGGAAATCCCCGTCGTCGTCCTCATCAACGAAGGCTCGGCTTCGGCGAGCGAGATCATGGCCGGCTGCCTGCGCGACCACGAGCGCGCCATCGTCGTCGGCACGCGCTCCTACGGCAAGGGCAGCGTGCAGCAGATTTCCGACCAGGTGGACCGCGGCAACGCCCTGCTCCGCCTGACGCGCGAGCACTACCTCCTGCCCAGCGGCGACATGATCCACCGCAACCCGGAGTCCACGAAGTGGGGCGTCGATCCCCACCTTACCGTCCGCATGACGCCGCGGCAGGTCGGCGACTCCCTCGCCATTCTCCGCGACGCCGACGTGCTTCCCGACGCCCACGAGAAACTCACCGAAGAGGAGCAGACCAAGCGCGATCCGCAGCGCCTGCTCAACGAGAACCTCGACCTCCAGTTGCAGACGGCGCTGGTGCTCATCCGCTCGCGCCTCTGGCCCACCGGCGCGGCGAAGTTCGTCGATTCGGGAGGGACGGCGCGGTAAGGCGTGCCGGTCGCGGCAAAAGCGCGGGCGGTTTCGTTCGCCGGCGAGGTCTGAATGCCCCGTCCTCGAAGCCTTGACGCGGCGGTCCCGTGAGGCTCCGGCGCCTGCACGCCGCGCCCCCTACGCGCCCTCTTCCACGAGGTCCCGCAGCGCCGCGCCGGGATCCTCCTGGCGCATGAGGTGTTCGCCCACGAGAATGATCCCCACCCCCGCCTTGCGCAGCCGCTCGACGTCCGCGTGCGTGCGGATGCCCGACTCGCTGATGAGAATGCGCTTGTCCTCGACGAGGTCGATGAGGCGAAGCGTGTGGTTGAGGTCCGTCTGCATCGTGCGGAGGTCGCGGTTGTTGATGCCCAGCAGGGTGTAGCCGGGGTGGGGAAAGCCGATGTGGTGTCGGACGCGCAGGAGGCTCTCGACATCATGCACTTCGACGATCGAGGTCATCTTGAGTTCGGTGGCGAGGATGAGCAGATCGACGAACTGCCCCTCGGTGAGGATGTCGGCGATGAGCAGGACGGCGTCGGCGGAGGCGGCGCGCGCCTCGTAGACCTGCCAGGCGTCGATGATGAAGTCCTTGCGCATCACGGGCAGGGGCACGCGGTTGCGGATGCGGCGGATGTAGTCGAGGTCGCCGCCGAAGCCTTCGCGGTCGGTCAGGCAGGAGATCGCCGCCGCCCCCGCGCGGTGGTAGGCTTTGGCGATGGGCGCCGGGTCAAACTCCTCGTCGCGATATTCCTCGCGCAGCCACCCCGCCGAGGGGCTCTTTCGCTTGATCTCCGCGATGACCGAGACGGTTCGCGGCGGGCGGTTGGCGGTTACCGCCTGGAAGAAGTTCCGCGGCGGGTCGGCCTCGCGCGCCCGCTGCGCCACTTCCTCGAGGGGCGTGGCCGCCTTCGCCAGGTCCACCTCCCCTCGCTTGCGTTCGACGATGCGGCTCAGCGCGTTGCTCATCTTCTCCCTCGCGTCGCCGCTCGTTATAGCGTCTCCGTCCGCGACCGACCACGCGCCGCCGCCCGACGCCTCTTCGTGGGTGATTATCGTCATCGGGGCCGGCGCCGCGCTCGGATTCGGCGTTTTTCTCCTTGCGCGGCCGCGGTGGCTGGCGCGGCGCGGGCACCCGCGGCCGGTCTCACCGGCGCTCATGTTCGTCCTGCTCGGCTGGCACCTGCTCGTGACGCCGGCGCTGGCGCGGCTCGGGATCTGGCTCCTTGCCGCGGCACCGCCGGGTGAAACGCTTTCGATCCGCCAGCGCGCGCTGCAGATGACGGCGGTTCAGTCCGCCGCAGCGGTGGTCATCCTTCTCTGGTGGGGGCTGCGGCGACTGCCGGGCGAGCGCGAGTGGACCGAGCAGGCCGCTCGCCGCCTCGATGAGGTCCGGGGCCGCCCCGATGGCGGCCGGCGCTGCGTCCGCTGGTGGTGGGCGGCAGGTGCCGCGGTCCTCGGCCTGCTCATTGCCTGGCCGATCGTGCAGTTCACGGCGGAGATCGCCGCGTCCATCCAGGCGTGGCTCACCACCCAGGCGCCGGCGCCGCTGGCGCACCGGACCCTGCGCGAGTTGGCGGCGGAGCCGGAGATCAGCGGCTGGATGCTCCTGCTCATCGCGGTGGTCGTGGTGCTTGTCCCGCTTCTGGAGGAAGTGGTCTTCCGCGGCGCGATCCAGGGATGCCTGCGAAGCCTGACCGCGTCGCCCTGGCCGGGAATCCTCCTCACCTCCATTCTCTTCGGCGTGATGCACCTCAACGTCGCCGAGCCGGCGGCGGTGCCGGGGCTGGTCGTCTTCGGCACGGCCCTGGGAGTGGTCTATGAGCGAACCGGCACGCTGCTCGCCCCCGTGCTCATGCACGCCCTCTTCAATCTGGGCAACATCGTGCTCATGCTCTGGTCCGCGGCTCTGATCTGAGATCCGTCGCGAGGGGCGAGGACACATTCGGCTTCGCGCAACGGCTGACCGGGGCGGTCGCTGGGGCACATCGGGGATAGCGGCGCATGTCGGCCTTCGGAAACCGCGCCTGCCGTCTCATACACTTGCCGCGACCATGACCGCCAGCGCTTCATCACGACCGCGACTGCTCACCGGCGACACGCCGACGGGCCGCCTGCACCTGGGCCATTACGTCGGCAGTCTCGAACGCCGTCTCGCCATGCAGGAGACCCACGAGTGCTACTTCCTCGTCGCCAACGTCCACGCCCTCACTACACGCAGCGACCGGCCCGACGAGATCCGCGCCGACACGCTCGAAGTGATGCGCGACTGGCTCGCGGTCGGCCTCGATCCGCAGCGCGCGACGCTCTTCGTGCAGAGCGAGATCCCCGCCATCGCCGAACTGACCTTCTTTTTCTCGATGCTGCTGGGCTTCGGGCGGGTGATGCGCAACCCGACGATCAAGGATGAGATCATCGTCAAGAATCTCGGCGACACCTACTCGTTCGGCTTTCTGCTTTACGCGGTGGGGCAGACGGCGGACATCCTCGCCTTCCGGCCCGAGGCGGTCCCGGTGGGCGAAGACCAGGTGGCGCACATCGAGATGACGCGCGAAGTGGCGAGGCGGTTCAATCAACTCTACTGCGGCGTGTCGGACCAGACGCCGGATGAGGCGCACCTCGACGCCGGCGGGTTGTTTCCGATCCCGCGCGCGGAGGTCGGGCGCGTCGGCCGTCTCGTCGGCATCGACGGCGTGAACAAGATGAGCAAGTCCCTCGGCAACGCCATCTACCTCTCCGACACAGCCAAGGAGGTGCAGAAGAAGGTCAACCGCATCTTCACCGGCCGCCAGAATCCGACCGACCCGGGCGATCCCGGCAACGTGCTCTTTCAGTACCTCGACGCGTTCCACGCGGACAAGGCCCTTGTCGCCGACCTGCGCGAGCGCTACGCCGGAGGCCGCGTCGGCGACGGCGAGGTCAAGAAGGAACTCGGCGGGGCGATCAATGCGCTGCTCGATCCGATCCGCGAGCGCCGCGCGCGGTACGAGGGCGAGGACGAGGCGATCCTTGAGATCATCCGGGCCGGCTGCGCCAAGGCGAACGCCATCGCCGAGCAAACCCTCGCGGCCTCCAAGAAGGCGATGCGGATGCACTTCGGCGAGCGCTCGCTGGGTTATCGGTAGCGCGGCGTCCCCCGCCCCTTGTTCCCTACAGTCGGCACAGGCGCGCCGCCTTGCCCCGCTCCGCCCGCTTCCCGGCGGAGTTGCGCCGCCGCTGCGACGATGAAGAGCGCAGTTTCACGGACAGGGAACGGATTATGGCGGGGTACACGATCCACCATGGGGCGGTACGGAGTTGTGGACCGGCCCTGGGCCTGGCGCTCTGGCTTGCCGCCGCGCCGGCGCTCGGGCAGGTGGGCATACCCGTCTTCGAGGCGCGGCACGAGTTGCGCTATCACTTCCCTCAGGAGAGCCTCGAAGTCGCTCCCGCCGCCTTTCGCACCACGATCCGCGGCTCGGAGACGATCCTCCGCGACACGCGCCAGACGGTGATGCAGTACGATGGGGCGCTCGCCTTCACGCTCGCGTCGCGGCCGCTGACCTCCAGCAACGATCTGCCCGAGGGAACGGTCGATCTCTACACGCGCCTCACGGAGGTGCGCCTTCAGTGCCGCGCCGGCCGGGGGTCGTACTCCCTCCGCGCCGGCGAAGAGGGCCTCGTCGAGACGCGGCCCATGACCGGCGAGACGAGGCTGGACCCGCACGAGAAATACGTCGGTTCGCACACCGTCGCCAGCCTCCTCGCCAAGCCGAGCACCATGCGCTTCGCCAATGGCGCCCTCCTCGAGGCGCCGGCGCCTTCGGGGCTGCTCACGACCCTTGATTGCGCCTGGATGTACTCGGGCATTTCGGCCGTTCTTCCCCCGCTGCCGTCGCGCCCCATCACGACGGGTCAGACGTGGAAGGCGGGCATGCCCATCCGGCTTTCCGTCTTCGGCCAGCCGCAGATCATCCGGCTCGATTTCCGCTTCGACGAGTTTGACGAGGAGAGCGGCGTGGCGGTGGTCTCGTGGAACACCGCACTGGCGAACACCTCCGTCGTCCCGGTGGCGGGGATTCACCACCTCGGCTCTGATGCGCTCGCTTCGGGCACGGTCTCCGGTCTTCTGCGCCTCCACGCCGCCAGCGGCACGGTCGTATCGGGCGAGATGCGCATCAGCGCGAAGATTTCCCACCTGCGCTCCTCGGGCACGACGGTGCAGTACGCGATGGTCTACACGCTCGAGAACCTGGCCGCGCCGGCTTCGGCCGAGTCGATCGCCGCCGTCCGCCCGGGCGCGGAAGAGGACCAGTGACGCCCCCGCCGCTTGCCCCGCTCCGGGGACGCGGTGCGGCTGACCCGCTTCGCGTATCATCCCGCATCGGGGCGCGAGCCTCGGAAAGGACGGCCTGGCGTGTGTGGAATCGTCGCGTACATCGGCTCGAAACCCGCCCTGCCGATTCTCCTCGAAGGCCTCAAGCGCCTTGAGTACCGGGGTTATGACTCCGCCGGCATCGCCCTGATCAACGGCGGGCTGCGCGTCGTCCGCTCCGTCGGCCGCGTCAGCGTCCTCGAAGAGAAGATCGCCCGCGAGAAGGACCTGGAAGGGACGATCGGCATCGCCCACACCCGCTGGGCGACGCACGGCGAGCCTTCCGACTCCAACGCCCACCCGCACCGCGACGATCCCAGGCCGCGCGGCCACGGCATCGCCCTCATCCACAACGGCATCATCGAGAACTACGCCAGCCTGCGCACCTGGCTCGAAGACCAGGGACACACGTTCACTTCGGAGACGGACACCGAAGTCCTCACCATGCTCATCTCCGAGTTGTACGACAAGGACGCCGGCATGACGCTCGACAAGGCGGTGCAGGCCGCCCTGCGCGAGGTGACCGGCGCCTACGCCATCGCCGTCATCTGCGAAGATGAACCGGGCGTGCTCGTCTGCGCCCGCAAGGGCTCGCCGCTGATGATCGGCGTTGGGCAGGGCGAGTACATCGTCGCCTCCGACGGCAACGCGATCGTCGCGCACACGACCCAGGCCTTCGCTCTTGAAGACTACCAGATCGCCCGCCTCACCCGCGAGGGGTTCCGGACCACGACGCTCGACGACGTGCGCGTCACGCCTCGCATCCAGGACCTCGAGATCGAACTCCAGCAGATCGAACTCGGCGAGCACGAGCACTTCATGCTCAAGGAGATCTTCGAGCAGCCCGATGCGCTGCGCAACACTCTGCGCGGCCGCACCGACTCGCGCGAGGGGCGCGTCGTGCTCGGCGGCATCGCGGAGTACGCCCGCGAACTCGTCAAGGCGCGGCGGTACATCCTCCTCGGTCAGGGCACGGCTCTGCACGCGGCGATGATCGGCGACTACCTCCTCGAAGACCTCGCCAAGATTCCCGCCGAGGTGGAATACGCCAGCGAGTTCCGCTACCGCAATCCGATCATCGAGGACGGCTCGGTGGTCGTCGCCGTCAGCCAGTCGGGCGAGACGGCCGACACGCTGGCGGCGCTGCGCGAGGCGAGCGACCGCGGCGCGCTCACGCTGGGCATCGTCAACGTGGTCGGCTCGACGATCGCGCGCGAGACGGACGCGGGGGTGTACCTCCGCGTCGGGCCGGAGATCGGCGTCGCCTCGACCAAGGCGTTCCTCGGGCAGGTGACGGCCTTGTCCTTGCTGGCGCTGTTCATCGGCCGGCGGCGCTTCCTCAGCGCCGAGCAGGTCAGCCAGCACCTGGCCGAACTCGAGCAGGTGCCCGAGCGCATCGAGAGCATCCTCGCGCAGTCGGAGATGATCCGCGACGTGACGAGCCGGTACATCGACCGTGAGAACTGGCTGTTCCTCGGGCGCGGGCACAACTATCCCGTGGCCCTCGAAGGCGCGCTCAAACTCAAGGAGATCAGTTACATCCACGCCGAGGGCATGCCCGCGGCGGAGATGAAGCACGGCCCGATCGCGCTGATCAACAATGGCATGCCCTGCGTCTTTCTCGCCACGCGCAACAGCCAGTACGACAAGATCGTCAGCAACATCCAGCAGGTCAAGTCGCGCGGCGGCAAGGTCATCGCCGTGGCGACGGAAGGAGACCGCTCCATCCGCCAGCACGCCGATGAAGTGTTCTACGTTCCCGACATGCCCGAGCCGCTCCAGCCGCTCGTGACGGCCGTGCCCCTGCAATTGCTGGCGTATCACGCGGCCGTTCTTCGCGGCCACGACGTCGATAAGCCGCGCAATCTCGCCAAGAGCGTGACCGTCGAGTAGGGACGGCGACTGTTCCCGCGGGTGATTCATCTGCCTTTGCCTGCGGTCAGGCGGGTTCTGGTTTCATGGTCGATCGCGGACGGGGCGGCAGGGCGCGGCCGCCTAGGATTGCGCCCTGCGCCAGGGCCGGTTGCCCCGCCGTCATGAACCACGCCGCCAATCTCACCATCGCGGTCTTCAGTGAAGCATCGAAGTGGAGCCTGCCGCGCCGCCTTGTCGAGCAGGTCGAGGCGGTGAGCGACCAGGTCCGCGTCCGGGCGGCTCACAACCGCGCCGACCTGCTCAAACTTCTCCCGGAGACTCACTACCTCCTCGGCTTTCCGCTCAGCGACGAGGACTTTCACCGACACGGACGGGCGCTCCGCTGGATTCAACTGACCTCGACGACGCCGGACCTGCGCCTCGAACTGCCGCGGCTGACGGCGTCGGCGGTGCGGCTGTGCACGGCCTCGACGATCCAGGCCCCGCAGCGCGCCGAGCACGCCGTCATGCTCATCCTCGCGCTCGTGCGGCGTCTCAACTTGGCGCTGACGGCGCAACTCGAGCACGTCTGGGCCAGCCACGAACTCGCCGACTCGATCCGCGACCTCGAGGGGCTGACGGTGGGGATCGTCGGCCTCGGGCCGCTGGGGCGGGCGATCGCGCGGCGTCTCCAGGCCTTTGACGTCGAGATCATCGCGACGCTGGGCGACTCCGACAATCCCTTCGCGGGCGTCAAAGAGATGCTCCCGCTCGACCGCCTCGACGAACTGCTCAGCCGCAGCGACGTGATCGTCCTCGCGGTGCCTCCCACCGCGGTGCGCAACGTGCTCATTAACCGCTCGATGCTCGAGAACTGCCAGAAGTCCGCGATTCTGGTGAACGTGAGCCACAACCGCGTGTGCGACGATTCGGCCCTGGCGGAGATGCTCTCGCGGCAGCGCCTCGCGGGGGCGGGTCTGGATTCGTTCGAGACGGCCCCCCTGCCGGAAAGCTCTCCGCTGTGGCGGATGAGCAACGTCCTCATCACGCCGCGCGTCGCCAGCGTCAGCCCGCGCTACTGGGAGCGGGCGGTCGGCATCGCCTGCGACAATCTCAGGCGCCTGCTCGACGGCCGGCCGCTCATCGACGAGTGGACGATCGAGGAAGGGCGTGAGCAGACCCAGCCCCCCGCCCCCGCGCCGGAGATTGCCGCGACATGAGCGCCGCGCGCGAGAGCAACGAGTACGTGCTCGGGACGCAGGACGCCGAGTTGCGCCGCCTGGGTTTTCAACACCGGCTCTGGTCGCGGCAGGCGGCCGAGGCGTGGGAGGCGGCGCGGTTTCGACCCGGCCAGCGCCTGCTCGACGTCGGCTGCGGCCCGGGCTTCGCCACGACGGAACTGGCCCAACTCGTCGGGCCCGCCGGCGCCGTCGTCGGCGTGGACGCCTCCGAGCGTTTCATCAACTACCTCCGCGCCCGGGCGGCGGCCATCAGCCTGCCGCAGATCGACGCGCGCGTCGGCGACGTGCAGAACCTCGATCTGCCTGCCGCGACCCTCGACGGCGCCTACGCGCGCTGGGTGCTCTGCTTTGTCAGCGATCCGATGAACGTGGTGCAGGGAGTTGCAGCCGCCCTCAGGCCCGGGGGCGTCTTTGTCATCCAGGACTACTACTACTATCGTGGCGCCGCGATCTGCCCCACGCGCCCCGTGGTGCGAAAAGTCTTCGAAGCCGTCGATCAGAGTTGGCGCGCGCGGGGGGGCGATCCGGACATCGGCAAACGCCTGCCCACCATGCTCGCCGAGGCGGGCTTCGACGTGGCGCGGATCGATCCGCTCGTGCGCGTCGCCCGCCCGGAGACGGCCCTGTGGCAGTGGCCTGAGACGTTCTTCGCCAACTACCTGCCCACCCTCGTCGAAATGAACCTCATCACGACCGCCGAGGCCGAGGAGTGGAACGAGCACTGGCGGCAGCGCACGGCCGATCCGGCGAGCGCGTTCATCACACCGCCGATGCTGAGCATTGTCGCGGTGCGCCGCGGATCGTGAGGCGTCGGCGCTGGTTCGCAACGGAGAAAGGCCATGCGCATCATTGCCGGAGAATTTCGCAGCCGCCGCCTCGCCTCGCCTCCGGAAAACGCGCCGACGCGGCCGATCACCGATCGCGTGAAGGAGGCGGTCTTCAACCTTCTTCGCGGCCACTTCGAGGACCAGTACGTCGTCGATCTCTTCGCGGGCAGCGGGGGAATCGGCCTCGAAGCGATCAGCCGCGGCGCCGCACACTGCCTTTTCGTCGAGCAGAGCCGCTCGAGCGCCGCGACGCTCCGCGGCAACATCGAGTCGCTCAGCGTGGAGGGGAGGAGCGAAGTGGTGATCGGCGATGCGCTCAGCCCGGCGCTGGGCGCGCGATTCCGCCGGCCGCCGCACGTCATCTTCCTCGATCCGCCATACGCCATGACCGGGGAGGAGGCGCCGCGGACGCACCTCCTCGACCGGATGGCCCGGCTGGCGGAGTTGATGGATCCGGCCGGCTACCTCGTCCTTCGCACGGCCTGGCCGCTGCGCGGCGCCCGCCTTGACCACCCCGATCTGCTCGGCCCCGAGACGCACGAGTACAGCGGCATGGCCGTGCACCTCTACCAGCCGCGCCCCGCCAGCGAACCCGCCCAAAACGCCGGCGCCCGATGATGCCCGGCGTGAAATCGGAGCGCCGCTGCACGCCCGCTGATGTGAGCGCGCGCGAGGCGCGACGGGCAAGGGGGGATCAATGTCCCCGCAGTATGCCTGGGGTTGAAAACCCGCACCCCGGACACTTCGAGATGCGATGAAGCCCCGGACTCGCCAACGGCTCATCCGCCGGCAGCGCTACTCCACCTGCACCTCGACGACGTTGCTCGCATTCTCGCGCTGGGCGGCCTGGAGCCAGATGGTGCGGCCGGAAGTCTGGCGGGGGACGGGAAGGGTCCACGTTGCCCGCCCTTGGGCATCGGTGCGGAGCATCGGCCCGACCTGAACCGGGCGGTCCAGACCGAGCGTCACGTTGAGCACGGGGATGTAGGTGCTGCCTCGCCCCGAGAGGCTCGCCGCCAGCCAGACGGGCTGGCCGGGCAGCGCGCCGAGGATCACGACCTCGCCCGGCTGCCCGCCGCGCAGGGCGCCGGCGTGCAACTGGAAGGGCGCGAGGCGCTGGAACCACAGGTCCTGCCCGCCGTTGAACGTCGCCGGGTAAACCACGCTGGCGCTGCCCGCCTCTGAGACGCTCTCCATGTAATCGCCGATCTTGGTCTGCTGCGGCCAGCCGATGGTCGTGTTGAAGGCCTCGCAGAGGCGGCGATTCGGCGACCAGGTCGTGCCGCCGTCCGTCGAGAAAGAATAGAAGAGTTCCGACCAGGGCACCTGGTGTCCGGAGTCGTTGCGGGTGTCGAACCAGAAGACGTCGATGCGGCCGTTGGGCGCGACGCTCATCGCCGGCATCCACTGGATCGCGCCCGGGCCGTCATCGTTGACGCGGATGCCCGTCTCCCAGGTGAAGCCGCCGTCGGCGCTGCGCGCGAAGATGAGGTCCGACGTGTCGCGGCGGTTGTCGGGCCAGAGGGCGTAGAGCCATCCGTGGCGCGGCCCGCCGGAGGAATCGACGCCGAGAAACATCTGGTGAAAGCCCGAGGGATTGATGTCGAGAAACCCCGGGTCGTTGGCGGCGTCGATGCGAAGGTCGAGCCCTTCTCGCCCGCCGCTGCCGAAGGCGTCAAAGGTCGTCGGCGTGTTGGGATCGCGCGCGTTGATCGACTTGGTGATGTAGATGGCGTTCTCGCGGTAGTTCTTCCACGCGGCGTAGACCTCGCCGTCGGGCCCGACGACCATGTGCATCATCCACTGCGTGCCGCCGGCGTCGGCGATGCGCTTGCTCGGCGTCCACGTCTGCCCGCCATCGGTCGATTCGACGTAGCAGTATCCGCCGAGGTTGAAGTTGTTCCACCCGCCGTAGAGATGTCCGTCGCCGATGCCGCCGGTGTTGTCGATGGCGAGCCAGGGCTTGTCGCCGTTGGCGGGGTCTTCAATGTCAGCGGGCGTTTCCCATGTCTGCCCTCCGTCGGTCGATCGGTACATGAACTGGGCGTAGTTGGGTCGGAAGACCTCGCTCCAGTAATAGAAATCGCCGCGGGCGTTGACCTTGACGAGCGGGTCGGTCTGCTCGGCATTGTTATATCCCGGAGGCGAGGCGAGTATGCCGCCGTTGGTCCACGTCAGCCCGCCGTCGTCGGACCACGCAAAGCCGGCGTAGCGCGAGTCGGAGTTGATGGTGGGGAACTGCCGCCAGCCGACGACGATGCAATTCGGATCGACGGGGCTGACGGCGAAGGTCGGCTCATTGGCGGCGTCGCCGATGACGTCGCGCCCCTGGCTGTCAGTGTTGATCTGCACGCCGCGCTGCGCGAGCGCGGTCGATGCAAGGCATGCGATGGCGCTGACGGTATTCAATATCCGGCCGCGCCGAAGCGCCGCCACGAACGGTTCGCACATGGCCCCTCCTCATTGAGCAGTGTTACTGCACCACATCCTCAACCACGTTGCTCGCATTCTCGCGCTGGATCGCCTGGAACCAGACGCGCCGGCCACGGGCTTGCAGCGGGATCGTCGCGGTGAACGACACTTCGCCCAGCGCATCAGCCGTGCGCGGGCCGAGGCCAAGTTGCGGCTGCGCGAGATTCACGGGCACGTTGAGCGGGCCGACGTTGACGTACCCGCGCCCCGTTGTGCTGTAGACGATCCACACGCGTTCGCTGGGCCGCGCCTCGCTCACATCAAAGCGCGCCGGCTGGCCGGCGATGAGCGGCGAGACTTCAAGCACCGTCGGATGCAGGCGCTGGTAATAGATGTCCTGCTCGCCGTTGAAAGTGCCGGGGCAGATGACGCCCACCGAGCCGTTGTCGGAGCGGCTCTGGAAGTAATCGCCGATCTTGCGCTGCACGGGCCAGCCGAGGAGCGGGTTGAACGCGTCGCTCACGGGTCGGTTGGGCGACCACGTCAGCCCGCCGTCCCAGGAGTACGAGTAGTAGAGGCGTGAGTCGCGGTGATTGGGATCATCGCGGGTGTCGAGCCAGGTGGCGTCGAGGCGCCCCGCGGGGGACATCGACATCGCCGCCATCCACTGAAAGTCATCGCCGGGTGAATCATCATTGACGCGGACGGGCGTGTTGAAGGTCTGTCCGCCGTCGGTGCTGCGCGCGAACATTACATCGCAGACGTCGTTCTGGCGCACGGCGGAGGTCAGGACGTAGACCCAGCCGCGCGTCGGTCCGTCGCGGTGATCGACGGCGATGTTGACCTGGCTGCACCCGCCCGCGGGATTGACGGGCGGCTGCCAGGGCATGGAGCCGAAGGGGATCGCCACCTCGGCCGTAAAGGTCGGAACCGCGCCGGGGTCGCGGGCATTGTCCGAGCGGCGCATCTTCACGCCGTCTCCCCCCTCCCACCAGCCGACGTGAACTTCACCATCCGGCCCGACGCCGATGTGAGCGAAGATGCTCGCGCCCATGCTCCAGCGGCTCCACGACTGCCCGCCGTTGGTCGAGCGCGCGAACTCGCCGGGGGCCTGCCAGATGGAGTAGTGATGCCCGCCGAGTTGATCGATCTCGTACCAGTTCTTGTCGGCGGAATTGCTGCGGATGAAGGCGGGGTCGTTCCACGTGAACCCGCCGTCGTCGCTCGGATAGACGACCACGCCGAGGCGCTCGCCGCGGAAGATCAGGGAGTTGTAGAAGAACTTGCCCGCGGCGTCGGCGGCGAGGACGGGATCGGACTGCTGCGCACTGGGCGCGCCGGGCGGCGGCGGAACCACGCCCTGGTTCATCCACGTCAGCCCGCCGTCGAGCGAGAGGGCGACGCCCGCGTAGCGCGCATCGGAGTTGATCGTGGGAAACTGCCGCCAGCCGACGACCATGTGCAGCGGGTTGAGCGGGTTGATGGCGAAACTCGGCTCGTTGGCCGCGTCGCCGGCGATGTTGCGCCCCTGAGCGTCGGTGTTGATCTGCACGCCGCGCTGCGCCAGCGCCGCCGGCGCGAGCGCCAGACACGAGAGGACCGCGATCGATCGCGCCGCGCCGTTCACTCCACGATTGCACTCGAGCATGCTGTCTTCCTCTCCTCTGAAGGACGTCGCGGCGCTGCCGCAGCGCCGGCCTACTGCACGACCTGTTCAATCACGTTGCTCGCGTTCTCGCGCTGAACCGCCTGGAACCAGAGGCGCCGGCCGCGCGACTGCGGCGGCATCGTCGCCGTCCATGAGACGTTGCCCGACGAGTCCGTGGTGCGCGGGCCGAGGCCGAGCCGCGGCAGTGCGATGTTCACGGGAACATTCAGCGGGCCGATGTGCGTGTACCCGTCACCGTCGAGGCTGTAGACGATCCACGCCCGCTCATTCGGCCGCGCTTCGCTCACCTCAAACCGCGCCGGCTGGCCGGCCCGCAGCGGCGAGACCTCCATCTGCATCGGATGCAGGCGCGTGTAATAGATGTCCTGCTCGCCGTTGAAGGTCGCGGGATGGACCACGCTCACCGAGCCGTTGTCGGACTGGCTCTGGAAGTAGTCGCCGATCTTGCGCTGCACGGGATAACCGAGCGACGGATCGAAGGGATCGCTCACTGCCCGATTCGTCGACCAGGTTCGGCCGGCATCCCAAGAATAGGCGTAGTACAGGCGCGAGATGAAATGATCCGGATCGTCGCGCGTATCGAACCAGACTGCATCAAGTCGCCCACTCGGCGCGATCGACATGCACGCCATCCACTGGAAGTCCGGCCCAGACAGATCATCATTGACCCGAACCGGATCGCTGAAGGACTGCCCGTGATCGGTGCTCCGCGCGAACATAACATCGCACACGTCGTCAGCCCTGACCGCCGAACTAAGGACGTAAACCCATCCACGCCGCGGGCCTTCTCGATGATCCGTTGCGATGTAGGTTTGGCTCATTGTTCCGGCAGGGTTCATCGGCGCACCGCCTGCAATCGGTCCCATGGGCACAGTCACAGATGGGCTGAATGTGGGCTCGACGTTGGGATCTCGCGCATTGATGGATCGGCTTACTGCAATTCCTGCTGAACCCCGTGATCCCAAATAGAGCTCGCCATCGGGCCCCACATTGAGATAAGCAAGAACCGGGAGCCCGCGTAGGCTCGGCTGCCAGGATTGCCCTCCGTCAACGGAACGGGCAAAAGCAGGATGAATCTGGCCGCTCCACACTGAGTAATGGTGCCCGGTCACAAAGTCGATCGCATACCAGTTCTTGTCGCAACAGTTCTCGGCGATCCATACGGGTTCGTTCCAAGAGAACCCGCCAGTTTCGCTCTTATAGACCGTCACCCCACGAATCTCCCCTCGGATGGCAAGACTATTGTAGAAAAACACCCCTTGGGCATCGACCGCTAACACGGGATCGGACTGCTCGGAGCTTGGCGCTTGCGGCGGTGGTTCGAGTTGTCCCCCGTTAAACCAGGTCAGCCCGCCGTCCCGCGTCACCGCGTACCCCGCGTAGCGCGCATCGGAGTTGATCGTGGGAAACTGCCGCCAGCCGACGACCATGTGCAGCGGGTTGAGGGGGTTGACGGCGAAACTCGGCTCGTTGGCCGCGTCGCCGGTGATGTTGCGCCCCTGAGCGTCGGTGTTGATCTGCACGCCGCGCTGCGCCAGCGCCGCCGGCGCGAGCGCCAGACACGAGAGGACCGCGATCGATCGCGCCGCGCCGTTCACTCCACGATTGCACTCGAGCATGCTGTCTTCCTCTCCTCTGAAGGACGTCGCGGCGCTGCCGCAGCGCCGGCCTACTGCACGACCTGTTCAATCACGTTGCTCGCGTTCTCGCGCTGAACCGCCTGGAACCAGAGGCGCCGGCCGCGCGACTGCGGCGGCATCGTCGCCGTCCATGAGACGTTGCCCGACGAGTCCGTGGTGCGCGGGCCGAGGCCGAGCCGCGGCAGTGCGATGTTCACGGGAACATTCAGCGGGCCGATGTGCGTGTACCCGTCACCGTCGAGGCTGTAGACGATCCACGCCCGCTCATTCGGCCGCGCTTCGCTCACCTCAAACCGCGCCGGCTGGCCGGCCCGCAGCGGCGAGACCTCCATCTGCATCGGATGCAGGCGCGTGTAATAGATGTCCTGCTCGCCGTTGAAGGTCGCGGGATGGACCACGCTCACCGAGCCGTTGTCGGACTGGCTCTGGAAGTAGTCGCCGATCTTGCGCTGCTGCGGATAGCCGAGGCGCGGGTCGAAGGGATCGCCGACGGGCCGATTCGCCGACCACGTCACGCCGCCGTCCCAGGAGTGGGAGTAATACAGGTTGGAGATGAAGTGATTGGGGTCGCCGCGCGTGTCGAGCCAGACGGCGTCGAGGCGGCCCGAGGGCGCCATCGACATCGCCGCCATCCACTGGTAGTCCGCGCCGGGGGGGTCATCATTAACGCGCATCGGCGTGCTGAAGGTCCGCCCGCCATCGGTGCTGCGCGCAAACATGACATCGCACACATCGTTGGAGCGGATGGCGGAGGTGAGCATGTACACCCAGCCGCGGCTCGGCCCCTCGCGCGGGTCGGTGATGGTGTTGATCTGGCTCGCGGCGCCGTCGGGGTTGATCGGCCGGCCGTAGAGCAGGCTCCCCATCGGCACGTTGATCGCGGAGGTGAACGTCGGCGTCTGGCCGGGATCGCGCGCGTTGTCGGAGCGGCGAATGACGACCGCGCCGCTGCCCCACCAGCCGATGTACACCTCGCTGTCAGGCCCGACGCTGACGTAACCATAGATCGACGCGCCGACGCTCCAACTGCTCCACGTCTGTCCGCCATCCGTCGAGCGGGCGAACTCGCCGGGGATCTGCCAGATGCCGTAGTGGTGCCCGGTGCGGTCGTCGATCTCATACCAGTTCTTGTCGCAGAAGCAGTTCTCGCGGATGTAGATGGGGGCGTTCCAGTTGAAGCCGCCGTCGTCGCTGCGGTAGACCGTCTGCCCGTCGCGGCTCGAACGATAGATCATGCTGTTGTAATACACGACGCCGTTGCGATCGAACTTGATGACGGGGTCGGTCATGTTGGCGTTGCCCGAGCCGGGCGGGGGCTGGAGCGTGCCGCCGTTGAACCAGGTCTTCCCGCCGTCGAGGGTGACGGCGTATCCCGCGAGGCGGAAGTCGGAGTTGATCGTGGGAAACTGCCGCCAGCCGACGACCATGTGCTGCGGGTTGAGGGGGTTGACGGCGAAACTCGGCTCGTTGGCGGCGTCGCCGGCGATGTTGTTGCCGTTCGCATCCGTGTTGATCTGCACGCCGCGCTGCGCCAGGGCCGCGCTGGCCATCACCGCCGCGCCGATCACCGCCGGCAGCATCCGCACAGCGCGCCGCCGGTCCGTTGCCCGATCACTCATTGAACCCCTCTCCTTCCGCGCCGCAGGGTGGCCCCGGCTTGAGCGCCGTCGCAGCCGCGCCCATCCTTAACCCGCCTGCCGGCGATTCCATGCCCGAAAATCAGAATCCGCCTTCGGTTCGATCCTGCCCGCTGCCGTCGCTTCTCGCCGACTGGACGCCTGCCGGCGCATCCGCAGGTCCGCCATTGCCGCTCCGCCTCAACTTGAATCGAGCGCTGAGGATGAGCAGTTCCTCCATGTCAAGATGCGCAAACCTCGGCAGCATTCGCGGACGCAGGCGCAGGACGTACTCCGGATCGGCGCGTTCGAGCACCTCGACGCAACACACCTCAAAACCCGCCGCGCGGAAAGCCGCCGCCACCTCGCCGGCCCGGACCCGGTTGCCCTCTCGACCGCCCCGCCGCGCGAAGAGGCGCCCGAAGCGCTCATCCGGCATGGTGAGGAACTCCAGCGGCCGCTGCGGGTCGCAGTGCTGACGGAAATCGACGAGGTGGACGCCCGCGCCACCCCTCCGGGTGAGGCGAGCCAGTTGCCGCGCGGCCGCGGGGAGGTCGGGCACGTGCTCAAGCGCGGCGTTGGAGACCACCGCATCGAAGGGCTGGACCGGCGCTGTGCGGTCCAGCGCCGCGGCGTCGGCGAGGTCGGCGGCCATGATGGGCACGAGGGATTCCGCCTCTTCGCCGGCGCTGCGCGCGAGGTGCGCCGCGAGGGACCAGTCGAGTTCCGGCCAGCGGCGCTGCGCCGCCTCGGCGAATCGCGCGTAGAACGGCTCGTGATACTCGCGCCGCCACCGCACCGGAAAGGCGTCCAGCGCCGCCACCTCCGCCGCCCCCGCCGCGGCACAGACGAGCAGCGAGCCGACCGTCAGCCCCGGCCCGACCTCGAGCACGCGCAGACCTGCAAGGTCCGGCGCCGGCGACGCCCGCCGCCCGAGCAGCGCCGCCGCGTCGCGCGCGTAACTCATGCCGTTGATGAGCGCATCATCCACATCATTGTCGATCTGCGCGGGAGAGACGTCGTAGTGGGGATAATGCTCGTGAAGATGCACGAGCCGGCCGCGCCGCACCAGCCGGCGCAGCCGCGCCTCCGCCAGCAGACGGCGCACGCCAAGCGGCAGAACCGCACGATAGACACGGCGCAGAACCACGCCTCACAATACCCGCGCCGGGCTGTCACCGCCGCGACTCGAAGTACCGCTTCATCGCGGCGTTCAGGGCGTCCGCGTCAGGGACCTCCTGCTCTGGGCCGATTCGCTTCATCTTCAGCGCAATCGCCCGTGCTTCCTCGAACGTCCCGTCGGTAACGAACCCGTCGATCCAGGAAACCGGCGTCAGTTCACGCACCGGAGCGAGGTAGACGTACCCTTCGGCCGCTTCATCGAGCGAACTGCCCGGTCCGAGCATGGTGAAGTACATGCAGTCGTCGCTGCGGAGATCAGCCAGCGGCGAACCCTCGATGGTGAGGCCCGCCGGGCCGCCCGGTTCCGCGAAGATCGCCTCAAGCCGGCTGGTGAAGGGCGAGCGCTCCCCCGGACCCGGGAAGTTGTGATGCAGCGCAACCTGGAAGACGCGGTCGCCGTATCTGCGCTTGAGCACCGTCGCGAACCGTTCGCCGTGATTCGTGACGCTGTGCGCATAGCCGACGTGTGCGAGCACCTTCGCGCCCGGCTCCTGGAGCGCTGATTCGAGGCTCTCAACCATGCACCGTTCGCGCTCCAGCCTGGTTCTGAAGTTCTTCGCTTCATTCGTTTCTTCGAGCAGGGCCAATTGACTCCAGTCGCTGTCGAGCCCGACCATGAGCATCGGTTCGTCGCCCGGCGGCCTCTCGACGTTGATCCGCCAGACCGTCTCAAGTATGGACAGGTACTCCCGGTAGCCCCAGAGCGGGTTGGGGCCCCGGCGCATCAGGTCGATTGCCGCCGCCTCGTCCCACTCCGGCGCCTGCACGAGCGCATTAACCTCCGCCGTCAGCCGGCGCGGAACGAACTCTGTCGCGTAGCGGCGCACCGTCGTGCGCCGCGCCAGATGCGTGAGCAGGCCGGCCATGAACTTCTCGTTGTCCGCAACCTCATGAATCTCGCCGATGATCACGACGCTGTGCGCGGCAAAGAGGTCCGCGACGTACTCACACGCCGGCCGTGCACTGGCGGCGACGTACTCGCGGAGACGGGCGGTTGCCGCATCGGGCGTCTCCTGCCCGACTGCTGCCGCGGCGAAGAAGGCGCATGCCGGCACGACCATCAGAAGTGACCGATGCATCTCCTGCCCTCCCCTCGCTGCATGTCCCGTCTTTACCGCAAGATCTTCCCCGGCCGAGTCTCCTGCGTCGCCGGGGAATCGACCCTGATCGGCGCGCGCCCCCGCCGGGCCGTGCACATCCTGACCAAACTCGTCAAGTGCCCCTTCCCGCGCCCGGCACATCGACAACCCTGAAGCGGCGCCGGATCGTGGCGCCGCCTGCGCGGTGAACGGCCTGGCGCGGGGGCGATCGGGCGGGGGCGGCTCCTAGGATTGAAGGTGCTGATCCCGCTGGCCCTGTATTCGTTGGCGGTGCTGCTCGCCGTGGGGGGCACGGTGGTGCTGCACGCGGCGGCGTTCCGCGACCGCTCCCGGGGGCGGCCGCGCTGCCCGCGGTGCTGGTATGACATGACGGGAAGCCGGGGGTTTGTGTGCCCGGAGTGCGGGCACGACGCCAAGAGGCCGCGCCATCTCTACCGCACGCGCCGGCACGGGGCGCGCATCATGCTGGGCGCCCTGCTGATCGTCTCGGGCCTCTCCCTCGGCGCGGTGCCGACGGTGCAGGAGCAGGGGTGGTCGGCCCTGATTCCCACGACGGGGCTGATGATCGTCCTGCCCTGGACGGACAACCCCTGGGTCTTCGACGAGATCGATGCGCGCGTCACCGCGACGAACCCGGAGTGGTTCGTGCGGCGGCGGGGCGAGCACGATGTCTCGACGATGACGGTCTTCTACGCCCGGCGCTGCGCGGCGCTGCTGCGCTCGCCGCGGGGCGCTGCCCTGCGCCTCAAGGCTTCGCAGATGCTCTTTGATCTCTGTGTGCGCGACGCGAAAGTCGAGGCGGCGCTCATCGCCGGCACGACGGACCGCGAAGCCAAGGTTCGCAGCCAGTGTGTCCTCGCCCTGACGCAGATGGCCGGGAGGGATTCGCTCGTCGATGCGGCCCAGTGCGCCCTGGCGGTGGCGCGTCGTCTGAAGGACTCGAGTCCTGTGGTGACCCAGGCGGCGGGCCGTTTCTTCCGCCAACTCCGCGAGCCGATCGCTTTGGTCGTGCCCGAACTCACTGCGGCGCTCGAGGATGAGCGCTGGGAAGTGAGGGCGGAGGCGTGCGCGACGCTGGCGCAGTTCGGCTCGCTGGCGGAGCCGGCCGTGCCGGCGCTGCTGCGGCTGATGGAGGATGGGCACGACCGCGTGGCCAACTTCGCCATCGCCGCTCTCGGGCGGATCGGGCCGGGGGCGGCGCCGGCCGTTGCGCCGCTCGCGGCCGCGGCGCGCCAGGCGGACCGCCGCGGCCTGGGGGCCATCGCGGCGCTCACCCGCCTCGGGCCGACGGCCAGGGCCGCCACGCCTGACCTCATCACCCTGCTTCTGGACCGCTCACTCGACGGCGGGCACCGCACGGCCGCGGCGGCGGCTCTGCTCGCCATCGACCCCTACGACCCGGCCGTGCTCAACGCGCTTGAAACGGCGGCGCAGGAGGATCTCGAACCGCTGCGCCTCCACCTCGCGCGCGAGATGACGCGCGTGCGCGCCGATGAGCCCCAGCAGGTGCGCATCATGCTGGCGTGTCTTGCCTCCGCATCCGCCGACGTGCGGCAGGAAGCGGCCCTGGCGCTGGGCCGGCTTGTGCCGCTGCGGCCCGAAGAGATCGCCCTCCTCACGCGCCTCGCGGAGGATTCACAGTTCATCGGTCGTGAGGAAGCGCAGATCGCGCTGAGGCGAGCCCTGGAAATCCCCGGCGCCGGCGCTGAGCCCGCCGCGGTCGAACGCCCGATGGACCCCCGCGCCGGTTCAACCGGCGGTTGACGCCGCGCGACTCTCCGAAGCCATGCCTGAACTGCCCGAGGTTGAGACGCTTCGCCGATCACTCGAGCCGCTGCTCATCGGCCAGGTCGTCGAGCGCGTCGAAGCGATCCGACCGGACGTGGTGCGCCCGCGGCGCCGGGGGGCTCCGCGCCTGTCGCGTCCGGAGCCGGTCACCCCGCGCCGCCTCCGCACCATGCTGCTTGAAGGCTGTCGCATCGACCGGCTGGATCGGCACGGCAAGCAACTCGCGATCATCGCGCAGCACGGCTCCCCCGTGATGGTCGTGCATCTCGGCATGACCGGCCAACTGCTTTTCCTCACGCCCAACCAGACTCCGGCTCGGGACGATCACATCCACGTCCGCTGGCGGCTTGGCGGAGCGGGAGGCGACGCCTGGCTGCTCTTCCGCGACCCGAGGCGCTTTGGCCGCATCACCCCCGTGCAATCAGAGGCCGATCTCATCGCGGAGGAATGGAGCCGCCTGGGTCCGGACGCCCTTGCCGTGCGGGCAGCGGACCTGGCAGCGCGACTGGCCGCAACCTCGCGATGCATCAAGGCCGCTCTTCTGGATCAGGGGGTCGTTGCGGGCGTGGGAAACATCTATGCCGATGAGGCGCTGCACCGTGCCCGGCTTCACCCCTGCACGCGGTCCGACCGCCTCGAGCGGTCAGAGGTGCTCGCGCTGGCTGAGGCGATACGCACCACGCTGCGGCGGTCGGTGCGGGCCGGCGGAACGACTCTCCGCGACTACGTGGATGGCAACGGCCGGGGCGGGACGTATCGAAGTGATCTTCGCGCCTACGACCGGGCCGGCCTGCCCTGCCGGCGATGCGGCCGGATACTGGTGGGGTCCACGGTGGCGCAGCGGACCACGACCCACTGCCCCCATTGCCAGCCGACCCCGCCGTCCACAACTCATCCACACCGTGGATGAATGTGCGGGCGACCACTTCCTTCCCGATGGTGCCCCCGGATGACCGAGTCCAGGCAGACCATCACTTCCACCAAACAACGGAGAAGAGAGAGAGTCTTTTCTCTTCATCTCCGTTAAAGGGGCTGTTCGCTTGTGGGTGGTCGGCTTGACTTCAACCACAAGTGCTTTAAAAGACTGCGGTTACGTCTCCTGACGTCGGATGAACAAGTTGTCAATTGCGTGTCGCCCGCGTTCACCGTTCTGACGGCTGCTGGGGAAGGGTGGTGTCCGGGTTGTGGATAAGCGGTGGGTCCTTCGGCGCGCTCGAATCGACCCTGTCGCTCCCGGGTCGATGTGCCGACGGTCCCCAACAAGTTGTGCACAACGACGATCAGCCGACGCCGCTGCACAAGGGAGCGTCCCCGGCGCCACGTCCGAAGCAGTGTTCCCCGATATCCTGAGGGCCTGGAGGTGCTTTTCATGTCACAACCGCCTGAAAGTGCTGGGGGTTCCGAACGCAGGCCGATCGAAGATTCCATCGCGCTCTGCCGCATGCTGGTGGGGTGCTTTGCGCTCGCGCCGGCGATCTTCGGTGTCATCGTCCTGTCCATGAACAGTGGGCGGGGCATGACGAGCGCCGGCGGCCCGCTGATCGCACAGATTCTCGCCGGCGCGGCCGTGGTCCTGCTGCTGCTGGGCGTGATCATCGGGGCGCTGCGCTGGCGGGCGCTGGCGAACGAGCGGCGTTGCGGGCAGACGCCCTCGCCGGAGCGCCTCACCGGCGCCGTGATCCTCCGCGGCGCGATGCTCGAAGGCCCAGCGCTGCTTGGCGGCGTTGCGGCGCTGCTCGGGGGCTCACCGTACCTCTTCATCACCCTTGCGGGCTGCGCGCTCCTCGCGATCATGTGGGTTCGGCTGCCCGATCAACTCCGAGAGATGGTGGGCGAGACCGCCCGCAACCCCTACCGCTGGGAGCGGTGAGCGCTCTCACGACGATCGGATCTGAAGGTCGCGCTCGATCGCGTCGAGGCGCCGGTCGAACGCGGCGTCGCGGGCGCGCAGTTCCCCGATCCTCCGGACGGCGTGCATCGTGGTGGTGTGATGGCGCCCGCCGAACAGTCCGGCGATCTCCTGGTAACTGTGATTGGTGTGGCATCGCGAGAGGTATATGGCCACCTGGCGCGGCCGCACAATCGACTTGTGCCGGTCCCGGCCGAGCAGATCCGCCTGCTTGACCTCGAAGTGCCGCGCCACCGTGGAGATGATCGCCTGGACGCTCACGATCGGCGCCAGCGGCGCGGGAACCTCGCCCAGCGCCTCGCGCGCCAGTTCCGCGTCGATGGTGCGGTTTGTCGCCATCGAGAGGGCCTGCACGTTCGTCAGGGCGCCTTCAAGTTCGCGGATGTTCGAGTCGGTGTGGTGGGCGATGCAGCAGAGCACGTCGTCCGGGAGCGTCAGGCCGCGCATCCTCGCCTTGATGCGCAGGATCGCCAGCCGCGTCTCGTAGCACGGTTTGTCCATGCGCGCCACGAGACCCTGCTTGAAGCGGCTCAGCAGCCGGTCCTCCAGTTTCGGGATCTCGTTCGGCGCCGCGTCTGAACTGAGGACGATCGCCTTTCCCATCTGCCAGAGGGTGTTGAAGGTGTGGAAGAACTCCTCCTGTGTGCGGTCGTGAGCGGCCAGGAAGTGGATGTCATCCACGACGAGGACGTCGATGTCGCGGAACTTGTGGCGGAACTCGAGCATCTGCCCGGCCTGCACCGCCTCCATGAACTGGCTCACGAACCCTTCGCAGGAAACGTAGTAGATGCGGCAGGCGGGCTGCGTCGTGAGGATCGCCTGGCAGATCGCCTGAAGGAGGTGCGTCTTGCCCAGCCCCACGCCGCTGTGAATGAAGAACGGGTTGTACGCCACCCCCGGCTGCTGCGACACCGCGACCGCGGCGGCGTGCGCGAGGCGGTTGTTGGGCCCGACGACGAAGGTCTCGAAGGAGTAGTCGGGGTTGATGACCATCTCGTCGTAGATGGTTCCCCACGTCGGCCCGCCCTGCCGCGCGGGAGTGGGCGGTGCCGGCGCCGGAGGCGGTGCGGGGGCCGGCGCGAAGGCAGCGGCCGGCGCATGCGCCGCCTTGCCGTTGCCCGAGCCGTTGCTGTGGCCATTGGGCGCCGCAGCCGCGGCGGCCGCCGGCGTCGGGGCCAGCACACCCGGGAGGTTCGCCGGCATCGTTGTGACCACGGGCAGATCTTCCGTCGAGACGAAGATGACGCTCAGCAGCATTCCCGTGACGCTCTGCGCCGCTTCGCGGAAGATCTCCGTGCACTCGCGCTGCAGGTAGCGCAGATGCACGGGGTTGCCGATGCGCAGGGTGAGCAGTCCGCCGGCGAGGCCGGCCATCTCGATGGCCTCGAACCACTGCCGGCAGCGCGCGGGATGGTGCGTCTTGAGGTGCGCAACGATGCCGTCCCAGATCTTCGGATCGGGGTGAGTTCCCATTGGAGTCTGCTTTCGTCGATGCGGTTGTCTTCGTTCCTGGAAATCCACCAGTCGAGCGCGCTGCCGCGGCACACCTGATGGGTCGCGCCGCCGTGTTGCGTTCAACGGCACAAAGGTAATTCTTCATCCACCGTTTGTCAACCCCTATTCGCGCGATTTGCAGAAACTCTTCGGGACACGCAAACTTTTTTCAGGGCGACGCCTGCGCCCCGGCCTCCGCGCACTGCCGCTCATAGCGCGCGCGGTTGCCCGCGTGATCCATCAGCAGGTGAACGCGATGCGTGTGCGCTTCGCCGAGGCGCTCGTGCAGCATCTTCTTGGCCAGACCGAGGTTGGTGCGCCGTGAGACGTGCGTGAGCACGATCGCCTCCGCCTCGATGCGCTCGCACAACTCCGCGATGTCATCCACGTGCACGTGCTTGCCCGTCAGCGCCCGCTCCTTGTGCCCCGGCTCGAAAAAAGTGCATTCGATGATCACGATCCGCGCCCGCCGCACCGGGTCGGCGATCAGATGAGGCCCGGGCAGGGTGTCGCCGATGTACGCCACCTGCGGCACGCGCACCTCGCGCGTGATCTCCACCCCCTCCTGCTTGAGTTGCCGCAGCCGCTCCTGCGGCAGGCCGATGAATTCATCGCGCAACTTCGTTCGCCGCTCGACGATCCCCCAGCCGACGCTGGGCACGGTGTGGTCCACCTCGAAGGGGCCGAGGAAGATGTTGTGCTTGATCTCGTGGTGCTCACCGGGGGCCAACCCCACGATCTCGTGGCTGGTCCGCTGCTGCTCGACGTCCACCCACCCGAGCATCATGTTCCGCAGGGCCGGCTCGAGGCGCCGGTCGCACACGCACGTCCCCAGTCCCATGCCCTGGAACCACCGCTGGCTGAAGTAGTAGGGCAGAGCGGCCACATGATCCATGTGCCCGTGGCTGATGGCGATGAAACGCGAGGTGAGCATCGGCTTGAAGCACACGCCGATGTCAAAGCAGACGTCGAACTCCGGCACGGTGACGGCTGTCGCCTCGCCCGCGATCGAGTACCCCTCGACGCGGCAGGGGGGGAAGTAGAGGAAGCCGAGTTGGCCGAGCCTCGGCGAGGGCTTGGGCAGCATTCGAGCAATCTCCGCACCCGGGCTTTCGCCCGGAGAGGATCAACAGGGCAGGGCGGGACGCAACCCCATCATACCGCCGCAGGCGGACGAGGCGAGTGCAACGCGCGAGCGTCGAGACTCCATGAGCCCGACGCGCGAGCAAGCAAGTGGAGCGAAGCGACAGGAGACGAGCACGGGCGAGCACGACGATGTGACGGCGCAGCGCGACCAGCCCCACGCGCGAGCGTGGATGCGGGGAGTGAAGCCGCGAGCCGAGCGCGGAATCAGCTGTCCCGCCCCCGCGCATCGGGCGGAGCACGGAAAGGTCCCTGGGACCTCTTCCGGCGTTTCAAGATGAGGCCACGCAGCGCGCTCGTCCTCGCTTGCGCGTCGGCCTGGTTGCGAGTGGCGCCGCGCCGGCTGCGGCCGCTTCTGGTACACTCCTCCGGGCGGGTCCGCGACTCTCGGGGACTACATTGATGGTCAGGCGGCTTCGTTCAGCGTTCGTCTTTGCCCGCGTGCCGCGTGTGATTACGGCGACTGTGCCGGCGATGGGACTGCTCGGGAGCATCGCCATGTTCGTCGCACTCGTACGCGGCGGCGGCTGGCCGGGCGTGCTTCATGACCACGACCTCATTCTCCTGCCCTTCTGCTTTGTCATCGGCGGCATCGTCGGCCTGCTCAGCGCACCGATCGTCGTGCCTGCGCTGATCCGGACAGATCTTCGCTTCTCAGTGCCGGTGGTCTACGGCATCAGCGCGGTCGTGGTGGTCGTCTATGCGACGTGGAGCGACGCGTTGTCTTTTCCGCTCGACTGTGCCGTGCCGGCGTTTCTTTCAGTATGCGTGTTGAGCGTGCTCTACGGCGCGATGTATCAGGCGCCTGAATTGCCTGACGCACCAGCGTGCCAGGGGTGCGGCTACGACCTCCGCGGCAACGTCAGCGGCGTGTGCCCGGAGTGCGGGGCGGCGGTAGGCGGGGAGCGCCCATGAGCCGATCACGCGGGTCTTTCGCACGGGCGAGACG
>JBDIVQ010000016.1:0-44554 GCA_039794345.1 Phycisphaerae bacterium | reverse complement strand
GGCGGCATCGTCATCGCCATCCGCGAGGCGGTGGACATCCCCGTCAAACTCGTCGGCGTCGGCGAATCGCCCGAGGATGTCGAGCCCTTCGATCCCGAGACGTTCATTGAGTCGATGTTCGCGGAGTGAGGCGCCCGCGCTCACGATGAGGCTTCGCGAATCGCGGAGTACGCGCACGCCCACGATGAGGCTCTGCGAATCGTGGGGTGGTCTCTGCCCGATCAACTGTCGGGCCTGCACGGCGAGGTAGGTCGGGACCGCTGCTCTGAGCGCGGCCCGGCAACTGGGCGTGGGCGCGCAACAAGGGTGCGAAGGGGAATCGGCCGTGCAACTGCCGGGCCTGCGCAGAGCCTTGTCCCGACCTACGCGGCTTCATCACGGACATACGATCCGCAATCGTGCAGACCCTCTCGCAGATTCGTGACCTCCTCGCGCAGCGCGGCCTGCGGCCCCGGCACCGCTTCGGGCAGAACTTCCTCCACGATCAGAATCAACTGCGCAAACTCGTCGCCGCGGCGCAGGTGCGGCCGGGCGATCTCATTCTTGAAGTCGGCCCCGGCACCGGCACGCTCACGGAAACGCTGCTCGAAGCGGGCGCAGAGGTGATCGCCTGCGAGATCGACCCAGACATGGCGGCGATCATCCGCGAACACGTCGCGCCCCGCAACGCCCACGATGAGTCGTCGAATCGTGGGGTGCATTCGGAAGATGAGTCTTCGAATCGTGGGATGCGTCGCGCGGGCCTCACGCTCATCGAAGGCGACATCCTCGCGGGCAAGCACGCGATCGGTGCTGAAGTGCTCAAGCACCTCGATCGTCCCTTCAGGCTCGTCGCCAACCTGCCTTATGACATTGCCAGCCCGTTGATCTCGACGCTGTTGGTTGAGCACGCGGGAATCGAGCCGCCGCAAGGACGCTGCGGCTCGGCGCCAGCCGCGTCATCCTCGACAGGCGGTCCCGCATCATCCTCGATGCGCGATCAGCCGCCGTGCATCGGCTTGTTCATCACTGTCCAGCGGGAAGCGGCACAGCGCCTCGTCAGCGGACCGCGCACGAAGGAGTACGGCGTCCTTTCTGTGCTCTGCCAGACCTTCGCTCAGGTCGAGGTGATCGCGCGTCTCAGTCCCGAGTGCTTCTGGCCGGCGCCGAAGGTGGAAAGCGCGATGATCGCCATCCGCCCGGTGTCGGAGGAGAGCATTTCCGACCGCCGCGCCTTCGCGGGTTTCCTTCAGAGGCTCTTCCGCAGTCGGCGCAAGCAGTTGGGGAGCATCTTCGGCCGTGACCGCTCCTGGCCTGCCGGCATCCAACCTGCGCAGCGGCCGGAGGATCTGACCGTCGGCCAGATCGGCTTGCTGTTCCTTGCGGGTTTCGGGGAAACCGCCCCGAACATGTGAAGATGGCGTGAGTCTCGCTCCTTTCAGCGGTTTTTTCGAATCCTCGCCAGCAGTCATCGCTACCATCTGTTAAGCAAGGCAATCTGCGGGATGCTCAGGAGATGGGCAATCACGCTTCGGAATCCCGGTGGGAGGATCTGAACATGGCGTCGAAAGGGAGTCGGAACAACTCATCATCCGCGGCCACGGCTGAGAAGCGGCGGACGGCCGCACGATCCGTGGCGCCGCGCAAGCCGGTCAGCGTCAGCGCCCCTGAGCCTCCTGCGCGGAATCGCGTGATCACGCACGAGATGATCGCCGCCCGCGCTTACGAACTCTGGAAGATCCGAGGCGGCGACGCCGAGCAGAACTGGCTCGAGGCCGAACAACTCCTGCGCAGCGGCATGTAGGTCGGACGGCGCGCCCGGGCGCGACGCCGTGCGCCGCGCCGATGCAGAGGTTTCGCGCCGCCGCGGATCGAGTCGCCACGGACAGTCTGAGATCAACTCAGGCCCTGACGCCCCGTCGTACTTTCTCGCGCGGCCGCGCCGGCGCCTGGCGCTGCCGGCCCGCCGGTGTCGCGTTCACCTCCGCCCGTGAGCCGCCGAGATGCTTGCGCATCCACACGCCGGTGTGGCTGTCATCGCGGCGCATGACCTCCTCCGGCGTTCCCGCCGCGACGATGCGGCCGCCGGCATCGCCCCCCTCGGGCCCGAGGTCGATGATCCAGTCGGCGCACTTCACAACGTCGAGATTGTGCTCGATCACCACCAGCGTGTTGCCCTGGTCGGCGAGTCGGTTGAGCACGGCAAGGAGCTTGCGGATGTCGGCGAAGTGCAAACCCGTCGTCGGCTCGTCGAGGATGTAGAGCGTGTGCTGGCTCTGCCCGTGCAGCGTCGAGCCTTTGCCCAGTTCGGTCGCGAGTTTGATGCGCTGCGCCTCGCCGCCGCTGAGCGTTGTCGAGGGCTGGCCGATCTGGATGTAGTCCAGCCCCACGTCGTGCAGGCATTCGAGCATTCGCAGGATCGGCGGGTGCGCCTCGAAGAACTCGACGCCCTCCTCGACGGTCATCGCGAGCACCTCGGCGATGTTCTTCCCCTTGTAGGTGATTTCGAGGGTCTCGCGGTTGTAGCGCGTGCCGCGGCAGGCTTCGCACTCGACGTAGACGTCGGGCAGGAAGTGCATCTCGATCTTCTTCGTGCCCTGGCCCTGGCAGACTTCGCAGCGGCCGCCCTTGACGTTGAAACTGAACCGCCCCGGCTGGTAGCCGCGCACCCGCGCCTCTTTCGTCTTCGTGTAGAGCTTGCGGATGTCGTCGAAGAAGCCGGTGTAGGTGGCGGGATTGCTGCGCGGCGTGCGGCCGATGGGGGACTGGTCCACGTCGATGATGCGGTCGATGCGATTGAGGCCTGTGACGCGCTTGTGTTCGCCGGGCTTCTCGCGGCCGAGGTTGAGGTGGCGCCGCGCCGCCTTGAGGAGAATCTCGTTGACGAGGGTGGACTTGCCCGACCCGCTGACTCCCGTCACGCAGATGATGCCCCCGAGGGGAAAGACCGCGTCGATCTGCTTGAGATTGTTGGCGGTGGCGCCCTTGACGGTGATCGCCCGGCTCTCCGTCATGGGCCGGCGCGTCGGCGGCATCTCGATGCGCTCGCGCCCGGAGAGGTACTTTCCCGTGATCGAGTCCTTCGAGGCGACAATCTCCTCAATGTTCCCCTGGGCCACGATGCGCCCGCCGTGCACGCCCGGCCCCGGGCCGAGATCGACGATGTGGTCGGCGGCGCGCATCATGTCTTCATCGTGCTCGACGACGATGACGGTGTTGCCGATGTCGCTCAGGTGCCGCAGCGTGCCGATGAGGCGCTCGTTGTCGCGCTGGTGCAGGCCGATGGTCGGCTCATCGAGGACGTAGCACACGCCGACCAGCCCGGTGCCGACCTGCGTGGCGAGGCGGATGCGCTGCGCCTCGCCGCCTGAGAGCGTGCCGGTGCGCCGGCTGAGGTTGAGATACCCCAGCCCGACGCTGCGCAGAAACCCGAGGCGCGCCAGAATCTCCTTGAGGATCGGTCTGGCAATCGCCTGCTGCTCGCTCGTGAGCGACAGGCCGGCCGTGAACTCATCCGCCTGCTCAACCGTCATTTCAGCCAGCGCGGCGATGTTGAGGCGCTGCCGGCCCGGTCCGGTGAGGAAGACGTGCAGCGCCTCGGGGCGCAGCCGCCTCCCGCCGCACGCGGGGCAGGGCGTCTGGCTGAGCAGCATGCTCAGCCGCTCCTTGACGCGCTCGTTCTGCGTGTTGGCGAAGCGCTCCTTGAGAATCGGAATCACGCCGGGGAAGTGGTTCGATGCGCCGCGCCCGCGCTTCTTCTCTCCCGTGCCGTCGAGGAGGATCGACCGGTGCTCGCGCGGCAGGGCATTGAAGGGCGTATGGAGGTCGATCCCGAACTTCTTGCACGCCCGCCGGATCACCGCCGCGAACCACGAGCGGTAGGCGTGGCCGATGCGGGCAAAGGCGCTGATGGCGCCCTCGTCGATCGTCAGCGAGGGATCCTCGACGACGAGGTCGAGGTCGAACTCCTGGATCGTCCCCAGGCCGCCGCAGGTCGAGCACGCGCCGAAGGGCGAATTGAAACTGAAGAGGCGCGGCTCAAGTTCCGGCAGCGAGCATTCCGGATGCACCGGGCACGCGAAGTGCTCGCTGAACAACTGGTCGGTCCACTGCGCCGGAGCATGGGCTTCCAGCCCGTGCGCATCACTCCCTCCCCCGGCCTTGCCTGCGGCAAGCGAGGTCGAGCCGCGGGGGAGGGCGGGCGTGGGGGCGTCTTCGTCATTCTCGCGCAGGCGGGGATCCAGTCTCCCTCCCCCGGCTTTGCGGGAGAGGGCCGGCGTGGGGGCGCCTTCTGCCTCCTGCTGCACCGACACAATCAGCAACCCCTCGCCGAGCCGCAGACCCGTTTCAACTGAGTCCGCCATGCGCCCGCGGCCATCGGGCTTGACGATCACACGGTCGATCACCGCCTCGATGTTGTGCTGCTCATAGCGCCCAAGGTTGAGGGGATTCTCCCCCGGCTCCTTGAGCGCCTCGCGCAGGTCGACGATCGCCCCGTTCACGCGGGCCCGGACGAAGCCCTGCTGCTGGAGCGATTCGAGGACTTCGCGGTGGTGCCCCTTCTTGCCGCGCACCAGCGGAGCGAGGAGCATCAGGCGCGTGCCCTCCGGCATCGCCATGATCGCATCGACAATCTGCGTCGCGCTGGAGCGCTCGATGACGCGGTCGCAGACCGGCCCCGAGCCCTCCGCCCCGTGCCAGCAGCGCGGCGTGCCGCAGCGGGCAAAGAGCAGGCGAAGATAGTCGTAGATCTCGGTTGTCGTCGCCACGGTCGAGCGCGGGTTGTGCCCGCTGGCGCGCTGCTCGATCGCGATCGTCGGCGGGAGGCCTTCGATCGTCTCCACGTTGGGCTTCTGGAGCTGGTCGAGAAACTGCCGTGCGTACGCCGAGAGCGACTCCATGTACTTGCGCTGACCCTCGGCGAAGATCGTGTCGAAGGCCAGCGACGACTTGCCCGAACCGGAAAGACCGGTGACGACGATGAGTCGATCGCGCGGAATGTCCACGTCGATGCCCTGGAGGTTGTGCTCCCGGGCCCCGCGGATGCGGATCATGGATTGCGGATTCGGCGCTGGCATGAAAGGGGGCGGTCCGTTGGGGGTGAGGGCAATGATACGCGGGGGAGCACCACCGACACTCAAACGCAGATCATTCGCACTCATGGCTAGACTTCACCGCGTTCACTGTGTTGTGACGCGGATACCGATTCGGGAGTCCCACCGCACTCGACGCGCTCCCCTTCGCAGAGCCTTCGGGTCGCGGCTAACCGGCTTCTCCGTCCCATGCGCATCCTCCACATCTCAACCCGATTGATCCTCGGCGGTTCGCAGGAGAACACCGTCCTCTCCTGCGAGGGTCAGGCGCGCGGTGGGCACGAAGTGCACCTGGCCTTCGGGCCGATCTACGGGCCGGAGGGGTCGCTGCTCGAACGCGTCGAGGCGTTTCGCACGCCCGATGGTCGTCGCATCACCACGCACGTCCTGCCGCACATGGTGCGCGAACTGGCGCTCGTCAAGGACCGCCAGGCCTTCGGCGAGTGCCGACGCCTCATTGCCCGGCTTAACCCGGACATCGTGCACACGCACTCCTCCAAGGCGGGCATCCTCGGCCGCGCCGCGGGCTGGGCGGAGGGGGGGCGGCGGGGCCGGCGCGGCGTCGTCCACACGATCCACGGCCTGCCCTTCCACCCCTACGAGTCCGGCTGGCGCAATCACATCTACATCAAGGCCGAGCGCTTCGCCGCGCGGCGCTGCCACCACATCATCACCGTCTGCGACGCGATGCGCGACCAGGCGCTCGCCGCGGGCGTCGGCAGGCCCGATCTCTTCACCACCGTGTACAGCGGCATGGAGACGCAGCGGTTTCTCGATCCCGGCGTGACGCGCGCGCAGGCGCGGCAGCGGCTGGGCATCAAGTCGGAGGACTTCATCATCGGCACCGTCGCGCGCCTCGCCGAACTCAAGGGCCACGACGACCTCCTCGACGCGATCGGCTCGACGATGCGCGAGAACCACAACTGGAAGATGCTCTGGGTCGGCGATGGGTGGTGGCGCGATCGCCTCCTCGGCCGGGTGCGCGAACTCGGCCTGGAGAAGCAGGTCATCACGACGGGTCTCGTGCCGCCGGAGCAGGTTGCGGAACTGATGCGCGCGATGGATGTGCTCGTGCATCCGAGTTACCGCGAGGGTCTGCCGCGCACCGTGCCGCAGGCGCTGCTCAGCGATGTGCCGGTGGTGGTCTACGACCTGGACGGCGGTTCGGAGGTGTGCATTGAAGGGCGGACGGGCCGGCTCGTTCCCGCCGGCGACCGCGCCGCCCTGCGCGAAGCGATCGAGTGGATGGCCGATCATCCTCAAGAGCGTGCGGCGATGGCGCAGCGCGGCCGGGAAATGTGCCGCCAGCGTTTCAGTGTTGAGAGAATGATCGCTGATCTCCAGAGCGTGTATGAGCGGGTGCTGAGGCGCATACGAGCGAAGGTCTGAGTCCCACGCGTGAGCACGGGTTTGGGACGCGGTGCGCGTCGGGTGGTGACGTGCGGCGAGGACTGGTGATCGGCGAAGACCCTCCCTCACGGTCGGGGCTCGGATCATCACCTCGTGATGGTCCGGTGCAATCTACCCGCCGCGAAGCGCTTCGAGGCGGCGCTCGATGGTGCGGGCCTGCGAATCGCTCAACTGCTTGAGCGGGTCGAGTCGCATGTTGGCGTTGATGGTCAGAGTGCGTTCGTAGGCGGCGATCGCATCACTCACGCGCCCGGCCTGATCGAGCAGGTCGGCCAGCGCGCGATGGGCGTCGAGGCCGTTGGGATCGAGCGCCGCGAGGCGCTGCTGCCAGTGAATCGCCTGCTCTAATGCGTTCGCATCTGGAGCGAGTCGATGCCGCTCCATCCAGCGCCGCGCCGCCGCCGCGACGGCAAAGGAGGAGTCCGGCCGGCGCGCGGCAAGGTCTTCCGCGAGGCGGCATGCCGTTTCCGCCGCCTCGTCGCGCCCGGCGGGATCCTCGCGGGCCGCGTGCAGGTGCGCCATGAGCATCCACAATTCGCCGGCGCGGCGCCACGCCAGGCGGTTGAGCGGCCGCCGGTGCCGGGCCATCTCCAGTTCCGCCAGAGCAGCCGTTACCGCCTCGACATCCAGCCGCGCGTGCGCAGCGAGCAGCGCTTCGCCCGCCAACGCGACGAGGCGCTCTACCCGGTCGCGGTCGCCCAGCCGCACGGCGGACTGAATCTCCTTCCAGGTCGCGTCGAGGCTGATGTTCTGCCCGCGCTCCTGCAGCGCCGATTCGCATTCGCGGAAGAGGTCGAGCCGCTCGTCGAGCGTGGCGGCGCGGCCGGCGCGATCGAGGATGCCGCGCACTTCGCCGGAGGCGGCCAGCGCCTCGTGCGCGCTGCGGAGGTGGCGCTGCGTACCCGCCACCGGCGCCGCGACGAGCGCGATGTGCAGCGCCACGAGCGCAAACATCCCCGTCGCCGCGATCGCACTGAGCCTCAACCGCCACGGCGCCGCGGCGGTCGTCGTCGCCTCGATTCTCGCTGTCGCGGCGCCGAGCAGGAGCATGACGAGCCCGGCGGAACCGGGCTGGAGCAGCGTCATCTCGACCTGGCTGTGCAGGAAGACCGCCGTCAGCGCCGCCCACACCGCCCAGCGCACCATCCCGAGCGAGAGATGGCGGACGAGATACTCGACGAGGGGAATCGTCGCCGCCATCGCCGCGATCGAGAGCGGCATGAGCAGGAGGTGGTAGTCGATGAACATCGCGCGCCGGTTGAGCGTCCACGCCGCTCCTCCGCCGAGCAGCGCCACGGCCGCGCCGCAGCCCCACGCCAGCGCCGCTGCGGACGCTCGTTGTGAGGAGGCGTTGTCTCCGGGGCCGGCAGACCTCTCCGCCGCGGCCGGGATCTCGCGCCCGGTGGAAACCGGTGCGCTGCGCCGAAGCAGCCGGAGCGTCAGGGCAACCCATGCCGCCAGCAGCACGCCGCCGCCCGCCAGCCAGTCAATGAAGACGCTGTGGGCGCTGCTGACCTCCTCGGGGCTGAGGGCCGGGCGGTGGAGGAGGTAGGCGTTCTGGAATCCGGCCGGCCCGACGCCGGTGAGGGGATGTTCGAGGAGCATGCGCGCGGCGCCGAGCCAGTAGTGCCAGCGAAAGAGCAGGCTGTAGCCGTCAGCCCCTTGGAGCGACTCGGGAAAGAGCGAACCGCGCAGCGCCGTCACGATCAGTGCGAGCGCGAGCAGGGCCAGGGTGATCTTCGCCGTCAGCGAGCGGACTCGCTGCTTCCAGCGTCGGGGCAGAATGCACATCGCCGCGAGCACGAGTCCGACGATCGCAGCGGCGCCGGCGCCCTTTGAGAACGACGCCGTCAATCCCGCCAGCGCCGCGGCGGCGAAGATGATCGCGAGGCCCAGCCATCCGCTGGGCAGCCGCGAACGCGCGACGGCCAGCGACGTCCCGACCCAGAACGTGGCGAGCATGGCGAGAATCGAGCCGTAGACGTTCGAAAGGGCGAACCACCCGGTCGCCTCGCGCTGGGTGAGGCGTCGGATGTAGATTTCGGCCTGACTTGAACCCTCCTCCCAGCCCTGCGCCGCCAGCAGTGCCTCGCGATTCTCCGCGAAGGTGCGCACGGTTTCGCCGTACTCGACGGTGACCTGGTAGAGTCCCTTGACGGCGAGGGGGATGGTGAGCGCCGCTGCGGCGCCGAGGAGGACGATGCGCCAGCGGACCTCGCGCGCCAGGTGGAGCGCGCCCAGCGCCGTCGCCATCGCGCCGAGCCACTGCGAGCCGGCGCGCATCTGCTCGGCGTCGTTCCATCCGTGCCACGCCAGGATCGGAATGGCCACGAGAAGCAGCGCCACGGCGCGAAGATCGAGCGTGCGCCGATCGAGTTGCTCCGCCGCGAGCGCCGCGGCGCAGCCGAGCAGCGCCATGGCATCGAGGGCGACGGAGCCGGCCGGCCCGAGCCCTTCGAGCGGAATCGCCAGCAGGCGCGGATCGACGGCGAAGAAGGGATCAGCCGCGATCGCGACGAGTGCGCGCAGCGCCGCCTGAACGGCGAGCAGCACGAACGCGGCGCAGCGCATCACGTGCGCGCAACTCACGGCCGTGCTCCCTCGCCGCCCGTCCCGTTCCGCGCCGCCGCGGCGATCTGGTGCTCGTACACCGCGAGCACGATGAGCATGACGATCACCTGCGCGCCCGCCAGCGCCGCCATCCACCCTTCCGTGAGCCGGCCGAGGAAGATCCCCGTCAGCCCCGTCGCCAGGGTGATGCCGTAAACCACCGCGAGCATGGCCCGCGGGCTCAGGCCGCGCTTGACGAGGCGATGCGAGAAGTGCTGCTGATCGCCGATCATCGGGTTGCGCCCCTGTCGGATGCGGATCGTCACGACGCTCAGCAGATCATAAATGGGCACGGCGAGGACGATCAGCGGCATGAGAACGCCGTACCACGCGCTCGCCCGCCCGGCTTCGATGTACGTTGTGCGAATCGTGAGAAAGCCGAGGAGAAAGCCGACGACGAGCGACCCGCCGTCGCCCATGAAGATGCTCGCGGGGGGGAAGTTGAAGCAGAGGAACCCGAGCAATGCGCCGACGAGCAGCGCGAGCAGCGCGGCGACGAACCACTGCCCGTTGAGCAGCGCCGCCGCAAGAAACAGCGACGCCGCGATGCACGAAACGCCCCCCGCCAGGCCGTCCATGTTGTCCATGAAGTTGATGGCGTTGGTGACAATGACGAGCCAGAGGATGGTCAGGAGAATTGAAGGCCAGGGCGCGAGCGCCGACAGCACGGGAATGTCGTCAAGCAGCGTGAGCAGGCGGCTGGATTGCACGAACCCCTCGCTCATGTCGAAAGGGAAGAGCACGACGAGCGCCGCGAGAATGAACTGCACACCGAGTTTGACGCGCGGCCCGAGCGGGCGGCGGTCGTCAATCAGCCCCATCACGTGCATCGCAAGCAGCGCCAGGGCGAGCACCAGCGCCATCGGCGTGCGCTCCGCGAGGCCCGGCAAGTGCGCCTCCAGCGCCGGCGCGACGCCCGTCAATGACTCACTCGGGGCAATCCGCAGCACGATCAGACCGATCGCAAGCGGCCCGAGCACGGCCGCGGTGATCGCGATTCCGCCGATGTTGGGCACGCGGCGCAGTTCGCGCTTCACGTGGCCCGCCGCGCCCGGTGAATCGAGTTGCCCCAGGCGCAACCCGACGCCGCGCAGCCACCACGTCAGCGGCCAGGCCAGCGCGAACGAAGCGGGAATCAGGCACAGCACCGCCGCAATCACGCGGGCATTGTAGCGAGATCAGGCCGGAGCATGGACGTCCCGCCCGTGCGAAGCAAAGAGCATGACCCGGAGCATGGGCGTCCCGCCCGTGCGAAGCGAAGAGTGCATGGAGGAGAACGGCGCCACGGAAGTCTACCACCAGCTCCACGCGAGAGCGTGGAGCAATGTAGATACACCGAGACCTCCGGAACTCGCCTGAGGCGTGGGGATTCGCCTCCTCTCCGCGGTCTCTGCGCCTTCGGCGGTGCGCGAGTCAACTCGCACGGGCGAGACGCCCATGCTCCGTTTCACTCACCACCCCGCCGGCGCGCCGCCCTTGCGCGGGTCGCTCGCGGCGCTGTAACCTTCGCCGTCGCGGCGGATCAACTGCACGACGCCGATCTCATCTCGCCGACTCACCTCGTGTCCCAAGGCGCGCAGCGCCTCGATGACGCCCTCATCTGCCCACGACTCTTCGAACTGAAGCACATCCGGCATCCACTGGTGATGGAAGCGCGGCGCACCGACCGCCTCCGCCGCCGATGCGTCAAAGAGCAGCACGCTGAGCATCGCCTGAAGCGAGGCGGAGATGATGCGCGGCCCGCCGGATGCGCCCACCACCACCTCGACGCGCCCCTGCGAATCAAGCACGATCGTCGGCGACATGCTCGAAAGGGGCCACTTGCCCGGCTGCGGCAGGTTTCGCTCCGACTGCTCCAGCCCGAAGGCGTTGCGCTGTCCCGGAACGGTCAGAAAGTCATCCATCTCGTTGTTGAGCAGCAGGCCGAACTCGGGGATCGCGGTGAGCGAGCCGAAGGAGAGGTTGATCGTCTCGGTGCAGGCGACGGCGTTGCCCCACTGGTCAACGACGCTCAGGTGGCTCGTGCCGCCGTCCTCGGACAGTTGTTCGCGGCTGCCGTACGCCTCGGGCGGCAGGGTGCGCCTTGGATCGATGCGGGCCGCGAGGTTGTCGAGGTAATCGCCGTCGAGCAGCGTGCCGACGGGCACATCAGCGAAACGATCGTCGCCCAGCCACTCGGCCCGATCGGCGAAGGCGTGCTTCATCGCCTCGACGACGAGGTGGATGGAGCCCGCGGAGTTCGACGTGGCGGCGCCGAGGTCGGCGCCTCGGCGTTCGAGCAGGCCAAGCGCCTCAAGCGTTGCGATGCCTCCGGACGAAGGCAGCGGCATCGCAACGACTGTGCGATCGCCAAATGTACCGGAAAGCGCTGCGGAGAACCGCGGCTCATAGCGAGCGAGGTCGCCGGCCGTCATCGCGGGGCACGCCCTCGCGATCGCTTCCGCCACCGGACCGGCGTAGAACGCAGCCGCCCCGTCACGCGCGATCAGTCTGAGCGTTTCCGCCAGTTCCGGCTGGCGCAGCGTCCGCCCGATCTTCGGGTCGCCGCCGAACAGGTATCGCCGGTGAAACCACTCGAAGCGCTCGGGGCCGATGAGGTCGGGCCAGTGGGGGCTTTCCGCAAGATCATCGAGGACTTCCCGCGCGGCGGCGACGTAGTCGGCGTCGATGGCGAAGCCCTCCTGTGCGGCGCGGATCGCCGGGCGCAGCACCGTGGCACGATCGAGCGTGCCGTAGTTCTCCAGTGCTGAAAGAAGCCCGGCGACTGTCCCCGGCACGCCGACGGCGTGGGGGCCGATGCGCGAGGCGTCGGGCGCGCCGAATTTGACGTAATAGTCGGGAGTCAGACCACTCGGCGCCGTCTCGCGGTAGGTGATGGCGATGTTCCGCGCGGGCATCGGTGCATCGGCGGCCATGTGAATGACCATGAAGCCGCCCCCGCCGAGGCCGCAGCTGTAAGGCCGCACGACCGCGAGGCAGAAACTCGTCGCCACGGCGGCATCGACGGCATTGCCCCCGCGCTCAAGCATCTCCAGCCCCGCCCGCGAAGCGATGACATGATCGGCGGCGACGACGCCGCGGGTGTAGGTGCCCTCGCCCGTGGCGGACGTGGAGTGCAGGCGTACGCCGCATCCCCCGAGAGTGATCTGGGCGACTGCCGATAGGAGAACGCTCAGCAGCGGCGGGCGCATGACATGTGCTCCAGTGAGAGATTCATCACTGGAGTTGTATGGCGTGAAGCGACGCGATGCCAGTGCGAAGGGTGGGCGCGGCAGAGTGCATGATGCGCTGCGCCGGTGGCCGTCCGTCAATCCGCGCGACGTTGCTCGTCGCGCACGAAGCGAGAGCAGGGCAGCAAACGCTCCCAAAGCCCCGGCACTCCGTCCCGGGGAAGATCGCTCCCTGCGCCGGGGAGCACGCCCCCTACTCCACTCGCGCGACGTTGCTGGTGGCGCAGGTCGTGAGGTCGAGCAGTTGCAGGAAGCCGCCGCAGGCGGCGGGGGGTGCAGTGGCGTTGATGATGCGTCCGCCGTCGGCGTCGGAGCGGCCGAACCAGGCGATCTGGAGTTGATTCGAGCCGAGGCCGAGTTGGGTGCCGGCGCAAGGGTAGTTTGGAGGAACGGGATACACGCCTTGGCTCTGCCCGAAGATCAGTGCCACGCGGCCGCCAGGCGCAGCGCCGGACCACTGAGCACGGATCGGTCCGCCCGACGGACACGAGGCACGAACCGCAAGCGACGGCCTTGTACACCCCCTCCACTCGGCGATTCGGCTCGCCGCCATGCCGTTTGCTGTTGCAAAGGATCCACCTGTGACCAGAGCGGCGGCGCCCGAATCCGGATCCGTGAACGCGCACAATGAATGCACATCATTATCCACGCCATCCGCCAGCGCAGTCCATTCGCTGCTGTTCCATCGGGCGATGTGGTTGACGCGCATGCCCTGATCGACAGTTTCGAATCGACCGCCGACGTACAGGCTCGCACCACTGCCGGTTAGATCCTCGAAGACCGCCAGGGCAAGCGCCGGCCTCTGCACGCCTCCGCGCAGCCTCGACCACTGCGCACCGTTCCACTTCGCAATGTTGCGTACCGAGAGACCGCTCACAGAACTGAAGGATCCCGCGACGAACAGGGAGGCTCCCGCACCATCATCAAAAACGTCCAAGGCGTAGACGATACCGTCGAGCATGGTGCCCCAGTCCAGCGCCGACCACTGAACACCACTCCACTTCGCAATGCTGAACACGAGGACGCCTCCAGCATGCAGGAATTCGCCGCCCGCGAACAGCGCCGGGCCGGTTCCGTCGTTGTACACCTGAAGCGACAGGACTATCGGATCAGTCCCACTGACTCCTTCGCCGAGCGGAGACCACTGCCTGCCATCCCACTTCGCGATGTGATTGGCGCGCATGCCTCCCGCGAAAGTGAAGTGCCCGCCGATGTAGAGCGCCTCGCCGTTCCCATCATCGAAGACGCAAAGTGCATGGACGGCGGCACTCAAACCCGTCACTCCGCCGCCGACCGGCGACCATTGCCGCCCATCCCATTTCGCCAGACCGTTGACGAGTTGGTCTCCCACGTGGGTAAAATTGCCGCCCGCGTACAGCGCCGGTCCGCCGCCTGACCGATCGTCGAATACGGTCAGTGCAAACACGGCTCCATTGACTTCCGTTTCCAGAGCGGACCACTCGCGGCCGTTCCAGCAAGCGAGATAGTTGGCGGGTACGCCCCCTGCTGAAGTGAAATGCCCGCCCGCGTAGAGTAGCGGTCCTCGCCCCCCGCCGTCATCGAAGATGGCAAGCGCCCGGACATCGCTGTTCATGCCGGGTTGCCCGATGGTGGGTTCCCAACGCGGCTCACACGGCTGCGCCAGCGTCGAAACCGCAAGCAGCCCGGCACAGATCAGCCCCACACTCAATCCGACCTTGCGCGCGGCGGGACGGTACTCGGTGAGTTGCCCGTGCATTCCGGGCCTCCTTCCTGCTCGGAAACCCTCGCTGCGAGGTTCGCGCGAACTAGAAGAACCCCGGCAACCGACTCTGCGATTATACCAGATATGCCGCGAGGGCTTGGGGCGATTCTTCAATCCCCGTCTTCGGGCTTACCTGCAAGGGAATCGCGCCGAGTCGGCGTCATCTCGACCCTCATCCCGCTACTTCCGCAGCAACCGCTCAAGGTAGTGAATATCCACATCGCCCTTGATGAAACTCGAAAAGGACATCAGGCGGCGGTGGAGGTCGATTGTCGTCGCGATGCCTTCCACCTTGAACTCGCGCAGGGCGCGCGACATGCGGGCGATGGCGCCGCGGCGGTCGTCGGCGTGAACGATCAGTTTTGCAATCAGCGAGTCGTAGTTCGGCGGGACGCGGTAGCCCTGCACGCAGTGGGTATCGACGCGCACCCCCGGCCCGCCCGGCACGTCGAAGCGATTCAGCACGCCGGGGTTCGGGGCAAAGTTGCGGTCGGGATCCTCGGCGTTGATGCGGCACTCGATGGCGTGGCCCGTGATCGAGATCTGCTTCTGCTGGTACGGGAGTTTCTCACCGGCGGCCACGAGGATCCCCGTCTTGACGATGTCCACGCCGGTGATCATCTCGCTGATGGGGTGCTCGACCTGGACGCGGGTGTTCACCTCGAGCATGTAGAAGTTCTGATCCTCATCCATGAGGAACTCGACGGTGGCGGCGCCGGCGTACTTGGCGGACTGGATGAGGCGGGCGGCGCTCTTGCACAGCGCTTCGCGCTTCGAGTTGTCCACGCCCGGCGCCGGGGCTTCTTCGATGAGTTTCTGGTGGCGGCGCTGGGTGGAGCAGTCGCGGTCGTACAGGTGGATGGCGTTGCCGTGCTTGTCGCCGATGACCTGCACCTCGACGTGCCGGGCCTTTTCGAGAAACTTCTCGAGGTAGACGGTTCCGTCGCCGAAAGCGGCCTGGGCCTCCTGCTGGGCGGCGTCGATGCCGGCTTCGAGGGCGACGCGGTTGTGCGCGATGCGCATGCCCCGCCCGCCACCGCCTGCGGACGCCTTGATGATCACGGGATAACCGATTTCCTCCGCAAGCCGGACCGCCTCTTCCTTGCTTTCGATCCCGCCGGGCGAGCCGGGGAAGATCGGCACCTTGTTCGCCTTGGCGAGTTTCTTGCAGTTGATCTTGTCGCCCAGAAGGCTCATCGCCTCGGGCGAGGGGCCGATGAACTCGATCTGACACGAACGGCAGACCTCGGCAAAGTGCGCATTCTCCGCGAGAAAGCCGTAACCGGGGTGGATCGCATCGACGTTGGCGACCTCGGCGGCGGAGATGATGCGCGGAATGTTGAGGTAACTCTGCCGCGCCGGCGGCGGGCCGATGCACACCGCGTCATCCGCAAGATCAAGGTACGGCGCCCCGCGATCCGCCTCGGAGAAGACGCACACCGACTGAATGCCCAGTTCGCGGCTCGCACGAATGATGCGGACGGCGATCTCTCCACGATTGGCAATCAGGATGCGGGTAAACATGGAAGGGGCTTGGGGCTTGGGGCCTGAGACTTCGCCGCTTGCGGCTTCGCGAGCGCGCCGGCTGAACACCGCCACGGCGAGGATGGACGTTACTTGAGTTTGAAGAGCGGCTGGCCGTACTCGACCGCGTCGCCGTCGTTGACGAGCACCTCCGCGATCGTGCCGCGGCATTCGGCCTTGATCTCGTTGAACACTTTCATGGCTTCGATGAGGCAGACAACGGTCGAGTCCGACACCTTGCCGCCGGCGCTGACGAAAGGCTCGGCGTCGGGATTGGCTCGCGAGTAGAAGGTGCCGACCATCGGGCTGCGGATGAACTGCCCTTCGCCGCCCGCGTGTTTGTGAGTCTCGCCCGAAGGGGCGGCCGCGGGGGCGGAGGGCTGCAGCGGCGAGGGCGCGGCGGCGATCGCCGGCGTTGCCGTCACCTGCGGCGCGCTGAACGCGCCGGCGCGGCGGATCGTCACGCTCTGCTCGCCGTCGGCGACGTCGAGTTCGACGATCTCGTGCTCCACCATCATTTTGATCAGGTCTTCGATGGTCTTTCGATCGATCATGGCTTGGCTCGCACCCTTGAGTTGCTGTGTCCATCCCTCCGCGGCGCTGACTTCAGAGCAGCACGGCGTCCTCGATCCCCTTGGGCCAGTCCGAGAGGACGCGATGGCCCTTGTCCGTCACGAGCACATCATCTTCGATGCGCACGCCGCCGACGCCAGGGAGGTAGATTCCCGGTTCGACGGTGACGATCATGCCCGGCTTGAGCGTATCGCTCTCGGCGGCGCGGGGAGAAAGGCTGGGCGCTTCGTGGACATCGAGGCCGATGCCGTGCCCCAGCCCGTGGCCGTAATTCTCGCCGTACCCCGCCTCCTCGATGACCTTCCGCGCCGCGGCATCGACCTCGCGGCACGAGGCGCCGGGGCCGACCGCTTCGATCCCCGCGAGTTGCGCTTCGAGGACGATCCGGTAGATTTCACCGATCTGCCGCGGCATCGAGCCGATCGCCCAGGTGCGCGTCATGTCGGAGCAGTACCCCTCGACTCGGGCACCCCAGTCGATGAGCATCGCCTTGCCGCGCGTGAGTTTCACGCGATCGGAGGGGCGGTAGTGGGGCTTGGAACTGTTCGCCTTCGCCGAGACATTGGTGCTGAAGGCCGCCGCCGAAGCCCCGCGCTTCTTCATCTCGTACTCGAGCCGGCCGGCGATCTCCGATTCGCTCTGGCCGAGGCGCAGGTCAGCGAGCGTTGCCCGGAGCGATTCCTGCTGGCACTGCACGGCCCGGCGGATCGACTGCACTTCGACCTCGTCCTTGACGGCGCGGAGGGTGCTGAGCAGTCCGTCCGTCTCCACAAGCGCCGCCCCCTCCGCCGCTTTGGCGAGGTTCCGCTGCTGGGCGAGGGTGAAGTGCTCGGCTTGGACGCCGAGACGCTTCACCTTGAGGTCGTTCGCCGTGGCGCCGGCCTTTTCCGCGATCGGTCCAGCCCGCAGCGCGATGTCGAGCCACTGCCCGAGCGGCTCGATCTCCTCCGCGAAGCGGCTGTCGCTGATGAGCACCAACTTCTTGCCCGTGAGCAGGGCCCAACTGTCCTCGCCGCAGAACGGGGTGAGATAGCGGATGTCGCTGGCGCTGGTGATGAGCAGACCGTCCACTTCCGCGTTGCGCATCGCCTGCCGCAGCCGCGCGTGGCGGGCGGCGTAGGGCGGCGGGACGGCGGAAGCGGCGGACTTGCGGGCGGTCATCGAAGGGCGGAGTATATCGAATCCGCCTCGCTCGGCCAATCGTGCCCAGGCGAGTCCGAAGCGGCCGCGCAGAGAACAGCCGCGGCGCGGAGAGCCCTGTGGGTCGTCCACCGACTCTTCTCCGTGCTGCGGACGTACCCCGCGGTGTATGATGCGCTCATCTGCGTGGGAGGCGACGCGTGTCCGAGCCTGTGAAGTGGAGCATCCTCATCGCCCTGGCGTACCTGCTCGGCTCGATCCCCTTTGCCCTGCTCATCGGCAAAGTCCGCGGCATCGACATCCGTCAGCACGGCTCGGGCAACGTCGGCGCCTCCAACGTCGGCCGCGTCCTCGGCCGCAAGTACGGCATGACCTGCTTCGCCCTCGACGTGCTCAAGGGGCTGATTCCGACCGTCCTCGCCGGGTGGTGGTGCGGCCTTTTTGCGCCTGACCTGCGCGACCACGAGCAGCCGATCACGCAGATGCAGATGCTCCTCTGGCTGGGCGTCTCATTCGCCGCGATCCTCGGCCACACGAACTCGATCTATCTGCGCTTTCGGGGCGGCAAGGGAGTGGCGACGGCCTTCGGCTCGATGGTCGGCATCTACCCTCACCTCACCTGGCCGATCCTCGCCGCGATGGCGGTTTGGCTCGGGGCGGTGAAACTCTGGCGCATCATCAGCCTCGCCTCGATGCTCGCGGCGATCAGCGTGCCGCTGTGGTATTTCATCAGCATCGTGCCCGGCGGAGGCGGGCAGGACACGTTCGCCGATCGCCTCGTCGAGCGCTGGCCCTTCGTCGTGGTGACGATGCTTCTGGCGCTGCTGGTGGTGTGGAAGCACCGCAGCAACATCGCCCGCCTCAGGGCCGGAACGGAATCGCGCATCGGCCAGCCGCCCGCGCCTCCCGGTGCCTGATGCCAGGTCCCCAGTGCCTAATGCCGGTCGCTTAACGCCTGTTCCACCAACCCGCGCGTCGTCTCGGGCGTCGGCGTCTGGAAGTGTCTCTCGCGGCCTTTCCTGACGAGTCCGCGCAGGGCGATGTACTTCTCCAGCCACCCCGTCACGGCGAGGCGCTGGCGCAGGTCGGAGCGCTTGAACCACGCCGAGCCGATGCGCGGCCAGGCGTACGCGTCATCGGCTCGCAGCACCGTGCCGAAGGACAGCGTGACGCCCCCCTCCATCCCGCACTGCTTCATCGCATGCTTCGTGTCCGCGTTGATCTGGCCGAAGGGGTACGCGAGGACCGAGCCGGCCTGCCCGAACCACTCCTGCACCAGCGATCGGCTGCGGCCGATCTGATCCGCTTGCACGTTCAAAGGCAGGTGCGGCAGCACGGGATGGTCGTGCGTGTGCGGGTGCAGTTCCCAGCCCATGGACGCCAGGCGTTCCAGACCGGCGCGGTTGAGCAGGGGGGTTGACCGATAGGGGGACGGCATGCGATACCAGTCCGGCGGGCGGCCGACGAGGCCGGTGACGACGAAAGTTGTCGCCGTGAAGCCGTGCTCGGCGAGGATCGGAGCGGCGTGGGAGAGCAGCGAGGGCAGGCCGTCGTCGAAGGTGAGGACGAAAGAGCGGGGCGGAACCTGTGCGCCCTCGAGGACCAGCCGGGCCGCCTCGCTCAGCGACAGCGTCCGCCAGCCGTGCTCCGCGAACCAGCGCATCTGCCGGCGGAAATCCTCGGGAGAGACTGAGATCGACGTGCCGAATTCGTCGATACTGTGATAGGCGATGATGGGCAGCCTGGGCGCCGGTCGCACGATCTGCTGGGCCTTTCGCGGCTCGACTTTGCCGGACGGGAGCGGGATGATACTCTGTCGCGTGCCCGGGCGGCGCGGCGGGCGTCGAGCGGGGGCGTCGAGGAGAGGAGCAGGCGAGTCGCGGGGGTGGCTTGCACGCGGGCAGGGGACGGCAATAATGCTTGACCCGCCGTCGGCCTTGCCGGCGGCGAACAACCGGAGATACGAGAGTGAACGCACGCGTGGATGGATTCTTCCGGGCAGAGATGATTCGACGGCTGGCGCTCGCCGCCGCTGGCGCGTGCCTTGTCCTCGCGACGGGGTGCAACATGCCCTCCGGCAGCGTGAAGCCGATCGACCCGACGACGTACGGCGCGCCCCCGGCCGAGAGCGGCGACGGAGGCCCCGTCGTCGCCGACCCCGTGCCCTACTCCCTTGTTCCCGGCGACCGGATCGCCATCCGGATCGTGCAGGAGCCTGCTCTCGACGGCGAGTACACGATCGACTCTGACGGGGGCATTCAGTATCCCTACATCGGACCGATGCGCCTCGAAGGTCTGACGACGGCCGATGCGCGGCGAAAGATCGGCGCCGGTCTCAAGGAGTACTACACGGACCCCTTCGTGACCGTCAACCTCGTGAGCCAGATGCAGCAGTACGTCCGCGTCATGGGTCAGGTGCCCAAGCAGGGGCGCATCCCCTTCGAGCGCGGCATGACCATCGTCGATGGCATCGCCGAGGCCGGCGGACTGACGCGCGACGCTTCGCAGAAGCGCATCCTCCTCATCCGCCGCGTGTCGGAGGACCAGGTCGCCGCCGGGTTCTTCAACTATCGTGACGCCGTGCTCAGCCCGAACGCGGACACCTGGGCTTCGAACATCCCGCTCAGGAGCGGCGACATCATCTTCGTGCCGACCAACGAGCGGGCCCAGTGGGAATCGGCGTTCAACTTCATCAGCGTGATGTTCGGCGCGGCGGTGGACGTCGAGCGCTCGATCGTGCTCTATCCCGACGTGCGCGAAATCCTCAAGACGGGCAATGCCGCCGGCCGCAACACCATCGTCGTTCGCTGAGCGCAGAGGCGGATGGCTGACATGACGATCCCAGCCGTGGGCGAAGCGCCGCAGCCCGGTCTCGGCGGCGCGGCGACGCCGCGCCCCTTGCGCCTCGCCTACTGCATCAGCCGCACCTTTGAGCGCTTTCAGGGAACGTACGGCCGCTACTGCGGCCAGGCGCGCCTTCTGCGCGACCTCGGCCACGACGTCACCGTCTTCGCCGTCAACCGCGAGATGAAACTGCCCGCGGATGAACTCCACTTCGGCGTGCGCGTCCATCGTGTGCCGGTGCGCTCGCAGAGTTGGGGCGGGCCGAAGAACTTTCTCAACTTCCGCCGGATGCACCGGGCGATCTTCGACCGCCTCGCCGCCGGGAACTTCGACGCCGTAAAGGTCATCGGGCAGGACCTCAGCCCGATGATCCCGATGATCCAGCGCCGTCTGAAACTGCCCGTCATCTTCGACGCCCACGAGCCGGAAATCTACGGCTTCTGGACCGGGCCGCGCCGGCTGCTCCTGCCGATCATCTACGGCCTCGAGCGGCGCTACAGCCGCATGGCCGACGCGGTGCAGATCACCAGCAACTGGCAGAAGCGCAAGTACGAGCGGTGGGGATGCCGCAACGTCAGCATCGTCGGCAACCAGCCGCTGTGGGATGAGCGCATCGAGACCTGGCCCGGGGGCAAGTTCGAAGAGGTGAAGCGCGGCGGTCCGGTCATGTTCGGCCGCCTCGGCACCGTCTACAAGGGCACCGGCCTGCACGAACTGCTCGAAGCCTTCGCCCGCGTCTATGCGAAGCATCCCGATCGGGCGCGGCTGCGCCTTGCGGGCAAAGTCGCGGAGTACTACGAGGAGGAGTTCGCGCGCACCATCGCGCCGTACCGCGAAGGGATCATCCTCAGCGGGGCCTACGCGACGACGGACATGCCCGACCTGTATGCGCAGATGCACATCTCGGTGCTGCCCTATCTCGCCGACGCCAACTTCCGCTACATCAACCCCAGCAAGTTCTACGACTCGATCGCCAACGCCTGCGTCGTCGTCATGACGCCCATCGGCGACATGGGGGAGATTCTCTCGCGTGTGCCTTGCGGCCGGGTCATCGACCCGCAACGGATCGAGACGATCGTCGAAGCGATGTGCCACTACCTGGACCATCCCGAAGAGATCGAGCGCGAGGCGCGGGCGGGGTTCGAAGCGAGTCTGGGCGAGTTCCACTGGAAGGCCAACCAGCGCCAACTCGAAGCGACCTTCCAGCAGATCGTGGGATAGGCCGCGACCGTCTCAGCGGATCAGGGAGATGGTTGCGGACGGCCTCGCCCGCGGTGATTCACCCGTTCGGCATCGACCGATCCGCTTCGCGCACGGCGGCGCAAAAGGCGCGGATGAGCGCGGGGTCTTTCACGCCGCGCTCACTCTCGACGCCGCTTGAGACATCCACCGCGAAAGGGCGCACGAGCCGGATCGCCTCGCCGACGTTGCCGGGCGTCAGGCCGCCGGCGATCATGAGCGGAACCCGGATCGACTCGCGCTGCGCGGCGAGAGCCGACCAGTCGAAGGTCTGCGCGCCGCCGCCGTCCGATCCGTCCACGAGCAGCACGTCGATGTCGGCGCTCATCGCCCACGCATCGACCGCCTCGGGCGCGAATCGAACCGCGCGGATGACCGGCCAGTGCTCGCGCACCGCATCCACCGTTCGCTGATCCTCGCGACCGTGCAACTGCACGAGATCGAGAGAGGCGTCCTGGGCGATCGCGATCACCTCCTTCGCGGGTCGATCGACGAAGAGGCCGACCGCCTGGACCATCGGCGGCAGGAGGCAGGCGAGGTCCGCCGCGGCTTCCGGCTCGATGCAGCGCGGCGACGAGGGGGCGAACACGAAACCGACCGCATCGGCGCCCGCCTCCACTGCCGCTTCGACATCGCCAGGCGTGCGCAGGCCGCACACCTTGATTCGCGTCCGTCCGATCATCGGTGCGATCCCCCGGTCGGGCGGAGATACTCGACGACTCGTGCCACTTCACGCATGTGCAGGTGCGCGCAGACGCTTCGTCCGAGGAGGTCTGCGGGATGAGGGGCGGCGATGACGCGGCGAAACTGGGACCGGCGGCACAGGTCCATGAGGTGCCACAGAACTGACGTGATCGGCGCCAGCGCGGCCTCCTCGCCCGGCCCGCGCACCGCCCCGAGCACGCCGAACTCTCCCACCGTCTGCACCGCGGCGCTGGCGAGGATCTCGCCCTCGCGGCGCAGCGCGATCGCTTCGTACCCGTCCGCGTCGAAGTGGGTCAGTTCGCACGCCGCCGCCTCGCGCGCCGCGGTCTCGCTGGCGCCGCGGCGAACCTCATCGCGCTCCACGAAGGACGCGTATGGCGCGGGCAGCGCGCGGGCAGGGACGGCCTGAAAGCCCGCCGGCTGCTCCTCAGCGGCGAGTCCATCCTGTTCAAGAACAAAAACGCGCCGCTCCACGGAGGCGTAGCCTCGTTCGCGGAGTGCGGGAGTCCATGAGTCGTCAAGCGCCGCCTCCACCGGTGCGAGCACGCGGCACGAGGCCCCCCAGGCGCGGAAAGTCTCGTCGATCTCGTCAAGCACCTGCGCCGGCTCGCGGCCCGCAGGCTGATGCACCTCGAAGGCCGCATTGGCCCAGCATGGGGCTCGCAGACCGGGACGACTGAGCAGAATCGCTCCGTCGATCGAGTTCTCGCACTCCGCCGCGGCTCGCCAGAGGTCGAGGTGGGCCTTGCGCACGGCCCGCACGAGGACTTCGGCGGTGGGGCGGTCGCGGCCTCCGATAACGGGCAACTCCATGTCGAACGATAGCCCGCGGTGTCGCCGAATCGCCGCACGCCTGTCGCGTGCCGGCAACGCGCTGCGGGACCGGCAGCGGGCCAGTCCCGTCGAAAGTGGCGCAACGGGTCTCGGCCCTCGCTGGCCCGCCCTTTGTATCATTGGGGCGGGAGAATGACCATGATCGCAAGACTCGTCCTTTTGAGCGCCCTGCTCGCGCTGGCGAACGGTTGCGCTTCGAGCGCATCGCAACGACCGACTCCGCCGAGGGGCCAGGCCCAGGCCGCGCTGCCCCGGGAACTCGGCTCCGGCCGCAACCCCGCTCTGCTTTTCGCGACTCCGGAAATGCGGAACCTCCTGGGCTCGCGCAACCTGCCATCCGGCTTCTCCGCCGGCGACTGGGAGCATGGCCGGCGCGATCCGCTGCTCCCGATCGGGGCCAACCCGCCTCGTCATTTCGGGTTTTCGGCGTTCGAGGTCAGCCAGTACGACCGGTACAGCGATTCCGGCGGTCGGCCGCGCGACGCGACGCGTCGCACGGTGCGGAGTATTCGCTCCGGCGTGTCGCCCTGAAGCGACGGTTCAAGGTCTGGGCCGCTCGCGCGGCGACTTCGCGCCCTTTTTCCCAATCTCGACAATTTTTGAGAATGCGGTGCCTGTTGCCCTGACAAGGCTTGACGCGCCGATCCCAAGCCGCCATACTGACGGGGGTTGGAGTGTCGGCAAGGTTGCCTCGCGAAGCCGGTTTCCTGTCCCTCCGGTGCAACCACCGGCCGATCAGGTGTCGCTCCCGCATGAGTCCTCGTGGCGCCTTCATCAGGGAATCAGCGTGGAGCGGGTCGAACAATGCGAGCCCGTATCAGAGTCCGTCGGGCGGCGGCTCGGATCCCTGGAAGGGGGCGCATCACATGTCCAACGTGACCAAGAAGGAACTGATCGATCGGATCGTCACGCAGACGGGATTGAAGCGGCCCGTCGTCAGGCTCATCGTGACCAAGTTCCTCGAAACGACGCTGCAGACGCTCGGCGAGGGCTGCCGCATCGAACTGCGCGACTTCGGCGTCTTTGAAGTCAAGCCCCGCAAGGCCCGACTCGCGCAGAATCCCAAGACCCTCACGAAAGTGAGTGTCCCCGCGAAATCGGCCGTGAAATTCAAACCGGGTCGAAAGATGAAGGAAATCGTCGCGGCCGTCAGCGTGGACGGGGACTCCGACCCCTCACGCGACGGGCACGGCCGTTCGCCGCGGCCTGGTCCGGCCGGTCGTGGAGAGGCCGACGAGGAGCGAGGCGTGCCTGTGATCACCACGCCGCCGCAGCGCGCGGCGGTGCGCGGCTGACGCCGGCTCAACGTCCGGCCTTCTTCCCGCGGCGCCGGCCGGTTCACTCATGACGCGCCATCAGCACGCACCATACTGGCTCGAGCGCATCGAGCGCGAACTGGCCCGCCGTGCGGCCTCGTCGCTGCGCCGCCAGTGCCGCATTGCGCCTGACGAGCCGCCGGATCTGGAACGGCCGGGCCTACTCCATCTCGCCAACAACGACTACCTGCGCCTGCGGCGCCATCCGCATCTCATCGCGAAGGTGTGCGAGGCCGCGCAGCGCGCCGGCGCCGGCAGCGGATCGAGCCGTCTTGTCGAAGGGACGAGCGCGGCGCACGTCGCGATCGAAGCACGCTTCGCCCGGTTCAAGCACGCCCCCGCGGCGCTTCTCTTTCCCACGGGCTACATGGCCAACGTGGCGCTCCTTTCCACGCTTGCCGGGCCGGGAGATCTCATCGCGATCGACAAGCACTCGCATGCCAGCCTGATCGACGGCGCCCGGCTGGCTGCGGCGGAGGGGACGGCGATGCGCACGTTTCCGCACGGCCGCCTGGACCGTCTCGCAACGCTGCTCGAAGCGCACCGGAAGGAGCAGCCCGAGCGCCTCCGCTTCATCGTGACGGATTCCGTCTTCTCGATGGATGGCGACGTCGCGGATATTGAGGCGCTTGCGGCTGTTCGCGATGAGCACGAAGCGGTGCTCATCGTGGATGAAGCACACGCCACGGGCGTGCTCGGAGCAGAGGGACGCGGCGCCGACGCTCAGGGCCTCGCTGACGCCACGGTCTCCACGGCCAGCAAGGCGCTCGGATCGCTGGGCGGCCTGGTGACAGGGCCTTCGCTGCTGATCGAGTGGCTGATCAACGCGGCTCGACCCTTCCTTTTCACGACGGCGCCACCGCCGACGCAGGTCGCGGCCATCGACGCCGCGCTCGATCTCATCGAGTCTGAACCGCAGCGGCGCGAGCGCCTCGCGTTCGCCGCCCGGCGGCTTCGCTCCCGTCTCCGTGAAACGGGCTTTGCGGTGCGCGATGATCCGACGCCGATCGTGCCCATCATCGTCGGCGCCGCAGACCGGGCCCTCGCCCTGGCCGACCACCTGCGCCGGCACGGAATCCTCGCCCCCGCGATCCGATCGCCGACGGTGGCGCCGAACGCGGCCCGCGTGCGCCTGAGCGTTCACTGCGAGCTGACCGAGGAGGACATTGATCGTGTGTGCGATGCGGTGCGGTCCTTTGCGGGCGCGGGGCGCACGTGAACAGAGCGCTCCCCCAGCGGCGCAGAGGTCAGGTGGAGCGCTCCTTACTTCAATCGGTCCACATCATCACCGGGCGGACTCGTTCGGCCGGCGGATGCCTATCGCCGAAAGGCGCGGATGGAGTGGGCGACGAGGCGCGGACCCTGACGGGTGCGGGTCCATTCCGCCACTACGTGGGCGCGATCCCGCGGCTGGAGGGCGCCAAGACGGACGCGCTCCCCGTTGAGGCTGATGGCCGTCCGCTCCGTCACCACGATGCGAACTTCGCCGCGCCGGGTGTGCAGCGCGATGCCGTTCTCGCCGACGGCGGTGATGACGCCGCTGAGTTCGATGGGCTCTGAGGCTGTGGCCGGCTGGACCGGCGCGAACAACGCGACGGCAAGAATGGTCAGAAGCACTGCAAGTAGATTCCTGGCCATGGTGAGTCTCTCCTGGCTGGGGTGCATGTCCGGCGTGATCCGACGATCGGTCCGCCTTCTTCCCAACGTTTCCTGCCGCCGAGTTATTGCGGGGGCCTCGCGAATTCTGCGCGCCGGATCCGCTCTTCAGGGCCGGCGCAGCGCCTGCACCCGGTCGTTGCGGCTGTCTACGACGAAGAGTGTGCCTCCAATCGCTCCCAGCCCCCAGGGCGTCTGCAGGCAGCCGGGCCCCGTGCCGACCACCCCCCAGACCCCCAGGCACTTCCCATCGCGTCCCAGGTGCTGAATCCGGCTGCTGCCGAACTCGCTGACGAGGAACGTCCCATCCTCCTGGACGACCAGTCCGTAGGGATACGAAAGTTGCCCCGGCGCCCGGCCCGGCCCGCCGACCGTGAACTTCCAGTTCCCCGCCGGGTCCGTCACGACGATGCGGTGGTTGCACGCATCCACAATGACGAGTTCATCGCGCCTGGCGTCGTAGTCGATGGACTGCGGTCGATTGAACTCACCCTCTCCGAATCCGAACGTACCGAACGAGTAGAGCGGCCGGCCCAGCGCATCGAAGGCCTGGATGCGATCGTTGCCGCCGTACTCGGAAACGAAGATGACTCCGTCAGGCCCGAAGGCGACATCCGTCGGGTAGAGCATCTGGCCGCTCTCGTCTCCCTCCGAGCCGAAGGTGCGCTGCAGGCGGCCCTGTTCGTCGTAGACGAGGATGCGGTGCTCGTGCGTGTCGGCGACGAAGAGGCGCCCCGATTCAGGCTCGACGCTCAGCCCCGTGGGGTATCCCTGATCGAATTCCGGGAGGATGATGGCGTCGAGCAGCCGGCCGCGAGCATCGAAGCGCTGAATGCGCCCCGTCTTGTCAACGACCCAGAGGCGCTGCCGGCGCTCGTCGCACGCCAAACCGCGCGGGTAGATGAACTGCCCCGGCGCCCGCCCGGTTGAGCCGATGATCATCGTCGGCTCGAACGCCTGATCGGCGAGCGGGGGCGGCTGATCGCACCCCGGGACGCCGAGCAGCGCCGCGGCGGCGCCGACCAGCAACAGCGCACCGGAGCGAGGCGCTCGCGAAGCGGTCCCCCAACTCCTTGCCGCGCCGATCCACAGCGACGCGAGGAAGCCGGCGGGGAGGACGATCGCGAGCAGCACCAGGCACGTCGCGACCGCCGAGTCCTCGTAGGCGTAGTGCATCTTGTTGAGGAGGCGCTGAGTGAGGCTGTTGGGCCCGGGGGGGAGGACGATCATGGTCGTCGAGACTTCACCGAGCGACAGGGCTGCTCCAAGCAGACCCGCCGCGCCGAGCGCCGCGGCTGCGGCGCTTCCCCGCGCGCTGAGCCACGCGGGAAGCGAGACGGCGCCGTCAAGGAGCCGCATGCCTCGACCCGCCTCGTCCTCGCCTCGCGCCAGCCACCAGCCGAGGAGCACCGCGACGATCCCGTACGCACTGAGGTACCCCAAGATGACGAGAATGGGCCAGGCGAGGTAGGCGCCCCCCGGCAGCGTCAGCCAGAGCGTCTCGGGGAGAACCTCCCATCCTGCGACGTGAGTGAGGTTGCGCTGCGCCGCCACGAGCGCTGCGCCGCGCGCGGCAGCCGGCATGACTCCCATGATCGCCCAGCCGAACGCCGAGAGCGTGGTCAGGCGCCGCACGAAGCGACTGGCACTGCTCCAGCCCAGCGCATGCCCGAGCGCCAGTGCCGCCAGCGCGGCGCCGGCGACGAGTGCCCAGGCAATGCTCTCGACCAGCGCCCGGCCTTCGAGAGGCCCGAGCCGTGTGAACGGCTCGAAGCCGCCGACGCGCCTGAGCATGATGGCGATGGGCAGGCCCAACGCGATGGCCATCGCGACACCCAGCGGCAGGTGCGAGTATCGCCGCCGGCGCGACAAGTCCGCCCCGTCCGCGGCAAGATCGGCGCCGCGCGAGGCGGCCGCGACGGCGCCGACGAGGAGCAGGCTCGCGGCGACGAGGGGCCAGGAGGCGATGAGCGTCGCCTCTGCGCCGGCCTCGAAACGGATCCGGCGCAGGACGTTGCCGTACGTGTCCGCCAGGGGCAGACTCGTGGCCGCCAGATCGAACGCCGCAAACCCGGTCAGGGTGAAAATCCAGGCCAGCCCTCCGCCGAGGAGGACGGCCGGTCGAATCTCGCGCAGCATGACGGCCGCGCGTCCGAGTGCGCCCGCGCCGTCGAGGCGGAGCATGGCCTCGCGCTCCGGCGGCACGGCACGCCGCGCCGCCGCGACGGGCAGGGCGACGAGCGGCCAGGTCCACCACACCAATCCCCACCACAACTGCCAGACCTGCAGCGCTTGCGCCCGCCACGGAGCCGCATGCGCCCACTCGCCAAGAGGCGAACCGGGCAGACGCAGCAGCCCCCAGACCCAGTAGAGGAGGTAGGGCGGAACGCACACCACCGCGACGGCCAGCGCCGTCCACGTCCTTCCTGCCCGCGACGCGCCGAGCCTGGCCAGGCTGCATCCGGCGGGCACGCCGATCAGCGCGGCGCCGAGCGCGATCGCCGCTGACCAGCCGAACGTCACTCCGAGCAGCCCCGGCGCGTCTTCCAGCCGCCAGAGCGACGCGGCGCGGAGATCGAGCGCCGCCTCCTGCGACCGGCTCGCGAGCGCGAGGATCTGAACCGTCAGTGGGGCAAGGACGCACGCCAGCGCCGACGACGCCAGGTAGAGCGCGACGAGCGGCGAAAGGGCGTGCTCAAGCCGGAATCTCATGACGCGATTCTATTGACGCTGCGCCGCCGCGCCGGCCGCGCGGTTTCTGCGGTTCTCTGCCGGGAACGAACGATGATCTCTTTCAGTCGCGCCCCGCAACGGGGTCGTCCGCGACGGAATCGGCGCTGCGTGATCCTCGACGGCATTCTCTTCTGGCTTTCCGCGTTCTTCATGGCGCTCTCTCTCGGGGCGCTGATGTGGCTCGCGGCCCGCGTCGCCGTGGTCCGCCAGCGCCGCCGGGCCGCACGCACCGCCCGCCGCCCATGCGGCTACTGCCCGACGCGGCGATCGGTCTGGTGGGTGGACGCGCTGCTGCCGTGGCGGCTGCTGGTGCGGCACGCGTGCGGCTATGACCTCTCGCATCAGCCCCCCATAGACGGGAGCGGATTGGTGCGCTGTCCCGAGTGCGGCCAGACCGTCGCGCCGCGGCAGCGCCTCGTCGTGGCAAGTCGGTCGCGCCCCGGCCGCGTCGCCTTCGCCTCGATGATCCTGACGAGCGCATCCTTCGCCGCCATGCTCTCGCGAGGTGACGGGTGGATCCGCTACGCCCCGACCTGCTCACTGCTCGGACTGCGCGAGACGGGAGTCAGCCTCCGCCGCACGGCCGTGCGCGAAGAACTCTTCAAGCGGGTCAGAGCGGGCGACGCTTCACCCCAGGCGCAGCAGCGCTTCCTCGAACAACTGGCTCACGACCTTCGAGACGACGCGGTGCGCGGCAACGCGATCGAGGCGACCGAACAGATCGACCGCCTCGGCGATGCCGCGCTGCCCGCGCTCCACGAGGCCGTGCGTTCGCCTGATCGTCAGCAGCGCCAGCACGCCTTTGTCCTCCTCGCGCAGGCGGATCGGCAGCGGGGCGCGGCACCGCCGGACGACCACCTCATCGCCGTCGCCATCGAGGCGCTGCGCGATGACCGGTACGAGGTTCACGGGGGCAACGCCAAAACGGCGGTCGCCTATCTCGCCCGGCACGCCCGAACCTCGCCGAAAGTCGAATGGGAGATCGTTCGAGCGCTGCGCACGACCGATGATCATCAGCAGCGCGTGCTTTGCGCGATGCTGTGCGGCTACTGCGGGTTCTCGCGCGGGATGGTTGACGCCTACCCGATTCTCGTGGAGTGCCTCGCGGACAACGCGATCTCCGGCGACGCCACCGCCGCCGGTCCGGCGATCGCGGGCTTCGGTTCCGCCGTTGTGCCGCTCCTCGAAGCCACTCGACGCCGCAGCGCCGATGCGCAGCAATGCACTCTCATCGACGCGCTGCTTTTCGATCTCGGCGCTGCTTCGGCTCCGGCGGTTCGACCTGATGGATGGGCGGCAGGGTGGTCATTCCGATGGAACACGACCGCGATCGATTGGCAATGGGTGTTTGAGGGCGGGATTTACTGGATCGACGAGTACGCGGAGGCGAAGCGCCGCGCCGCGGCGAAGCCGTCGGCCGAGCCGTAGGTTGGAGCATGCCTGGTCCGTTGTTCCCGCCGCGTCGGCGCGATCCTGCCCCCGGAACCGATCTACACTCCCTGCATGAGCCAGTCGCCGGTGATGGCGGCCCCGCCTGAGGCTGATCCGACGCTGTCCGCTTCGGTGTTCGCTTCACTTCGTCCCTGCCGGTGCTGCGGCCTGATCCAGCGGGTGCGCGCGGTGCCGCGGGGGCATGAGGCTCGCTGTGCGCGGTGCAACGCGGTGGTGCGCCACGCGGCCGCGCCCCGGTCGATGGCGCGGGCCGCCGCCTTCGCCCTCGGCGCGCTTATCCTCTACCCGCCCGCCATGCTCCTGCCGGTCATCGAGATCGAGCGGCTCGGCCACCGCAGCGAAGCGACTGTCTGGTCCGGCGTCGTCGAACTCCTCGCCGATGGCTCGATTCTCGTGGCGCTGGTCGTGTTCGTCTGCTCGATCATCATTCCGCTGCTCAAGATCGGCGCGACCTTCGTTCTCTGCACCGGCGAGTTGCTCCTTCCCGGCCGGCATCGCGCGGCGACCTACCGCTCGCTCGAGTGGATCGGCCGGTGGGGGATGGTCGATGTGCTTCTCGTGGCGCTGCTCGTGGCGGTCGTGAAACTCGGCAGTTGGATGAGCGTCCATCCCGGACCCGGCGCCGCCGCCTTCGCCGGCGTCGTGGTTCTGAGCCTCCTCGCGTCTGCCGCCTTCGATCCGGAGGCCATCTGGGAACCGGAGGCGAGGTCATGAGTGAGCCGATTGCTCCTCGGGCCGAAGCGCCCGCCCCGACGACGATGCTCCCTGAGGCGCGGATCGTCCCGCGCCGCTCCTGGGCCTCCTGGGCATGGATCGCGCCGCTGCTGGCGCTGCTTGTCGTCGGTGCTCTCGTCTACGAGGCCATCCGGCAGCGCGGCCTGCCCATTACGATCACCTTCCGCGATGGTCGCGGACTCTCCGCCAACGACCCCGTCAACTGTCGCGGGGTGCAGGTGGGAGTGGTCGAGCGTGTGCGGCTGTCTCCGAACCTCGAGGGAGTGTCGGCACGGGTCCGCCTCTATCCCGACGCGGAGGCGCTCGCGGCGGAAGGCGCGGCCTTCTGGATCGTGCGGCCGGAGGTCAGCCTGCGCGGCGTGACGGGGCTGGATGCCCTGCTCGGGCCGCGCTACATCGAAGTCGCACCGGCGCCGACCGGCTCTGCCCGGCAAACGCGCTTCACCGGCCTCGAGTCGCCCCCTCGGTTGAATGCCGCGGCGCCCGGATCCCTCACCATTGTGCTGCTTGCCCCGCGCCGGGGATCGGTCAGCATCGGTTCACCCGTCACCTACCGCGACGTGCGCGTCGGAAGCGTGTTCGATATCCGCCTGGCGGGGGACGCGACGCGCGTCGAGATCAGCGCGGCGATTGACCCGCCGTACGTCGAACTTGTACGCGACACCTCACAATTCTGGAACGCAAGCGGCGTCGGAGTGGACTTCGGACTCTTCGGCGGCCTGACGCTGCGGGCTGACTCGCTCGAGTCGATCCTCACGGGGGGCATCGCCTTCGCCACTCCCTCCAAGCGACCGGGCAGCACGGTCAAGGCGGGGCATCGCTTTGATCTTGCCGCTCAGGTCGATCCGGAGTGGTTGACCTGGGATCCGGTCATCCCGCTGGGAGGGGCGGAAGCCGCCATGGGCGGCGCCGACGCCGGCGGGTGAGGCCCGAGGGGCTCTGAATCGACGGAACCGCGCCGCCTCGGCAGGCGAATGGGCTGCTTTGGGGGTGAGCGCTCCTGGTGCGCGACGCGGCAGGCGTGCCAGATTCGTCCCGGAAGTGGCAACTGCGGCCGCTTCGGGATAATGTCTGTGATGCGTCGGCGGCAGCGAGATGTCCCGGTTCCGGGGCCGCACGCGGCGGTGCGTTCGACGCGATCGAGCAAACTGAGTGGGACTGGGGCGGAGCCATATGGCCAGAAAGCGGCTCAAACTAGGCGAGATCCTCGTGCAGGAGGGCAAACTCGACGACGCCAAACTCAACCGCGCGCTCGAAATGGCCAAGGGCCAGGGCAAGCGACTCGGCGACGCCCTCGTCGAACTCGGATTTGTCAAGGAATCCGACTGTGCCCGAGCGATCGCTCAGCAGTTCGGACTCGAGTATTTCGATCTCAACGCCCCGGGCGCGACGGAGCAGATTACCTTCGATCTCCTCCCGGAAGACCTCATCAAAAAGCACTTCGTCCTCCCGCTGAGCAAGAACAACGGCCGTCTCAAACTGCTCATCCACGACCCGATGGACCTGCAGCTGCTCGACATGCTGCGCTTCCGGCTGAATTGCGAGATTGACACCAAGGTCACCTCGCGCAGCGACATCAAGGCGTTCATCGACAACAAACTCGGCATGCCCGCCGCCGGCAAGTCGATGTTTGAAGAGGCCGGCTCCTTCGTCACCGAGTCCATCGATGTCACGATGGACAAGTCGGTTGACTCCTCGATCGACATCGCCGCGGGCGAAGACGCCCCGGTCATCAAGCTCGTCAACCGCTTCATCTCCGAGGCCGTGCGCACCCGAGCCTCGGACATCCACGTCGAGCCCTTCGCGGACCGGGTGCGGCTCAGGTACCGAATCGACGGCGTCTGCCACATCCGCGACGACCTTCCCAAGCGGATGCAGAACGCGGTGCTCGCCCGCATCAAACTGATGGCCGGCATCAACATCGCCGAGAAGCGCCTGCCGCAGGACGGCCGCATCAAGATGACCATCGACGGGTCGATGATCGACTTCCGCGTGAGTTCCTGCCCGGCGTACCACGGCGAGTCGATCGTCCTGCGTATTCTGCGCCCCGAATCGGTCCGCATCGGACTGGAGAACCTCGGCTTCGAGCGCGACAACCTCGAGATCTTCAACCGCATCATCCGCCGGCCCAGCGGGATCTTTCTCGTCACGGGGCCGACCGGCTCCGGCAAGACGACCACCCTTTACTCGGCCCTGTCCATCCTCAACCGGCCCGACAAGAAGATCATTACCGCCGAGGATCCCGTCGAGTACAACTTCACCGGGATCAACCAGTGCCAGGTGCGCGAGAAGATCGGCCTGACGTTCGCCTCGATTCTGCGGTCGATGCTCCGCCAGGCCCCCAACGTGGTGCTCGTCGGCGAAATCCGCGACCACGAGGTGGCGGAGGTGGCGATCCAGGCGGCACTGACCGGCCACCTCGTCTTCAGCACGCTGCACACCAACGACGCTCCCTCCGCCATCACCCGCCTGATCGACATGGGGGTCGCCCCCTTCCTCGTCGCCAGTTCGATCCAGGCGGTCATGGCGCAGCGCCTCATTCGCGTCCTCTGCCCCAAGTGCAAGGCGCCGGACCCGAACCCCGACCCGAAGTTCCTGAACCTCTGCGGCATCACCGCGGCGGACTGCCAGTCGGCGACGATCTACAAGTCCGTCGGGTGCGCCGCCTGCGGCGGGACCGGCTACCGCGGTCGAAAGGCCATCTTCGAGTTGATGCTCATGAACTCGGTGCTGCGAGACCTGGCCTTCAAGCGAGCCCCCCTCAGCGCTATTCGAACCGAGGCGCTGGCGGCGGGGATGAGGCCGCTGCTGGGCGACGGCCGCATCAAGATCCTCAACGGTGTGACCACGCCCGACGAAATCGCCCGCGTCGCCCAGGTCGCCGGCATCGTCGAGGAATAACCCCATGCGCCCTCCCGGTTCCAATTGCAAGGCGGGCACGAATCTAAGGCCGGCCGCGGCCACCACAAGGACGATCCGCGATGTCAACCCTTCAGATTGATCGACTTCTCGAAACCGTCATCCGGCAGGGCGCCTCCGACCTCCATCTCTCGGTCGGGCGCAAGCCCACCATCCGTCTGCATGGCCGACTGCGCGAACTCAACACCAAGATGCTCGGCCCGGACGACACGATGGCGCTCATGAAGTCCATCACCTCCGAGCGCAGCCAGCAGGAGTTGCAGGAGGAGGGGACGTGCGACTTCGGCTTCGCCTACGGCGAAGAGGCCCGATTCCGCGTTTCGGTCTTCCGCCAGAAGGGCGCTCTTTCGCTCGTGCTGCGGCAGATCCCCAACAAGATCATGTCGTTCGAGCAGATCGGCCTGCCGCCGATCTGCAAGGAACTCATCCGTCGCCCCCGCGGGTTGTTCCTCGTCACCGGCCCGACCGGGTCAGGCAAGACGACCTCGCTGGCGACGATGATCGACTACATCAACGTCAACATGGACCACCACATCGTGACGATTGAGGACCCGATCGAGTACTACCACCCGCACAAGAAGTGCATCGTCAACCAGCGTGAGGTCGGGGTCGATGTCCCCTCGTTCTCCGAGTCGCTCAGGCGCGTGCTGCGCCAGGACCCGGATGTGATTCTCGTGGGCGAAATGCGCGACCTTGAGACGATCGAGGCGGCGATCACGGCGGCGGAAACCGGCCACCTCGTCTTCGCCACCCTTCACACGACCGGGGCCGCCGGCACCATCAACCGCGTCATCGACGCGTTCCCGACCAATCAGCAGGAGCAGGTCCGGGTCCAGTTGTCCGTCACGCTCATCTGCATCCTCAGCCAGGCCCTGCTCGCCCGGGTGGACAAGCCCGGCCGCGTGGCCGCCTACGAGTTCCTCGTCGTCACCCCCGCCATCGCCAACCTCATCCGCGAGAACAAGGTCTTCCGCATCGACTCGGCCATCCAGACCGGCAAGAAGTTCGGCATGCAGTTGCTCGACGACCACCTCTGGTCGCTGTACGAGCGCGGCATGATCTCGGCCGACGAGATGATCGACAAGGGGAAGAACCCCATGGACCTCACTCAAAAGGTCCATCGGGCCGGCGGGGTGGTCGGCCGGACCGAACTCGATGAGACCGAGGAATGAGACCGCGACTTCGGGCGTAGTATGCCCGGACCGGGGGTCAGAGCATGCCAGGAACGCTCGGCGTTCGTCCGAGAAGGAGCCTTCCCGCGCGGTTCGGCGGGGCTTCAATCGGTGCGTTTCTCCGGCGTTCCGTCTGGGATCATCGGGTGTCGCCTCGGCATATTCGGACACTCGGGCTGGTCGGCCATGTGTAAAATGCCCTGAAATCTACGAGAAAGAATGTTTGTTTTCGAGAATGTTGATTGCAGTGCACCGAGAACTGGGTAATAATGAGTGGAAGGTAGCCGGGGGTGGCCCGGTGCGAGGCACAGCGTGCCGGTCCACTCCCGAGTTGCCCCCTGATATGGGAAAGCGGATCGATGGCGGACCTCTCTGAATACAAAGGCCGGAAGTTCGGGCGCGTCCTGACCAAGATGGGGCGGGTGACGCGCGAGCAGGTCTACGAAGGGCTGGCGCTCCAGAAGAAGCGCAAGGTCCGTCTCGGCGAAGCGTTGCTCGAACTGGGCTACATCCAGGAAGACGACATCCTCAAGGCCCTGGCGTACCAGGCCGGCATGGAACTCGTCGACCTCGACAAGCTCTCGATCAGCGAGGAAGCCATCGCCGCCCTGCCCGCGGTGTCGGCGAACGCCTACCAGGTCGCCCCGATCGACTTCGATCCCAAGACCAGGCATATCACCGTCGCGATCAAGTCGCCGGACAACTTCTCGGCCGTGGACGACCTCCGCCTGCTCATGGGCTTCAAGGTGACCGCTGTGCTGGCGCCTGAGAAGCAGGTGACGGAGTTCATCAAGAAGCACTACTCGACGCAGGACACGGGCCTGACGTCGATGTACGACGAACTCGCCGGCCGGGAAGACCTGGCGCAGTTCCAGGGCCGGGGCGACTCCATCGACCTGAGCGAGATCGCCGCCGCCGCCCACGACAACCAGGTCATCAAGCTCATCAATCTGGTGCTGCTGCAGGCCATCCGCGACCGGGCCTCGGACATTCACTTTGAACCGTTCGAGGATGAGTTCAAGATGCGCTACCGGATCGACGGAGTGCTCTACGAGATGATTCCGCCGCCGGCCTACCTCGCGATGCCCATCGCCTCGCGCATCAAGGTCATGTCGAACCTCGACATCGCCGAGCGCCGCCTGCCGCAGGACGGCCGCATTGAACTCCAGGTCGGCGGCAGCCCCGTTGACCTGCGCGTCTCCGTCCTTCCGACGATCTTCGGCGAATCCGTCGTCATGCGCGTCCTCGACCGCTCCAACGTCCAGTTGAGCCTCGACAAGATCGGTCTGCGCCAGGACGAATACAAGAAGATGCAGCAGCTGATCAAGAAGCCCAACGGCATCATCGTCGTGACGGGCCCGACCGGAAGCGGCAAGACGACGACGCTCTACGCGGCCCTGAACAACCTGAATACGCCCGACGTCAAGATCCTCACGGCCGAAGACCCCGTCGAGTACGACATCGACGGCCTGTGCCAGGTGCAGATGAACGCCGAGATCGGTTTGACCTTTGCGCGCACGCTTCGCAGTTTCCTCCGCCAGGATCCCGACATCATCCTCGTCGGCGAAATCCGCGACAAGGAGACGGCCGAAATCGCCGTGCAGGCGTCGCTCACGGGCCACCTCGTCTTTACGACGCTGCACACAAACGACGCCCCGAGTTCCATCGTGCGTCTGCTCGACCTCGGGCTGGAGGCGTTCCTCCTCACCGCCACGATCGAGGCGATCGTGGCCCAGCGCCTGGTGCGGCGCATCTGCCTCAAGTGCAAAGAGGCGTATGTTCCCTCCGAGACGGAACTGATGGAACTCGAGCTGCGGCCGGAGGACGTCAAGGGCCGCACCTTCTTCCGCGGCAAAGGCTGCGACACCTGCAACGGCTCGGGCTTCAAGGGCCGCATGGCGATTTTCGAGATCATGGTCATCGACGACGACCTGCGGGAGATGATCATAAAGCAGGCGAGCGTGGGGCTGCTGCGGGCCGAGGCCCGCAAGCGCGGCATGCGAAGTCTGCGGGAATCGGGTCTGCACGCGATCTATGAGGGTCAGACGACCATCGACGAGGTGATCCGCGAGACGTTGAGCGAAGAGGATTGACCGCCGGGCGGAGCCGGCGGCCGTCCCGGCCGGCCGGGGCCTCGAAAACGAGAGTCATGCGGCGCTGCGGCGCCGATCAGGAATCTGGAGCGACCACCATGCCCACTTTTGCGTACGAAGCGCTCGACGCCTCCGGCAAGCCTCGCAAGGCGGAGGTTGACGCCGCGACCAGCGACGAGGCCATCACCAAGATCAAGAGCATGGGGTTCTTCCCCACGTCTGTGCGCGAGCGCAAGACCAAGGGCGGGGCCAAGGCCGAAGCCGGCAAGCCCGCGAAGAAGAAGCGCAAGAAGGGCGAATTCACCGTCAGCATCGGCGGCGTCAAGACCAAGACGCTCACGCAGTTCACCCGCCAGTTGTCCACCCTTCAGGACGCGGGCCTCTCGCTGCTTCGATCGCTTCAGGTGCTTGAACAGCAGCAGAAACCGGGGCTGATGAAGAACATCATCGGCTCAGTCGCCGAAGACGTCGAAGGCGGCAGCACGCTCTCGGACGCGATGGCCAAGCAGCCCAAGGCCTTCGACCGTCTGTACGTCAAAATGGTGGCGGCGGGCGAGATCGGCGGCGTGCTCGATCTGATCCTCCAGCGTCTCGCCGACTTCCTCGAAAAAGCGCAGCGTCTTCGCGCCAAGATTCGCGGCGCCATGATCTACCCGGCCGCGGTCATCAGCATCGCGGTGCTCATCGTGACGGGCATCATGGTCTTCGTGATTCCGAAGTTCCAGGAGATTTTCGTCGACTTCGAGATCGAACTGCCCGGCCTGACCGTCTGGCTGATCGACACGAGCCGGTGGATGGCCGCCGCCGATCCGGGCCAGACCATCCCGGGGTTTGTCTGGGTGATCGCCTCGCCCTTCATCGCCTTCCTGTTCATCAAACTGGCGCGCAAGACGGAACCGGGGCGGGCCGTTGTCGATCGAGTGAAGTTGTACATCCCCCTCGTCGGTCCGCTGATCAAGAAGGCGACGGTGGCGCGGTTTACGCGGACGCTGGGCACGCTGATCTCGGCCGGCGTGCCGATTCTCGAAGCCATCATGATCACGCGCGACACCTCGGGCAACTACGTGTATGAGAAGGCGCTGACCAAGGTGCACGACTCGATCCGCGAGGGCGAGTCCTTCGCCAACCCGCTGCGCGAGACCAAGGTCGTGGACGCCATCGTGGTCAACATGGTGGACGTCGGCGAAGAGACGGGCGATCTCGACGCGATGCTCCTCAAAGTCGCCGACAACTACGACGAAGAGGTCGAGGTGGCGGTGAGTTCCCTCGTTTCGCTGCTCGAACCGCTCATGGTCGTGGTGCTCGGCGTGATCGTCGGAACAATCGTCGTGGCGCTCTTCATGCCGCTGGTCAAGATGATCGAGACGGTGGGCCAGTGAAACGCATCGAGGTTCGGAACTGATGAAACGCCCGGCGCGGCACATCTCGGATGAAGCGGAAAGGACGGCCCGTATGGCACGACCACAGGCGAACAGGCGGAGGCGGCGCCTCCGCCCGCGAGGAGGCTTCTCGCTCATCGAACTGCTCATGGTCGTCGCGATCGTCGGGCTGCTCGTGAGCGTCCTCATCGTCGCGCTCAACAAGGTGCGCGGCACGGGGGAGTCGGCCTCGACCGAGCAACTCATGCGCGCCATCGACATGGGCCTCTCGCAGTTCAAATCCGACCACGGCTTCCTGCCGCCCCTGCTCGACGACACCATCTCCGCCACCGGCAGCGCTGAACTCGTTCCCTACGCGCTCAACCGCGTGGATCGAATCGACTATTACAGTTCGCTGTCGCTCGCGCCCTACCTCCTCGGCGTGGGCGATCTCAACGGCGACGGCGTCCAGGATGAGTACGACGACGGCGCGGCCGGCGCGGGATTCCGCGATCCCGGACGCGACCGCTCCTGGGGCTACACCTACACGAGCAGCCGCGGAAACGGGCGCAAGCAGTACTGGCGCGATCAGGAGAAGCCGGGCCGATCGCTCGGCGATCCCAAGGTGATTCCCGGGCCGACCTTCGGCCCCTACCTGGCCATCGGCGGCGAGGATCGCATCGTTTACGGCGCCAACCGCAACGGCCAGGCGTTCACCGACACGCGACCGCTCTTTGTCATCGCCGATTACTGGGGCGGCGCCATCCGCTACTACCGCCACTGGCCCAAGGTGCTTCCTCCCGGCAGGACGCTTGAAGGTGAAGTCCCCGTCTGGTTCGGCTCGCTCAGTGCGGACCAGGTCGAGAGTTTCAAGATGCAGAGCCGCTCCGTGGAGTACATCCTCATGTCCACCGGACCGGACGCCAAAGCGCATGATGACAAGGTCGATGCGGAAGAGAACAAGGACAACATCGTGAGGGCTCAGTCATGAACGCTCCGAGGTCAATCCGTTCTCGCGCCCGCTCGACGCCGGCCGGCTTCACGCTGGTGGAGATGCTCATCGTCATCCTGCTGGTGGTGGTGCTGGCCGGGCTGACGGTGGTGGTGGGGCGCGGCGTGATCGCCAAGTCCAAGGTCGATCAGTGCCGCCAACTCCTCCTCACGCTCGACGCGACGCTCACGGAGTATCAGGCGGACAAGGGAGCCATCCCCCCCTTCGTCCGCCGTGCGTACATCCCGCCCACCGGCCAGGGGTCGCCTGATCGCCGCACCTGGCGCGAAGTGGCGGTCTACATCGAGCAGGTGCAGGGCTACGCGGGCATCGACAAGCAACTCGGGACGATCGACGCCTCCTTCCTCGTGAAGCGCCAGCAGATCTACGCCGACCTCGCCGGGTATCCGTATGCGGGGCGGGTGACCGAGGATGAGCGCCCCTCGGTGCGCGATCCGTGGGGCCTGGAGATTCTCTACATTCATCCGCACGCGGACAACGAGGATACGTTCCGCGTGTTCGGGACGCCCGTCAATGAGCGGCCGTACTTCATGTCCGCCGGTCCCGACGGCGTCTATGAAACACTGGAGGACAACCTGTACTCGTATGAGGTCAGGAAGCCGCCGTCGAACTGATCTTCCGCCGCGGCGACGCCGTCGCGGCCGCAAAGCAGAGGCCGAATCATGCACACCGGACTTCACAACGTTCCATGGAGGCGTCGAGAGCGGGTGGGGTTCACCCTCGTCGAACTGCTCGTGGTGATGGGGGTGATTCTGGTGCTGGTGGTGATGACGCTGCCGGCGTTCCAGGCGATCCAGAAGTCGGGGCGCCTCTCCGGCGCGATCAACGCCGTCACCAACACGCTCAACAACGCCCGCGCCCAGGCGGTGCGCGAGGGGCGCGACGTGGCGGTGATGTTCCGCTTCGACACCCGGCGCCAGGTCTGCTCAATGGAAGTGCTGCGGGCGGAGGGGGTGGTGTATGACGCGGGCAACGACATGACTGCGGCCACCGTTTTTATCGCTATTAAAGGTCAAGCGCCGGTTGATCTGCCTCGTGGTGCAGGCGTGTATGGATACGGGTATGGAGCGTCGCGCGACCGGAATAACCAAGTTGATGCTTATAACTGGTACGAGGATCTCGGCAGCATGTTCCGCTATTCTGGTTCCACTAGCAAGGATCCTTGGCTCTTCCCTCGCACAGATGTTCGCATTTTTGCCGACGATGGTCCGCCGACAGATCGGCACGTCAAGCTGATGGACACTTTCATCATCCGATTCAGCCCCGAGGGGACGGTTGTGACCAACGCAGAGGAACTCGGCAGCCTCGCCGCGGGCGGCAACTCCTTCCTTGAACTCGACCCACCCGACGACAATAGCAATCGCTATTTCTTCTGGAACCCGGAACTTCGTCCCTCTGGGAATCTGCTCGACGAGACGGTGCATGCCGAGTATCAATTGCGATCGGTGCCGATGCTTGCGATCGTTGACCTCCAAGATTTGAGTACGGCGCTTGGCATACAGAAGCCATGGATGGTTGTCGGAGATGGTATGCCTACGAGTAATGACTATAAGAACACAAACGGCGCACAGACGCCGCCGGACCAGATCGAAATCAACGACTGGATCGACGCGAACGCGACGCCGATCTCGTTCAACCGGTTCACGGGCGAACTGATGCGCGACATCAAGAGGTGATGACCATGAAGCACAGGCACAGAGGACATCTTGAGCAAGAGGCGTTGGCGCCTCATCGCGCGCCATCGGGATTCACGCTGGTCGAAGTGCTGCTGTCGGCAATCATCCTGGCGATCGGGCTCGTCGGCCTCGCGGCCGTCTTTCCCGCCGTCATCACGCAGCAGCAGGCCGCCAACGATCTGAGCACGGCGACATCCGTCAGCGCCACCGCCGACGGGGTGCTGGCGACGCGCCTGCCCGCCCTGCGCTCGCGCTTTACCGATCCGAACGTGATCCGCCAACTCGGCACCGACTGGCATCGCATCAACGCCGCCAAGGCAAGCGTCGGCGAGGCGTACTACCTCCAGACGCCGTTGCGGCCCGACCTCGTCCTGCGCGAGGACGCGACCTACCTGGTTCCCGACCTCGGCCTCGGCGGCCAGCAGCGCAATTACCCGCGCGTGATCCTCCCCCGTCGTCCGATCGCCCAGGATCTCAAGGTGGGCGACCTGGAGGTCGAAGTTACAACGGATGCGGCGACTTTCAAGTTGATTCCCGACCAGGACAGTCCGTCGGGCCTTCCGATCCGGTTCAAGGATGAGGGGTTGCCGGTGAGGATGGATCCCAACGGCCCGAATAGCATCGACTATCTCCGCGCCATCATTGCGTTCAACTTTGATACCCGTGGTGAAACGGTACTGAGCGTCAAGGTCAGCTACCGGTGGCTCAACGACCGGATCGTCTCGCATCCGGACCGCCTCTATCCGACCGATTCGCCGCGCTACGGGTGGGAACTCGCTTTTCGGCGCACGGCGGACGGCCAGATGCAGTACACGACCTTCATCTACCGCTTCGACGGGATCAACGCGCCGTTTGAACCGGAGATTCCCGGCCGCCGCGGCATCCCCAACAATGACGGCGCCGGCATGCTGCGCCTCGATGCCGCCAACGTCATCTACAACCCCACGGACGATCGGTACGAACTGCAGACGCGCTCGGGCGACCTCGCGGACCAGATCGAACCCGGATCGTGGCTCCTGCCCGTGAAGGGAACGAACCCGATCCGCGCCCGCCGCGTGATCTCGACGGGTTCCGGCTCGCCCCGGTTCGAACTGGAGGGGCCGCCGATGTGGATCGGCCCCAACGGAGTCGCAGCGCCGATGCTCGGCAACGTGGACTTCTGGTACATGCCGACGCGTATCAAGGCCTTCAGCGAACAGGGCCAGGAGATCGGCATCTGGCGCCTCCGGCCGCTCATCGCCACGACCAAGCAGGTGAAACTGTGAAGAAGCACGACGCGAGCGGATCATCCCGACGAAGCACGGCCGGCTCCGGTGATCGCCGCGCCTTCACCATTTCCGAACTCATCGTGGCGGTCGGCGTGGCGGTCCTGCTCATCGTGGGCATCGGCCGCATCTTCTCCACGACGCGCACGACGATCTCGACGGGCGAGGCGTCGGCCAAGTTGACGCAGAGCGGCCGCACCCTCGAACGCCTCCTTCGCAATGACTTCGCGGGCATCATCCGCAGCAACCAGGCGTACATGGTCATCCGCAACGAGCGGCTGGGCAGCGGCCCGGACGTGCTCAGCCGCTTCAACCGCCGGCGGGGCGTCTACCTCTCCCTGGCGGACGAAGAGGCGGGGCGCGACCTCGGAACCGTGCGCCTCGACCAGATCGTCTACTACACCTCAGGCGAGCACACGAGTTACCAGTATCGCAATCCGTCGTTCGGCCAGGAGAACATCATTGCCCGCAACGACAGCGCGCCGGTGGCGCGGGTGTGGTGGGGGCACGGGCTGCGCGATCCGGATCCGGCGGACAATCTCGAAGGCATCAAGGGCACGATGGGCCTCGCGGGCTACCGCGCCCAGTTCGCCGATGAGCGCGGCCAGTTCGCCCTGACCGGCCCCGACCTCGTCAACAAGTACGCCGGGCAGTGGGTGCTGGCGCGCCAGCCGGCCCTCCTGCTGACGCGCGACGCGGCGGGGTGCAACGATCCCGCCACCGAATTCGAACTCAACTTCGCCCCTTCGCCCATCGAGATCTTCAGCGAGTTCGACAACTACTGGTTCGACAACCGCTACTTCTATCCGCCCCCGGTGCCCGGCACTGACATCCGCCGCCGCTTCTCCCCCGGCTACGTGGACATCATCGACATGGACCTCTCCACCGTCATGGAGTCCATCATTGAATACGGCTGGCGGACGAACCGCTTCACCGGCGCCCGCGAGGTCTACCCCGATCCGCTCGATGCGCTCTATCCCGCCCTGACCGGCCCGCTGGGCGGGGTGGACTGGAACGTGGATCGAACCTTCGACGTCGGCGGCGATCCCTCCGCCTACGTGACCGACGCGGGTCACAAGGCCCAGTTGAACCAGGTCAGCGAGCAGTGGGCGCGCCAGCAGCGCTACCGCATGATGTACTCGGCCGGGCGCATCCGCGTCGAGACCGCTCTGCCCTCGACCGAGCGCCTGCGGCAGATGCTCACGCACGCGACGCTTCTTGAGGGGTGCAGCAATTTCGAAGTGGCGTGGAGCAACGGGGAGGTCAACTACCCCGAGGGCGATCTCGTCTGGTACGACATCAACAACCCCGCCAATCCCTACGCGCGGCACCCCAACCTCACGAACCAGGACGTCTACGAGCAGACGCCCGATGATGCGCGGACGTGGTACCTCACCGAAGTCCTCCCGCCCTCGTCGGGCATCTCCGACGCCTTCACGACGATCCCCAACGTCGAGCCGCAGAACAACGATCTGTACTACGCGGTCTTCGGCGCCTTCGTGCCGCGCGACAACGACGCTTCGCGGGGCGAGGCGTGGCCCTGGCCGAAACTCATCCGCGTGCGCCTCACGCTGCACGATGCACAGGGGAGAATCGGCGGGGGGCGCGAGTTCGAGTTCATCTTTAACCTGCCCGATTCGCCGGACCGCACGGGCAGTTAGCAGCGGCTGCGGCCCCGGCCGCGGCCTTGACCGGCACAGGAGTTGACCCATGCACGCCCAGACCAGACACATTCGCGCACGTCGGCGCCGGACCTCGCGCCCGCAGCGACGCGGCAGCGTGCTCATCCTCGTGGTGAGCGTGCTGGTGCTGCTGGCCGTCTCCGCGGCCGTGTACGTCTCCGTCGGCCAGCAGGAGCGCCTCGCTGCCGCGGCGGGCGAGATGAAACTGCATCGCGAGGCCGTCAGCGCCAAAGTCGTCGATTACCTCGGCCAGATCCTCGTGCGCGACCTCTTCGGCAACGATTCGCAGGCGACCAGACCTTTCCAGGACCGCGTGGCCGACCTCGGCTTCGGCGACTTCATCGTCCCCGAGCGCTGGGACTTCCCCTACACCCGACCCGGAAGTTCTGACGTCTTCGACATCCTCGCCGACGCCTGGCTCGCGGACCTCGAACCGAGCGTCTACGACGCGAACACCGGCGAGATGCGCTGGCGCCATATCTCCAACATCCATCCGCAGGGTCGTTACGTTTCCTTCGACAACTTTTTCACGCGGCGGCGCAGCCTGGGGAGCAACAGTT
>JBDIVQ010000015.1:0-46063 GCA_039794345.1 Phycisphaerae bacterium | reverse complement strand
GCATGTCCACTTCACGCGCATCGCGGCGCGGCGGCATCGATCGCCGCCGCTCGGGACGGAGATCGATGGCAACGTGCGGGAGCGTGCGGGTGTCACACGGCAGTGAGCCAGCGTGACGTGTGCGACCATGCAAGCGCCGGCGAAAGCCCCTGCCGTCTGCACTGCACTCTCGCTCAGAGCAGCGAGCGTGCAGTGGCGCCCGCGGCATCTGAAGTGAAAGTGCTCCGGGGTCTCGGGCGTGCCGGCAGGGGCAGGCTCACGCGGCCCGGCCGCGGCGTCGGCGCCCGGGCTTTTCGGCTCCCTCCGAGGAGGCGATGGCGACGCTGAGTTGCTCCTTGGCGCGGGCGACGAGGCGCTCGTAGTTCATCGGTTCGCCGATCTGGATCGCGAGCATGTTGGCGATCTCCTGCACGCGGGTGGCGACGGCGTCGAGAACGTTCTCGAGAGGCTCGACGCGGATGCCCGTCAGGGCGACGCACCTCGTGCGGCAGCGGTCGATGTCGGCGATCGTCGCCTCTCCGGCGAAGAGCTCCGCGATCGCCACGCCGGCGCAGATCAGGCGGCTGAGCGCCGGCTCGGCGGCGGGCGCCAGTTCGACCGCCTCGGCGGCGCGGTAGCGGCGCACGGCCTGGGTGAGCGACTCGGGCAGGCCCCAGACGTCGAGGAGTTCGGCGCTGAGTTCGGCGTGGGTGATGCCGAGCGCCCTGACCTCGTCCTCGACGCTCCACGCCCCACGCTGCGACTGCAGCGCGAGCAGCGGAGCAAAGAGATCGGGCGCGGTGAGGTGGCCGGCGACGAGGCCGATGTTGTGCAGCAGCCCGCCGACGAACGCCTCCTCCGTGAGCGAGCGCGCCGTGTGCATCGCCAGAAGGCGAGCGGCGACGGCGGCGGTGAGCGCCTGTCGCCAGTAGCGGTCGTAATTGAACGCGCCGCGCTCCTCGCCGGGCGAGACGGAGTGGACGATCGAGAAACTCAGCGCCATGATGCGCAGTTTGCGCATCCCGAGCAGAGTCGAAGCCTGCTTGATCGAGGTGATGTGCTTGGCCACGCCGAAGAGAGGCGAGTTGATGACCTTGAGGATTCGCGCCGTGAGCGCGGGGTCGTTCTGGATGACGCCGGCAAGCTGCTCGATGGTGCAGTCCGGCTGTTCGGTCAGCGCCAGCACCTCGACCGCCACGCTCGGAAGCGAGGGCAGCCGTTCACTCGCCCGGAACCGGTCAATGATCGAGCCGCTGGACATGCGTCCCACTCCTCAATTGCCTCATGAACGTCCGGAATCGGGCGATCGTGGCCCGGCTCATCATCTCCGTCCTATCGGCTCGGCGGCCCCCGGACTGAACCCAGGCGCAGGGCACCGGCAGGGTCCGGAGGAGGGGCGCCCACGGGTTCAGGCGACTCGGACTTTGGCCGCTCTGAGGGCCCCGCCCGGGGACTTCGAGACGTGAAATGGGAGGTTCGACTGGGATGGGAGCATTGAAAAACGACGCGTTCGCGCTTACCGTCTCTCTTCGCCCTGATCAATCCCACGAAAGGGGCAGGGGCGGCGGTCGCGTAGCTCAGATGGTAGAGCATCGGACTTTTAATCCGCAGGTCCTGGGTTCGAGTCCCAGCGCGACCATTAGCGGGCGGCCGGCGGAGCCGCCAAATACCGGAGTCCCGGCGACGGAGGGGGTCAAGCCCGGTTCATGTTGATTCTCCACGCGAACTGGTCAATGCATCGATTGCTCCTCTGGGCGGAGTCGGCGACGGCTCTTCGCGCCGGCCTGCCGTGGACGCGGGGGGAGGCTGACCCGTCCTCTGCCCCGGCCGGCCTCGCCGGCGACCGGGCGCTGCACCACACGGACGGCGGTACGGATGCACCGCCCCATCCTCTCGCGGCCGCCTCTGATGAGATCCTCAGCGCGATCGACCGGCTGGCGCCGCAGATCGCCTCAAGCGTCCGCATCGAGCCGGCGCACCTGCTCCTTCGGCTGCCGCACCGCGACGGCCGGCCGATGCCCAGTCCTCAGGCGCTTGCCGAGGCGGAGGTCGATTGGTCGGAAGCGCCCGAGGGGCTGCGCAACTGGACGACGCCGGCGGCGGCGGTATCCGGCGCCGACGCCCTCACCTTGCTCAGCGCGCTGGATCGCGCCGAGGAAGGCGAAGCCGGAGTGCGCCGCGGGGCGGGGCTCGAGTACTGGATTCGGGTCGCGCGCTTCATCGCGGAACTGCTCGTGGCGCAGCGCTTCATTCCCACGCTCGAGCAGGATCTCGCCGGGAGCCTGCGCGGCCAGTGGCGTCTGTGGCTGAGCGACGAGGATTCCGCGACGCGGCTGGCGCTGCTGGTCCGCCATGCCCCGGCCGTCGTTCGCTGCGCCGCCGACGGAACCGGCGAGGACATGCTCGGCGCCATCGATGAGATGATCAACGACGTCGCCGACGCCGCAATCCGCCGCGTGCTCATCGACGATTCCGTCCCCGAGGCGATCGAAGACTGTGATGTGCTCAGTGACCAGCACGTGGCCTGGCTTTCGGCGCTGCTTGGCTCCGAGTGCCGCATCACCCTGCCGGTTTCGAACGCCGTGCAGTTGATGCGCGGCGTGCGGCAATGGCTCGGGCGGCTCTACGACGTCGGCCAGGGCCGGGCGTTCCGGCTGTGCTTTGAACTCGAAGAACCGCTCAATCTCGACGACGAGGCGGAGTTGTACGCCCCCTCCCGAGACGTCTGCTGGACCCTCTCGCTGCATCTCCAGTCCGCTGATGAGCCGGGCGTGCGCGTCAGCGCCGCGGAGGTGTGGGCGTTCACCGGAGACGTGCAGTCTGTTGACGGGCTGCGCATCGATCAGCCGCACGACCTTCTGCTGGGCGAACTCAAGCGGGCGAGCAAACTCTTCGCGCCGCTGGAACCCGCCCTCATCGAGGCGCATCCCGTGAGCGTCGAACTCACGACGGACCAGGCCTACGCCTTTCTGCGCGAGACGCGGCGCGTGCTCGAAGAGTCCGGTTTCGGCGTGGTCGTACCGGGGTGGTGGGACCGCCCCGAGGCGAGGCTGTCGGCGCGACTCAAGGTGCACAGCCCGGACATCGAGTTCATCGGTACGGCCGCCCGCGTCGACTCCGGACGCACCGCCGTCGGCCTCGACTCCATCGTTCAGTACCAGTGGCAGGTCGCCATCGGCAACCACATCCTCACCCGCGAGGAGTTCGAGCGTCTGGCGCAGCAGCGCTCGCCCCTCGTGCGCCTGCACGGCGAGTGGGTCGAGATCAGGCCACGGGATCTCGCCGGCGCCCAGACCTTCTGGGAGCGGTCGGAGTCGGGCGAGATCACGCTGCGCGAGGCGCTGCGCCTGGCTTATGGTCCGCCTTCGGCGGATGCGGGTCTGCCCGTACTCGGCATGGACGCCGACGGCTGGGTCGGCCAGCTTTTCGGCACCTCCGCTGCGGGCGCCGACTCGCGCTCGATGCCGATGCTTCCCCAGCCGCAGGCGTTCGTCGGCAACCTGCGACCCTACCAGGTCAAGGGGCTCAGTTGGCTGGCGTTTCTGGATCGTTTCGGCCTCGGGGCGTGCCTCGCCGACGACATGGGCCTGGGCAAGACGATTCAACTCATCGCCCTCCTCCAGGCCGAGCGCGAGACGGCGGCCGCGACAAATGGCGCCGCGGCCGGCGGCGGCATGCGCCCGACGCTGCTGGTCGTCCCGACGTCGGTGCTGGGCAACTGGGTGCGCGAGTTGCGGCGCTTCGCGCCCGAACTGCGCGTGCTCGTGCATCACGGCATGAGCCGCGCCGCCGGCCAGGCGCTCATTGATCTGGCCCGCCGCTGCGACGTCGTCATCACCACCTACGCCCTCGTCCACCGCGACCGCGAGACGCTCGGCCGCCTGCGCTGGTGGCGCGTCTGCCTCGACGAGGCGCAGAACGTCAAGAATCCCAGCGCCAAGCAGTCGATCGCGATCCGCGAACTCCCGGCGGACCGGAGGATTGCGCTCACGGGCACTCCCGTCGAGAACCGCCTGAGCGAACTCTGGTCGATCATGGACTTCCTCAACAGCGGCTACCTGGGCACCTCGCACGAGTTCCGCCGGCAGTTCGCCCTGGGCATCGAGCGGTACCGCGATCGGGGGCGCATCGAGCAATTGCGCCACCTCATTCAGCCCTTCGTCCTGCGCCGCCTCAAGACGGATCCGCACGTCATCGCCGACCTGCCCGAGAAACTCGAGTACAAGGTTTACTGCACGCTCACGCCCGAGCAGGCGCGGCTCTACGAGGCGACGGTGCAGAACATGCTCGCGCAGGCCGACGCGAGCGAAGGCATCCAGCGTCGCGGCCTGGTCCTCGCCACGCTCGTCAAACTCAAGCAGATCTGCAATCACCCGGCGCACTTCCTGCGCGACGCCGAGGAGGGGCGCAGCGCCGGCGTCACCCCCGCGCGCTCGGGCAAAGCCGCCCGACTCGTCGAGATGCTCGAGGAGGTCGTCGCCGAAGGCGATGCGGCCCTGGTCTTCACGCAGTTCCGCGAAATGGGCCACCTCCTCGCCTCCATGCTGCGGCGCGAACTCGGCGTCGAGACCCTCTTCCTCCATGGCGGCACCCCCGTCGGCAAGCGCGAGGAGATGATCGACCGGTTCCAGCAGCGCGACGGCACCTGCCCGATCTTCATCCTCTCCCTCAAGGCGGGCGGCTTCGGCCTCAACCTCACCGCCGCCAACCACGTCTTCCACTTCGACCGCTGGTGGAACCCGGCCGTCGAGAACCAGGCGACGGACCGCGCCTTTCGCATCGGCCAGACCCGGGCCGTGCAGGTCCACAAGTTCGTCTGCTCCGGAACGCTTGAAGAGCGCATCGACGAGATGATCGAGCAGAAGATCGAACTCGCGGAGAACGTCGTCGGCAGCGGCGAGCAGTGGCTCACCGAACTGAGCACCGATCAGTTGCGCGAGGTGCTGGCGCTTCGCTACGAGGACGTGCCTTCGGCCGAGGACTTCGACGACTTGACGACGGAGGCGGCGGCGCCATGACTCCCTCATCGCACGGGCCCGTCAACGCTGGTCGTCCGTGGTGGAGCCGTCGCGCGGCCCTGCCCCACTCTCGAACGGACGCCGCGCCGGCGTCCCGCGCTGAACTCCGGAGGCTTCGCCCGTGAACGCCATCCCGTCCAATCCCAATCCGCGCCGCCTGCCCGACAAGCCGCGGCGCGTCCAGCGCGGGCTGAAACTCAACACGCGGCTCGACCGGCTCGGCGCGCACCGTCTTTCGCGCCGCTGGCTCGACTACGTGCGCGCCGCCACCGCGGACCAGAGCCTCTTCGACGAGGGGGCCAACTACGCTCGCCTCGGGCAGATCGTCAGTTTCGACGTCCATCCCGGCCGCATCGAGGCGGCGGTGCAGGGGCGTGCGGCCCGGGCGTACCGCTGGCGCCTCGACCTGCCTGTCTTCGACCCGGAGACCTGCGAGCGGCTGATCAAGGCCCTCGCCGGCGAGGCGCGGCTGGCGCACGGCCTGGCCGAAGGCGAACTGAGCGATGAACTTCTCGCCGTGCTCGATTCGCTCGGCCTGTCGCTGCTTCCGGCGCCCGGCGCGCCGCCCGCCACGCCAACGTGCACCTGTCCTCTCGTGCGCGACGGGAAGAAAACGTGGTGCAAGCACGGCGTCGCCGCCGCCCATCTGCTCACTGAACGCCTCGACCTCTCACCGGCCCTCGCGTGGTCGCTGCGCGGCGTTGATCCCGTCGAACTCGCCGAACGCATTCGCCTCAAGCGCTCGATCGACTCCGGCGCCGGACCGGCCACGGCCCATCAGCCCATTGATCGATCCCTCGTCTCTGCCGAGCCGGTGCCGATTGATCGCTCGCTCGAGTCGTTCTACGAGCTGCGCCCCGAGATTGCGGGTTTCGAGACGCGGCTGGCGCGGCCGGATGTCTCGCACGTGCTCGTCCGCCGCCTCGGCCCGTCGCCCTTCCCGGAGAGCCGCTTTCGCATTCTCGGCCTGCTCTCGACCTGCTACGACCTCGTCAGCGAGCGGATCATGAAAGACACCCTCAACGGCAACGAAACAGGGTGAGATTCCGCCCCTCGGCGGCGGCGGCCGGGAATAGCCCCGCCTTCTCGCCGGTACAATCTTCCGAAGGCGATGTGAAGGAGGAAGAGAATGAGACTGGCCACGACTCTCGCGTGGGTGGCTGCCGCGTCCGTTTCCGCGACCGTCGCCATGGCGCGCCAGGATCTGAGCGCCCGACCCGCTGCTCCGCCCCGCTATGCCGAATCCTCGACCGGGTTGGAAAGCCCGCGCTGGGACGGTGGTCGGACGATCATCAAGTTCGCTGACCTCAACCTTGACGGCCACGGAGACATCGTCACCGTCGGCGACCACGGCTCGCCCTACATCAACACCGACATGCACGGCATCACCGTCTGGTTCGGCAACGGCGACGGGCGGTGGAACCCCTCCCAGAACGGCAACTTCGGCTACGGCGGCGTCACCATTGGAGACGTCAACAACGACGGCCTGCCCGACGTCGGCTGGGGTGTGCATCACAACTACGCCCAGCCTCCTTTCGGCGATCGCGTCATGGGCGTCGCGCTCGGCGACGGCACCGGACGCAACTGGACGCCCTGGGACCAGGGGCTCGGCGTCAACGGGCAGACGTGGGGGATGTTCGGCACCGAGTTCGCCGACTTCGACGCCGACGGCCTGCTCGACGTCGCCTCCGTCTCCTTCGGCTGCTGCGACGGCTTCCACGCCTATCGCAACAACGGCGACGGCACGTGGACCCGCACCTTCGGCTGGCTCGGCGGCAACTCCTCGATGGATGTCGCCGTCGGCGACGTCAATAACGACGGCCGGCCCGACTTCGCCATCGGACACCAGAACGGCACGATCTGGCTCGGCGACGGCAACGGCGGCTTCACCAACGGCGACGCCAACCTGCCCCCCGGCGGCCTGCTCGGCCGGCGCGGCATTCACCTCGGAGAGGTGAACGGCGACGGGTTCGACGACTTCTCAATGGTCAACTCCAGCGGCGGCGTCGAGGTCTACCTCCAGGCCCCCAACTCCTCCCAGTGGATCGACTTCAGCGGCAGCCTGCCCGCGAGCGGTCCGTTCGAAGTTACGCGCCTCGCCGACATGAACGCCGACGGCCGAACCGATCTCGTCGCCTTCGGCAACGGCCGTCTCGTCGTCTGGACGAACCACGGCGAGCGAGACTGGCGCGCCGCGGCGACCTTGACCGTGCCCAATCCCGGCGAGTACGCCGGATTCGTCGTCGGCGACGTCACGCACAACGGCCGGCCGGACATCGCCATCGTCAGCGACCAGGGCTCCATCTTCAACTCGCGCAACAAACTCCAGTTCTTCCGCGAGACGAGTGAGCGCACGACGCTCTCGATCCGCATCATCGGTCCGCCGCGCCGTCGAACGATTCGGGAAGGAGCCGCAACGTTCATCGACTGGCTCAGTTGCGTCCCCGGCAACAGCGCCTCGACGGTCAGGATCGAGTTGTGCGAGAGCGGCAACGCCGGACCGTGGACCACCATCGCCGACGACCTGCCCAACAGCGGCCGAACCCAGGTCCGCTTGGATGTCTCACAATACAACGCCGACGCCTATCTGCGCGCGACGGTCACGAGCGATGGGCGATCCGCCAGCCACATCCACGGACCGCTCTCGATCCTGCCCTGAGGTGTCCGGCTCGCGCTGACTACCTGGGCGAGCGCAGGCGCTCGTCGGCGAGGTCGAGGCGGTACATCACCTGGTTGTAGTCGTAGCGAGGCGTGCCGACCGGCGCGCCGGAGAACATCCGCGTGTAGGTGCCTTCGAAGTAGATCAGCCGCCCGCCCTCCTGGTCAAAGAAGGGATGATGCACGACGTTGTAGAACGAATAGTCGTCGTGCGTGACGATCTTGCGCGCCTGCTCCCACGGCCCGACAAGTGTGGGTGATTCGAGGTACCACACCTCGCCCAGCAGCGATGAACCCCACACTTCCTGGAGGATCATCACCCAGCAGTTGCGGTACGCGTTCCAGTTGATTGATCCGCTGTGGCCGATGACCTTCTTGCCGCTCTCGACGTCGCGCGTCTGGATGAAGGCCTCCTCCTCGGTCATCAGGCCGGCCTGGATGAGTTCATTCTGCTGCTGAGCCTCGACGAGGCCGGTGTTCTTCTTCCACGCATAGACGAGTTTCCCGGAGGCGTCGCGATCGAGTTGCGACTTCTCCTTCTCGTAGAGCGTGCCGGGCCTGAGGCAGGTGAACGCTTCGTACTGCGCGGGATCAAGGAGCGCTTCGAGGTCGGCCCGGCAGCGCACCATGGCGTAGGGCGAAGGGAAGTAGTAGTACTCGACGCCCTCCTCAACGTGCCGGATCGGATGGCTGCGCGAATGCAACGGCGCATCGAGGGGGAACTGCCTGATCGGCTCAAAGATGTCCTGGTCATCGTTGTAGAGAGCAAAGCCCTGCTCATACAACTCGCCCAGCGTCTTGACGCGCACGTAGTGGCAGTAGAGGCGCTCGCGGCCGGAGGAATCCGCGGCGGTGAAGAGGCCGTCGAACCACACGGGGCCGGGCTTGTCGCCCATCGGGCACATGCGCTTGCTGAAGCCCTGCTCATCGACGAAGTAGCGCAGGTTGACGCCGACGGAGGGGTCGAGTCCTCCCCGGCCGGGCAGGTCGGAGACGGCCCCGGAGCCGTGAAAGTTGCCCAGCGGGTAGCGAGCCCGGCTCGTGTCGCCCCAGAACCAGTGAATCCGGCCGCGGTAGATGATGCGCTGGACGGAGTCCTGCCCGAAGACTTCGCCGTTGAGCACGCCTTGTGCAATAGGCGGCGCGTCGCCGAGTTTCACGCTCTCGCCGTAGATGCCCTCGCCGGTGATGCGATAGAGGCGTTCGGCGATGTTGACGCGGCTGACTTCAAGCGTGGCGCTGCCGCCGGGCGTGATGTGAATCGCCTTGCCCGCGTAACCGAATCCGTCGGCCGGATAGGTGTAGCCGTGGCTCTTCACGTAGAAGTAGACGTCCTGATTCATCAGCCCGGGATCATCGACGGCGACGACGCCCGCGCTGTCGGTGAGGAAGACGATCTCGTTGACGGTGCGGAGTTCGACCAGCGGCACGCCGCGCTTCGTCTGCGCATCGACGACCGTGATTCGGAAGGGCTGGGCAAAGGCGGCCGAGGCCAGCAGAATGACGGCCGTGGAGGCCATAAAGAACCGCGTCACCTTTGTGATTCTGTCGCGCATCTCGCTCTCCATGCCTGGGCGGCGCTCCCCTTCCCGCAACGATCCCTGCCGGAGGATGGTACGGGTCGCACGAGGCGTCAGGCGAGTGGCGCAGTGGAGATCCCACGGCCATCCCCCTCGTGGAAATCCCAGGGCCGTTCGGACCGCCGAGGTGAAACCGGGACGACGTGATGCGGAATAACCTCCCTGCGTTGAGTGTCTCGTCCTGGCGTATCAGGAGGGAGAACCGACGACTTCCGGAATCCGAATTGGAGATTCACATGTTGCCTGCCACCCTCGGGCCCGTCTCATGTTGGCGCCGCGGCGCCGGCTGCCTGCTTGTCACGCTGACCGCCTTTTCGCTCGGCGCGTGCCGAAGCGAGTCCTCCGTCGGACTGAACCTGCCGCCGGGCATCGCGGCGTCCGTCGAACTCGAGGGTTCCAACCCCTTCATCGTGGTCGACAACCACGGTCCCGGGATGGTTGATGTGCGCTTCGCGCCTTCCGCGGCCTCGTTCGGGGTGGAGACTGAGCATCTCATTCGCGGCGCCACCGGGCGCACCATGCGCGGGGGCGGCAGCATCCGCATCACCAATACCTCGGATAAGCCCGCCGACGTCTCACTGACCGCCACAAACCACACGGGCCTGGCCGTCACTCAGTCGGCCGCGAAAGGCGAAAGGGACGACTGATCGCCGAGGCGGCTGTGTGAAGGCCGGCGCGATGGCCCTCCGGCTCCCGCTGCGCCCTTCCCTCCATCGCGCGTCGGCCCTGCCGGGAAACAGGGACGGCCTGTGGCGCGGGAGGACATGGCGCCCCGCAAAGAAGGCCCCCGTCGATCGACGATCGACGGGGGCGGAGACGATTCTTCAAACCGGGCGGCGATGCGCTCGGCGCAGCGCACGGCGGATACGCTGCCCGCCCGCGCGGCGCGGGGGCGCCGGACTACTCGATCACCTGCTCGACGACGTTGCTCTTGCGCTGGAACTCGGCCGCCTGAGTCCAGACCCGGACGCCCTGCGTGTTGGGCGGGATGCGCTTGCGCAGCAGCGCGTAGCCGTTCACGTCGGCGGTGCGCACGCCGGCGAGCGCGGGCCGGGCGAGGTCGATGGTCACGTCGAGTTGGGAGATGTAGGTGCTCCCCAGGCCCTGCGTGCTGTAGATGAACGCGACGGTCGCGCCGGGCGTGGCGCGGAAGACCTCCATGTCGCCGTTCACGCCGGAGACGAACCGCGAGTTCTGCAGGCGCATGGGAATTTCGCCCGAAGCCGCGGCGATGGCGAGGCCGACGTTTATGCGCCCGTAGCCGAAGGTGTTGTCGATGCCCGGCGTTCCGAGGTCATCGCAGGTCTCCTTGAGAATGTCCTCGACTTCGTCCGGGCTGAGCGCGGGGTTGGCGGACCAGATGACGCAGGCCAGGCCGGACACCTGGGGGCAGGCGGCGCTCGTGCCGCCGAAGTTGCCGTACGCGTTGTCACCGGTGTGCCAGACGTTCCAGACGTCCACGCCGGGGGCGACGAGGTCCACCATCGGGCCATAGTTTGAGAACGAGGCCTTGTTGTCGTTGCGATCGACGGCGCCGACGATGATGATGTCGTCGGCGTCACGATCGTTGCGGGTCATGTTCTGGTTGGAGTTTCCGGCGGCCCAGATCATGAGCCCGCCGATGGACTTGATGTAGGTGGCGGTGTCGCGGACGGCCTGGTTGTCCACGCCGCTGTAACTGAGGCTGGCGACCCTGTCGCCGTTCTCGATCGCCGTGGTCGCGGCGTGATTGAGCCACTCGATGGAAGAGCCGCCGCCCGAACTGTTCGTGACGCGGAGCATGCGGTGGCTGAGATTCCAGCCCATGCCGGTGATGCCCACGCCGTTGTTGCCGTTGCCCGCAGCGCAGCCCGTCGCCTGCGTGCCGTGGCCGTAGATGTCGTTGATCGATCCGCCCTGGCTCTCCCAGCGGCGATCGACCGCGTTGTAGCCCTCCTTGCGGTGGAGCAGCAGGTCTTCGTGCGTCACGCGAATGCCGGTGTCGCAGATGCCCACGGTCACTTCCGGATTGCCCGTGTGGTACTCCCAGCCCACGCATGAGTCGAAGCGATCGGGCGCGTGATACCACTGCTGGGCGAACTGGGGATCGTTCGGGCAGTTGCCAAGCGGATAGACGCGCCAGTTCGGCTCAACGAACTTGAACAGCCCGGTGGAGAGCAGTCCATCCGCCACCTGGTTCTCCGTCTGCCCCGGCTGAAGGTCGAAGATGTACTGGTCCGTCTGCCGGACGTGATCGCGGGGGGGCGCGACGGCGTGGAGATGCGCCAGCGCTTCGTCGTAGCGCTGCCGGGCCGCGGCCGGGGCGTAGCCCTGCTCCGTCCAGTGCGACACCGGCCAGGGGCGCGCGATCATCGAACCCGAGAATTCCTGCACTCCCGGTTGCTCCGCGTAACGGATCGGATGAAGTCCGGATCCGCCGCCAAGCGCGGGCACGGCCGCGAAGAGAAGCACACTGATGGAAACGGCAGTTCGACTGAACATGCGGCACACTCCCTCATCTTCGAATGGCGACTGAATGGTGAACGTGGCTCACAGGCCCTTCGCACGGCGGCGCGCGGAGGTTCCTCCGCAGGTTGAACACGCGGGAGACGCCGTTCATTCCCGCATTTTCCGGACGCAGCGAGATCGGGGTGCGGCCCCGAGCAGACCGGTCGGCGGCCGGGCCGCATGGCCGCGGGAGAGGTCAGCGGGCGGATTCCGGGTTTGCCCCGGCCCTTAGGGCTGCAGCGGCAGGGCGTCAATCTGCGCGCGAGTGGGCAGAGAGGCCATCGCCCCCATCCCGGTTACGGCCACCGCCCCCGCCGCGCAGGCAAAGGCAAGGGACTCGGCCACCGATCGCCCTTCGCACCAGGCGATGGCGAACGCAGCAGCAAAGGCGTCGCCGGCGCCGGTGGCGTCCACGGCCTGAACGGGAATGGCGCTGCGGCGGGTGAGAACCTCCCCGTCGAAATGCAGCGCGCCGCGGTCGCCGAGCGTGATGACGACGTGTCCGCCGCTGAGCGAGCAGAGGTGCGACGCCACCTGATGTTCGCTCAGGCCCGGGTCGTCAAGTCCGCTGAGGCAGCGGGCTTCCGTTTCGTTGACGATGAGCACATCGGCCAGTTGGAGCAGGGCCGGGGGAAGAGGCTGCGCCGGAGCCGCATTGAGGAAGGCGGGAACGCTCGCCTCGCGGGCAATCTCCAGGGCGCGCCGGTTCGCGGCAAGGGGCACCTCAAGTTGCAGGAGCAGAGCGTCCGCCCGGGCGATCTCCTCGCGGACCGCTTCGACGTCGCGCTCGCTCAGAGCCATGTTGGCGCCGGGTGCGACGATGATCGTGTTCTGTCCGGTCGGATCGAGCGTGATGAGGGCGACGCCCGTTGCTTCGCCGCCCCGGGCCGGCACGTTCGCGACGTCGATGTGCTCCGCTGCGAGCATCGTGCGCATTTCGACGCCGTGCGCGTCGCGCCCGACGCACGCGGCAAAGACGACTTCGGCGCCCAGTCGAGCCGCGGCGACGGCCTGGTTGGCGCCTTTGCCGCCGCCGTACGCGCCGAACGGGCCGCCGAGAATCGTCTCCCCCGCCTTCGGAAAGCGCGGGGCGCGGACGACGAGGTCCATGTTGATGGAACCGACAACAACGAGGCGCGGCATGCGTCATCATATCGCTCGTCGTCTCCGGCTGATTCCGACGCGCTCACATCTGGCCGATCCACCGGCGCCACAGCCACTCGACGCCGAGCAGCGTCATGAGCAGCGCGAGCATCCAGGAGCGATCCCAGACCGGCCGGGGCGCAGCTTCGCCTTCAAGGGCGATCTGCTGCGCTCGCAGGTCGTCGAGCAGGGCGTCGGGATCGTCGGGGCTGTAGCGCTTCCCGCCCGTCGCGTGGGCGAGCGCTTCGAGCGGCGCGTGGTCCGCGGAGAGATCGAGCCGCTCGCGACTGGGATCATGCACCACGAACCGGCTCGTGAGCGAGGGCGGAGACATCTCCGGCGCTTCGAGGCGCACCGTGTGCAGGCCCTCGATCGTCGGAGTAAAGGAGGCGGTGAGGCGCGTGCCCGACTCGTTCGCCGCGGCAGGCTCAATCTCGCGCCGCGAGCCGTCCGGCAGCATCACGGTCAGCGTGGGATCAAAGCGCGACGAATCGACATAGCGCGACTGCACAATGATCTCAACGCTTTGCCCCGGCCGGACGTTGAGGCGGCTGAGGGAAAGCCCGATCGACTGGCCGGGGAGGAGTTCGCCGCCGCCCGCGAGCCAGCGGACGGCTCTGGTCCAGAAGAGGGGGTAAACGGGATCAAGGTCGGCGTCGGCGGGGGGCAGCATGGCCCAGCGCCACAAGCCGTCCACGAGGATGGCGAGGACGCGCCCGTGGCCGATGTGTTGCGTCGCGACCGCGGCCGGAAGCACTCCTTCGCCGCCGGGCGACGCCGTCCGCGCCCAGATGATGGAGGCGGCGCGCTCGCGTTCGATGCGCGTCTGCGCCGTCATTCCCGGAAGGCTCGAGAGAATGAGGTCGGTGTCCTCCGCCGAACCGAAACTCAGGGGATCCCCGACGGACATGGCTCCGCCGGCGCGAAGCACGCCCCCGCTGATCTTCCCCTCGGCCCACTGCACGGGGAGGAGGGGATCAATCGCGGCCGCGGCCGCCACGCCGTGCGGATTGTCGCTTCCGAAGGGCCGGCCGCGCGCCAGCACGAGACTGCCGCCCTGCTCCATGACATAGGTCACCAGCGTCTCCGCCTCGTGTCCCGGAAACCAGCGCTCGATGCCCCGGCCGAGAATCACGACGTCGTAGCCGGCGAGTTGATCGAGCGTCGTGGGGGCCGTCGGCGCCGGAGCCTGAGCATCCTGTGGCGGCGGGTCCGCCGCGGTCTGCGAGACGAAGCGCGTGATCTCTTCGCGCCGGCCGAGTCCGATGACCGTCGTCAGGTCGATCTCGGCCGCGTCGCGCAGCGCCGAAATGAGGAACTTCGTATCCCAGTACGGAGAGTTCTCGAAGAGCACGACGCGCAGGTGCTGGCGCGTGATCTGCACGAAGGCGTAGGCTTCGTTGTTGTCGGTGCGGCTCTCGGCCGGCAGCGGCTCGACGCGCAGACGAAACTCCGCCATCGAGACCATCTCGCGCGTCTCGCCCGCCGGCGCTTCGGGGACGACGGAGTAACTCACGCGCGCCGCGTCCGGGCCGAGCACCAGGTCGGTGCGCTCGATCTCCCGGCCGTTGTGCTCGAGGACGGCGGCGATGCGCCCGCCTTCCAGTCCGACGTGGTGAATCTCTCCCCGCAACACGGTCGGCTGGCCGAAGTGGACGAACGCATGATCGGCGCTGAGGCGCACATTGAGGTCGGGTTGCTGCTGAACCGTTCCGACGAGTACGGCGGAGACAACGACGCCGCGCCTCCGCGCCTCAGCCGCAAACGCCGCGACCGAGCCGCCTTCCGTGTCGCGCCCGTCGGTGAGCAGGACGATCGTCGCGCCCGAGTCGTCCGCCCGCTCGATGGCCGCGCGCAGATGTTCGGCGAGGCGCGTCTCCTCCCCGTCCGCTTCGAGGCTTGCCGCGTGCGTGGGGCCGATGGGGATGACCTCCTCGGCGAACGCGAGGAGTTGCACATCACCGTGCGTCGCGAGACGATCGAGAAACTCGCGCGAGAGCCAGGCTGCTTCGAGGCGTTCGAGGCGAGCAAGGGGCTCGCCGCCGCGATGCTCGTCGCTCACGCACATGCTCGAGGAGCGGTCCACCATGAGCGTCACGCCCTGGCGCTGTTGGACGTCGCTGCCGCGCTCGATGCGGACGGGGTTGAGCAGAAGAACGGCGAGCAGCGCGAGGGCGGCGAGGCGCAGGAGCAGGGGCATGGCGTCGGCGCGCGATGACGGGTCGCCGTGCGTCGCGCGTGAGAGGCGCAGGCGTATCGCGAGGACCGCGGCGCCTCCGGTGAGCAGGGCCGTCGCCGCCGGGTGCAGCAGCGGCGCGAAGGACACAGGGCCGGACTCGATCTCGGCGAGGAGGATCACGCGAGCGCCTCCTTCCGCGCGGCCAGGAGCGCGACCGCCGCCTCCAGCATGGCCGCCACGCACGCCCCCGCCAGAAGCCACGGCCAGAGTTCGAGCAGCCGCAGCGGCGCGGCGAAGTGATCGACCGGAGCGGACTTCGAGTCGGCGGCGCTCTCCGCGATGCCTGGCGCCGAGGCGAACGCCGCGAGGGTCGCCGCTTCGGCCGCGCGCAGGTCCGACTCGCGCGGATTGACGAGCACGACGGCGCCCGCGATCCACTCGCCGCTTTCGGTGTCGATGAGGCGCACCTCACCGACATCCGTCGCCGCCTCGATCGCGACGAACCAGCGGCCCTCCAGTTCCTCCGCCCGGCACGACGCGGCGCGCAGCCCGGTCTGTCCGACGATCTCGGCTCTGAGCGAGCGTCCGGCCGCCGCTGCCGGAAGTTCGACCGTCGAGCCGCGGCCGGGATGCACGACGCGCAGGACTCCTTCGCCGGCGCCGAGCCAGCCCATCCACTCGTGCACCAGGGCCGGGAAGAGCGGCCGGCGCGTGAGGTCGCTCGATTCGCTCGCGATCGAGCCGTTGAAGACCATCGCCCGGCCGCGCCCATACGTTCCCGCGGCGACAATCGGCGCGCCATCTTCGGCGCGGATGATCGCCGCCCCACCGGGAGTAACTCGCGCCTGGGCGAGCCGGGTGTGCCGAACCGTCCACAGCGAAGCCGCCGGCGCGCCGTCGAAGGAGGCGATCGCCTCGTGCGTCAGGTCGGCGCTCGACCAGGCGACCTGCCGGGCTTGGGCGGCGAGCTCCACGATCGCCAGCGGCAGACTCGGCGCGTCAGGCTGAATCGAGGCATAGACATCGCTCCCCCGCGCCGCATCCGGCGAATCGACGAACCAGAGCACTCCGCCCCCGCGAAGGACGACTTCGTGTACGCGCGTCAGCCACTCAAGCGGCGCCGCCCCCGCCTGGCAGAGCACGATGAGTTCCAGACCACTCCAGTCAATCGACTCGGGCTGCGCACGCGAAACATCCACGACGAGCGGTTCATAGGGGGAGAGATCATCCGGTCGCAGCGCGGCCTGAAGAAACGTCACCGCGTCGCCCGGCTCCCGCGACGCGTCGGTCAGCACAAGCACCCTCGCCGCGGCGCGGATGGGGATCGTGGCGGCCAGCGCGTTGTCAACGTCGAGGGCATCCGGCGGCAGCGTGAGGCTCACACGCATCACGCCGGGCGACGGCGCCCGGCACGCGAAAGAGACCATCGCCTCGCCCCGCGGCTCGACGCTCACCAGCACCGGAGGCGGGGATGCGGTCGGCGCCTCGATGCGGCAGGCCACTTCAACCGTCGCCGCGCGGTCGCCGTGATTCACGACGGCCGCACGCACCGTGAACGGGGCGCCGGCCACGGGGCGCGCCGGCGAAACGGCGGGCGCCTGCAGCGCGAGGTTCCCATCCGGCGCGGCATCCATCACTTCAATCGACAGCGACGCCGACTCAAGCGTCCGCCCGAGCGACGCGAGATCAGCCAGATGCCCGGCCTGGGCGTCCGTGAGCAGGATGATCCGCCTCCCGCCCTCGGGACGCGCCGCTTCGCCTCCGCCCGATCCCGGCAGGCGCAGCGCGGCGCCGATCGCCGCCGAAAGGTCGGCCGAACCGGCGGTCGCTTCGACCGCGCCGAGCAGTTCGCGCAGCGCTGTGACGTTGCCCGTCAGCCGCGGCAGCAGCGCCTCGACTTCCAAGCCCGCCACGACTATTCCCGCCCGGTCAATCGCGGGGTCAATCGCCCCGAGGATCTCGCTGACCCGCTCGATGGCGAGGCGCCAAGGCGAACCAGGGCCGTTCACCCGATCCATCGAGGCAGAGGCGTCGAGGACGATCACAACCTCGCGACCTTCGGCGGCGCGGCGGGGCCGGCCTTCGCGCCACACCGGCCGCGCGAACGCGAGCACCACAAGCGCGACCAGCGCGAGGCGCAGCAGCAGCGTCAGCCACTGCGAGAGGCGCAGCCGCCGGCCGCGCTCCGCCTGCGCCAGCGCGAGAAAGCGCGCGGTGGGCAGGGAAATCGGCCGCGTGCCGCGCCGGCTGAGAAGGTGCGCCAGAATCGGGAGCGCCAGCGCCCCCAGACCCCAGAGCATGCCCGCTCCCAGCCACTCGATGTACGCAATAGCCATGTGGTGCCCGGTGATTCACTCGACCCCATGCCGCGTCGGCGAGGCCCGGAGGATTAAACCACGCCCATCGCCTCCCGTCCGACTCGATGGGCCGGCGGCCGATCTTCGGCGGATGGTTGCCGGTCGTCGGAGCAATCCGTATGATGGCCGCCGGTGGATGCGCAACCCCAAGCCAACTTCGTGCGCCGGGAACTCCTGCTGGCGGCGGCCTGCCTGCCGCTGCTCGCCGGCGCGCCAGGCGGCGTTGCGGCGCCCCCGAGCCGGAGTCCGCCTCTGGCACTTGCCGCGTTCCTTCAACCCGTCGGCACCGGAAACGCCGCCCGGCTGCTCGCGCAGCAGGGCGTCGGCCTCGCGCCGGCGGAGGGTCAGGCCGTCCTCTCCGCCCTGCGGGCCACCATCTGGCAGGAGGGCGACGCGCAGCGCCTCTTTCTCGACGGCTGGGTGACGGCCAAGGTCGGACCTTATGAGTTCGCGGCCCAGCGCGCCGTCGTCTGGATCATCCGCCGCGATGAAGACGCCGGCGTCGTCAGCGAGATTGTCGTCTACCTCGACCGGGTCAGCGCCGTCAACCGCCCTTCCGGGATGACCTCGGAAGGCGATGAACTGCTTGTGACCGCCGCGATCACCGGCAGCGTCCGCCTTCGCTGCGACGACTTCAACGAGACCATCGAGACGATCCCCGCCGAGCTCATCGAGCGAGGCGAGGCGCGGCTTCTCGAGCACCTGCGGCAGCGGACCGATGCCGCCGCCGACGCCGGGCCGACGATCGAGCGCATCGCGCCTCCCGCGCCTCCCCCGCTCATCGAACAGGCGCGCCGGCCCGGCGAGGACGTGCCGGAACCCGATCCCTTCCGCCCGCAGGTCGGCATCCCCCCCGAGGCGACCGTCGCTTTCCGCATGGACGGACGCCTCGAGTACCACGTCAGCGAAGACGGCTCCGAGGGCACGATCACCATGCGCGACAACCTCGTCGTGCAATACCTCGAACTGAGCGTCCGGCCGGGCGAGCGCGAGCCCCGGCACCTCACCCTCACCGCCGACCGCGCCGTCGTCTTCACCGATCCCATCTCCCCGGAGGAACTCCAGCAGCAGCAGATCAGCGCCGATGCGGTGCGCGGCATCTACCTCGAGGGCAACGTCGTCGCGACCGACGGGCGCTACACGATGCGCGGGCCGCGCGTCTACTACGAGTTCGCCTCGAACCGGGCCATCGTCCTCGACGGCCTGGTGCGGACGTGGAGCGACGAGGCGCGCGTGCCCATCTACATGCGCGCCCAGGAGATCCGCCAGACGAGCCGCAGCGAGTGGCAGGCCGACCGCGTGCGCATCAGCACGAGCGAGTTCTACACTCCGCACGTCAGCATCGGGGCGGGGACGGTCACGCTCCAGAAGCGCGAAGATCCGGCGCTGCGCCGCACCGAAGACTACGTGAACGTGCGCAACGCCACGCTGCGGCTGGGGGAGGCGCCGATCTTCTGGCTGCCGGGCTACCAGGGCCGCGTCGAGGATTTTCCCCTGCGCCGCATCACCGTCGGCGGCAACAGCCAGAACGGCGCGACGATCAAGACCGAGTGGGACCTGCTCGGCGTCATGGGCTGGGAGGCGGCTGCGGGAACCGAAGCCAGCCTCCTGCTCGACTACTACTCCGAGCGCGGTCCGGCCGGCGGCGTCGATCTTACCTACCGCGACGACGACTCGCGCGGCCGGTTCTTCGCCTGGACCATCTTCGACGACGGCGAAGACAAACTCTCCTCCGGCGCCAAGCGCGACATCGAGGAGGACCTGCGCGGCATCGTGACCTGGTCGCACCTCCAGGAACTCCCCGACGACTGGACCGTCATCGGCGAATTCTCCTACATCTCCGACGAGAACCTCGTCGATTCCTTCTTCGCCGGCGACGCCGAGGAGCGGCGCGAGTACCAGACGCGCCTCTACGCCAGGCAGCAGCGCGACAACTGGGCCTTCGAGGCCTTCATCAAGTACGACCTCAACGACTTCATCGCCAACGAGGACCTCCTCCAGTCGCAGGGCTACCTCGTCGAGAAGGTCCCTGAGATCGGATACTACCGGTACGCCGACAGCCTCTTCGACGGCCGCCTCACGTGGACGAGCGAATACCAGCTGAGCCGCAACCGGCTGAGTTTCCCCCGCCACACGCTCGACGACATCGGGCAGGGTCAGTCGGGCTTCGGCATGCCGCCTTCGACGGACCTCTCCGCGGCCGCCCTGCTCGCCGGGTATCAGGAGAAGTACAGCGACCGCTTCACGACGAGGCACGAGGTCGCGATGCCGATGCAGGTCGGCATCTTCAAGATCGTCCCCTTCGTCGTCGGCCGTTTCACCGGCTACGACGACGACTTCGACGAGTTCAACGCGGCGAGCGAAGCCATCCGCTGGTTCGGCGGCGGAGGCGTGCGCATCGCCACCCAGTTCTCGCGCCTCGACAACTCGGTGAGCAGCCGCCTCCTCGACCTGCACCGCCTGCGGCACATCATTGAGCCGAGCCTCACGCTCTTTTCCGCCGACTCCGATGCGGGCGTGGGCGACTATCCCATCTACGACCTTGACGTCGAGGGGATCTCGACCGGCACGGTCATGCGCATCGGAATGCGCAACACGTGGCAGACGCAGCGCGGCGGCCCGGGGCGATGGCGAAGCGTCGATGTCCTGACCATCGACACCGACGTCGTCCTCCACACCTCCGAGACGCAGGGCGACTACTCCATCCCCCGCTACTTCGACTACCGCCCCGAACTTTCCCGCTTCGGCGACCACTTTGCCGGCGACCTGCTCTGGCTCGTGAGCGATCACTTCGCCGTCGCCGGCAACCTCATCTACGACCTCAACGAAAGCGCCGTCGCCCGCAGCGCGGTCGGCTACCGCCTCGACCACTCGCGCGACCTCTACTCCTACACCGACCTGCGCTACGTGGACGCCGACGACGCGACGCTCCTGACCCTCGGCCTGGGCTACACCCTTTCGGCGCGATACCTCTTCCGCGGCTCGGTCACCTTTGACCTCGACCGCGACGAGTCGCAGACGACCAACGTCGAACTGATCCGTAAGACGCCGCAACTGGACATCATCCTCGGCGTCAGCCACGACCAGTTCCGCGAGGACACGACGATCAGCGTGAGCATCTCGCCGCGCGGCACCGGCGGCCGGCGCTACGGCGGCATCCTCAACCCGCGCGACGAGGATCGCTGAGTCTCCCCTCTGACGGCAACAAGCCTCCTGGCGGTCGCCCGTGGTGCGACCGTGCTCAGGAGGCTTGACGATTGCGCCTTCCGCCGGCCCGATTCTCAGTTCGGCCCGAAGATGCCCGGGTGCAGGCCGTGTCCGCGGTTTTCGCCGAGGTTGCGCGAGATGGGGTTATACTCGTCAAGGTCGGAGGGCGTCAGCGCGATCTGGTTCGGCATGTCCCGCCACTCGTTGAAACCGATCGCGTTATCGTGAATGACCGGATCCTCGACTGAAATATTCTGCGTGTCCGTCAATTCGAACGCCCACACGGGCACGAGAACCGGGTTGTCGCTCACAAGATTCACCTTGTTCTTGACCACGCGATTCCAGGAGAGATGAGCGGCTCCGCGCCTGTCCCAGCGGTAGTCGGCGTAAAGGACGATTCCGGTCCCCGAGTAGCCGCCGCCGTCGCTCTGCCAAACGTGAAGCACACCGCTGATGCGGTTGTGGGAGACGACGTTGTCGTTGACCTCACCGCCGCTGTAGTCCGCGACGAGGATGCCGATCCCGCCGCCGTTCCGCGTTCGCAGATCAATGATCTCGTTGTGGGTGATCTGCCAGCGGCTGCCGCGCCAGTTGGAAACGGCCTGGACAGCGTCGAGGAAAGTGCATTGCGTGACCGTGACGTCATCGACGCCGTCTCCATTCATGATCGACAGGTCGGTGGTGAAGGTGAGATGACTGAAGGTGGCGCCGTCGCTGCCGGTCAGCAGGCGAAAGCCATGCTTCATGCCACTGCCGTGGAGCGGCCCGTCCACGATGCGGGCCCCGCCCTCCCCTTTGATCTCGACGGACTTGGTCACAAGCGCGCCGAAGTGGTCCCCCGCGGCCACGCGGATGACATCGCCGTTGGCCACCTGCGCGCTGTCGATAGCGCTCTGAATCGTCGGGAAATTCCCGGGCACGAGCCACTCCGTGCCCGCCATGAGCGGACTCGCCGCGAGCAGGCTCCCCACCATTGCCAGTCCAAGAAAATGCGCATTCTTCACGTTGATTCTCCTTACCTGCCTGAATTCAAACCTGTCGTGCGGACGAAGGGAGACACACCCCTCGTCAGAGCATCCATCGCCGTTGCTCCCGCGGATCGAAACGCCACGCCTCGATACTGTGACAAGCGCAATTCCGCCCGCAGACCCGCACCCCTTTGCAGTCAAAGTCGCGACGAATCGGGTCGGTACACGACGTGCATTCATGCCTTTGCATAGCGTGTGATGGCGGAGCGGAACCCCTCTTCTTTCGGCGTCGGAAGGCACGGGACTCGCGTCCCTCACAACCCCGCGGCGCGGCTGGCTGCGCACGCGCCGAGGTCGAGCAGTTGCAGTCGGCCGCCGCAGGCGCCCCGGGCCGCGTTTCCGGTGAGGGTGCGCGAGCCGTCGGTCCCCGCCGAGCCGCGGTAGACGAGGCGCAGCAACGCCGGCGCGAGATCAAGCCCCGTGCCGCTGCACACGCTGCCAGTCGGGATGATGAAGTCTCCTTCGCGCTGGGAGAAGAGCAGCGCTGCCTGTCCCTGCGGCGTCGCCCCCTGCCACGAAATCCGCACCGGCCCGCCGTTCGGGCACGACGACTCCACCTCGAGCCGCACGTCCCGCGCCTGGTCGAGGCGGTAGTTGCGCATCATCCCCATGTCTTCGTGTTCGAGGTTGTGGCAGTGGTAGAGGAACAGTCCGGGGAAATGGCTCGTTCGCACCAGGACGCGCACCTTCTCGCCGGGCATGAGCATGACGACGTCGTTCCAGCCCTCGTCCACGTAGCCGTCGGACACCGTCTCCCAGCCGGGCAGGTTGGCCGGGTTCACCTCGCGCTCGATCACCTGGAAGGACCGGCCGTGGGCGTGCATCGGGTGGACGACGGTCATCATGCTTCCGGTGTCGTTGTCAAACTCCCAGACTTCGAGGGTGTTGGTCGCCATGATCTCATCGGGGGCGACGCCGTTCATCTCGAACGTGCGGCCGTTGAGGAGGAACTGCCCCATGTCGAAGGTGATGGCGAAGCGCCGCGGCGAGGCGGCGTTGACCGCATCCGCCTCGCGGTAGCGCCACATCGTGGAGAGGCGCGGGGGGAGCGTGAGGTTCTCGGGCTCGCGGCGATCGATCGAGAGGCGCATGACGTCAAACGCCGCGCCCTGCGGCAGCGTGGGGAACCCGCCCTGCCCGTGGCCGGTGAACTCGAGGGAGCGCAGCGTGAGTTGCGTTCCCAGGTCGCGATCGCGCAGATCGAGCCAGACCTCGGCGCGCTGCCCGGGCGCGAGGGTGAGGTAGGGCCGCAGCACCGGCGCCTCGAGCAATCCGCCGTCGGTGCCGAGCACGGTCATCGGCGTCTGGTCGCTCCACGCCAGTTTGTAGATGCGCGAGTTGGAGCCGTTGAGCAGGCGCAGGCGATAGACGCGGGTCGCGGCGGAGAGGACGAAGTCGGGCGTGCCGTTGACAAGGATGCGGTCGCCGAGGTAGCCCATCATCGGCGCGGAGTAGATCCACTGGTTCTGCGCGTCGATGCGCCGATCCTGAATGACCAGCGGCACGTCGTACTCGCCGCGCGGCAGGGGCAGGGCCTGCTCCTGCTCGTCGGCCACGATGAGCACGCCGGCGAGGCCCATCGCCACCTGCGCGCCCGTGCGCATGTCCGGGTGCGGATGGAACCAGTAGGTTCCGGCGCGGTTGAGGATGTCGAAGTCATAGAGATAGCGGCCGCCGGGCGCGACGGCGTCGCGGGGATGGCCGTCCATCGCCGCCGGCACGTCCACGCCGTGCCAGTGGATGATCGTCTCCTCGGGGAGGGAGTTGAGGAGTTCGGCCGCCAGGCGGTCGCCGCGCCGTACGCTGATGATCGGGCCGAGATAGGACCCGGGAATCTCGCGCACAGCGCCGGGCGGGCCGGCGAGCAGCTCGCTGTGGTAGGTCCAGACCTGCGTCGGGGAGCCGGGGAAGATCGCACGCTGGGCCGGCTCGGCGGTGAGCCGCACGGAGATCAACTCCTGCGCCTCGCCGGGCCGCTGGCCCATCAGCGCAACGACGAGCGCCGCCGCGACGGCTCCGCAGCGCTTGAAGCGCGACGAGTTGAGGAAGGACCGATACCCCGATGCGCGGAATGCGAACATGACAGCCCCCTGCGGCCGGCTCGTTCGTGGCCGGACGACGACGGGGATTGAACACCGCCGGAGGTCGAGGGTATTCCACCTTCGCCGAAATCAGGGATTCTCCCCCGCGCCTCAGGTTGCGGGCGGGTCGGGGCGGCAGGGCGGCCGCGCGGGCGGCGGCCTTCGGATGATCTCCTCGCCCGGTCACTCACCGCCGCTTGCCGCGGCCCTTTTGCTTTTTGCGGGCCTTGGCCTTGGGGCTTTCGGTGTGGGTGGAGCCTTTGGTCTTGAACATTCCCGCCAGGGCGCCGGCGCCGCCGCGGTTGCCGGCGTTCTGTGCGGCGGCCATCTGCTTCATGGCGGCGAGTTTGCCCTTGCCGCCCGCCCCGCCCATCGTCTTGCTCATCTTGTTGATCATGTCGAACTGCTTGGTCAGCCGTGCGACATCCTGCAGGGACGAGCCGCTGCCCTTGGCGATGCGCTGGCGGCGCGAGTTGTTGAGCACGTTGACATCGCGCCGCTCCTCCTTGGTCATCGAGTTGACGATGCCTTCGAGGCGGTTGAGTTGCTTGTCATCGACCTGCACCTCCTTGAGCATCGAGCCGACGCCCGGCAGCATGCCCAGCAATTGCTTGAGCGGGCCCATGCGCCGGAGCATGCGCAACTGGCCGAGGAAGTCATCCATCGTCAGTTGACCCTTGGCCATCTTCTCCTGGAGGTCTTCCGCTTCCTGCTCGGAGACTTCCATCTGGGCGCGTTCGACGAGGCTGAGCACATCGCCCATGCCGAGGATGCGCCCGGCCATGCGTTCGGCGTGAAACTCTTCGAGGGCGTCAAGATGCTCGCCGACGCCGATGAACTTGATCGGCGCGCCGGTGATCTGCTTGACGGAGAGGGCCGCCCCGCCGCGCGTGTCGGAGTCAAACTTGGTGAGGATCACGCCGTCGATCGCCAGCGCTTCGTTGAAGGCTTTCGCGGAGTTGACCGCGTCCTGCCCCGTCATCGCATCGACGACGAGGTAGATCTGGTGCGGCTGCACAGCGCTGTTGACAGCGCGCAACTCGCCCATGAGGTCATCGTTGATGTGCAGGCGGCCGGCGGTGTCGAGAATCAGCACATCCACGCCCGTCTTCTTTGCCGCCACCAGCGCCCGCTGGCACACGCCGACCGCAACGCCGACGGCCTTGCCGTATTCAGCGCACTTGTCCGGCTCGGCGTAGAAGTGGATGGACCCCTCGCCGTGGATCTTCTCCTGCACCTGCTTTGAGACGGTCTGCAACTGTTCGACGGCGGCGGGCCGCTGGAGGTCGGCGGCGGCGAGCATGACGCTCTTGCCCTTGCGGCGCAGGTGGCCGGCGAGTTTGCCGCAGGTCGTCGTCTTTCCGCTGCCCTGCAGGCCGCACATCATGATGATCGTCGGCCCCGGCGAGACGAGCATGACCCCCGCCTCGACCGGCCCCATCAGCTCGACGAGGCGCTGGTGGACGATGCCGATCATCTCCTGGCCGGGCTTGAGGCTCTTTGTGACTTCCGCTCCGAGGGCGTCTTCGAGCACCCCGTCGCAGAACTGCTTCACGACGTCGTAGTGCACGTCGGCTTCGAGCAGGGCGGTGCGCACCTCGCGCATTGCGTCGGCGACGTTGGACTCAGTGATCCGGCCCCGGCCGGAGAGTTTGCGGAACGTTTCGTTGAACCGTTCGCTGAGCGTTGCGAACATATTGATGCAACTCCTAGTGGCGTCAGGACTTGGCGCAGGCAGCGGGATTATCGGGCGGCTTGGATCGAGTGCTGCAAGCCGCCCGCGGACTGGATCATAGCCCCGCGGAATGTGGCGCCCGGTTTACGGACGTTGGCCCGGCCGCCGCTGACGCAGCACACAGTCCGGATGGATGGTGAGAGGAGAGCCTTGAGGCGCGCGTCCCGAGCGGACCGGCGTCTCTCTGGACACGACCCGCAGTCCGAAACGAAGCGCCGGAACATCCGCAGGGTCAAGCGGGGCAGAGAGCGAGGATTGCGCCGCGCCCCAAGCCTGGGCGTTGATGAACTTCGTTGGACACGGCCCGGTCCTGGTGTAGGTTTGTAGTGAGCGGCGAAGCGCGATCCTCGCACGGGGTCCGACGAGCCGCCTGGTTCGACAACTCGAGACTGGAGCAGGAGAAGTGAAGATGAGCACCAAGGGTATCATTGCGCTCGCGGTGGGTGGGAGTCTGCTGTCGATCGGCGCGACGGCGCGGGCCGACGTGGTCAGCGACGGCGGTTTTGAGATCAACTCCACCACCGGGCTGCGCCTGCCGACGGAGTACGCCCTCTGGTCCGGCGACGTGGTGGAGATCGTCACCGCCCAGAACGCCATCACGCCCTTCGAGGGCGCGCAGATGGTTCACTTCATGCACACGACGCCGCGCGGACCCGCCGGCAACATCATCGGCTCGGAACTCTGGCAGATCATCGACATCAGCGCCTACCGCGGACTCATCGACTCCGGCCGCGCCCTGGCTACCGCCGAAGGCTGGTTCAACCGCGTGGGCGGCGAAGACCCGAACATCGACACCCAGTTCTCGATCGTCCTGAGCGCCTATGCCGGCGCGCCCGCCGACTTTCCCGGCATGTGGAAGCAGAGTGAATTGGCCCTCGTCGAGGGTTTCGCCTACAGCGACGGCGATGTGCGCTCATGGGAGATGGCGACGACTTCAATGCTCATTCCCGTCGGCGCCGACTTCCTCGTCTACCGCATTACTTCGACCGAGAACGTCTTCGACGACGCCTTGGGCGTCGAGTTCCACGGGCACTACGGCGACGCCTTCTCGCTGGAGATCACCGAAGTTCCCGCGCCCGCGAGCCTGGCGATGCTTCTGAGCGGCGCGCTGGCGATGACGGCCCGGCGGCGTCGCCACGCGGCAGGGTGATCCACCCCTCGGTCGGACGAAAGAAAAGCAACAGCCCACCCCGATCTCGGGGTGGGCTGTCTCGTTGTCAGACTGAGGCGCGACGAATCGCGATCAGTTGGGAACCTGGGCGACGTTGCTCAGTTCGCACGCCGGCAGGTCGTGCATCTGGATAAAGCCGCCGCAGGCAAAGGCGCCCGCGTTGCCGTTGATGACGCCCGAGCCGTTGCCCGAGTTGAACGTCGTCACCAGTTGGATCTGGTTCGGCCCGAGGCCGAGGATCGTTCCCTTGCAGGGCCCGAAGGGGATGCGGAACGAGCCGGTGTTGCGGGCGAACACGAGCGCGAGCGTGACGTTGGGCTCGGCGCCGCTCCAGGAGATCTGGACCACGCCGGGGCACGGCCCGGTGCAGCCGATGATGAAGGGCGGATCAATCACCGGCCTCCATCCGAGGTCCATGCGCGTCGCCGTCGTGGGCGAGGCGGCGTTGCCGAAACGCGTCGAGTTGTAGGCCCGCGAAGACTCGCTGCTGCCCGAGGAGCGCGAAACGGCGACGTCGGCGGCGGAACTGTTCACCGAGACGATCTCGACGAGCAGGTTGCCGTTCGCCGGGTTGTAGGTGAACGAGTTGCGCCCGAAGTCAAAGAACATGCTGTGCTCGATCGAGCCGTTGTTCATGAAGGTGCGCTTCACGCCGGTGCCGGTGTAGAGGGTGGTCAGGGCGCCGTTGGGGTTGTTGGCGAGGTTGCTGTCGAGGCCGCCGGCGCCGGTGTCCGCACCCGGGATCTTGTTCGTGTATCCCATGCGGATGGTGACGTTGCCCGTCATGGTCTCGCCGATGTTGGGCTCGTAGGCGGAGAAGCCGATCGACTCCATGCTGACGGGCCCGCTGAAGAGATTGCGGTTGAAGACCTGGTGCATCGTGCAGGTCTGGTTGGTCCCGAAGGGGATGAAGTTGCCCGTCACGTGAGCCGTGGTCGGGAGGATGCCGCCGGCGTAGGGCCGGTAGTGAACCGAGCCGTTCCACACACGGTTGGCGAAGGTGGTTCCGAAGGGATAGGTCTTGCCGACGCCGCGGTTCTCAATGCGGAGGTCGGGGTTCTCATAGGCGCGGGTCGGGCCGTTCGTGTAGGAAAGCGAAGTGCCGTCGGTCCGCGTGACGTAGATGCCGCAGGTCTGCCCCTGGTCGAGGTTCAGGCCGCCGATGTTGATGCCCGTGGGGTAGCCGACGGGGGCGGTGGTGATGCCGGTCTGCGAGCCCAGGCGCGTCCAGAGCGCCTGGTTGTTCTCCTTGCCGACGTAGGAGGTCCTGTCAGTGACGTACCAGACTTCGACATCGGCCGGTCCGCCGCTGCGGTCGTTGAAGTCGAAGGCGGTGATGGTGATGCCGGCAGCGTTGAGACAGGTGACGTCGAACATGGCGCCGTTCTGCCCGTTGCCGGCGGCCCAGGTCGTGCCGACGCTCTTGCGGCCGGTGGCCTGCATCGACTTGGCGGCATTGATGCGGCCGTAGCCGAAAATGCCCGAGGATCCGATGTTGTCGCAGTTCGCCTTCAACATGTCCTCGACTTCGTCGGGAGTGAAGGAGGGGTTCTGCGACCAGATGAGCGCGGCGAGTCCGGCGACGCAGGGGCTGGCCATGCTCGTGCCGCTCTTGATCGAGTACTCGTCGTCGCCCGCGTTCGAGAGCGAAAGGATGTCGCTGCCGGGAGCGAAGAGGTCCACGTAGGCGCCATAGTTGGAGAAACTCGAGCGCGCGTCGTTCTGGTCCGTCGAGCCGACGACGATCACGTCGTCATCGTCGCGTCCGGGCGAGGTCATGTTCTGCCCGCTGTTGCCGGCCGCCCAGACCGAGAGTCCGCCAAGTCCCTTGATGGTGGCGGCGGTATCGCGGACCGACTGGTTGTTCACGCCGCTGTACGAGGTGTTCTGCACCTTGTCGCCCTGCTGAGCGGAGGTGAGGGCGGCGTGATTGAGGGTGGTGATGTTCGATGACCCGCTCGAAGAGTTGCTGACCTTGAGGATGCGGTGGGAGAAGTCCCAGCCGACTCCGGCGACGCCGCGCGCGTTGTTGCCGGCGCCGGCGGCGGTGCCCGTCACGTGAGTGCCGTGGCTGTTGATGTCGTCGATGTTGCCGCCGTTGTTCTCCCAGAGCATGTCCACTGCGTTGTAGCCGAGCTTGCGCAGCGGGGGCAGGTCGAGGTGGCTGGTGCGCAGCCCTGTGTCGCAGATGCCCACGGTGATGCCGCTGAAGCCCGTGTTGTAGTTCCACGCCGTCGTCGCCTGGATCTTGGCCATGTTCCACAGTTCGCCGAAACGCGTGTCGTTGGGCGTGTAGGCGGGGTAGCAGATCCAGTCGGGCTCGACGAACTCGAAGAGGCCGGTGTTCATCAGGCCCGCGGCGACGACGTTCACGTCCGCCCCCTCGGGCAGGATGAACACATGGTGATCCACGAGTTCCTCGACGAACTTGATCTCAAAACGCGCCCGCAGGTGAGCGATCGCCATCTCCCGGCGCGCGGCATCGTGCCGCACCGGACGCGCGATCATCTGGTTCGAGAACTCGAGCACGCCCGGTTCCTCGACAAAAACGCGGGGCGGCGAGCCTCCGTTGACATCCGCGGCCGCCATCGACGACAGCAGCCCGGCGGCGGCGACCAACGCCGCGCCGATCGATCCCATTCTCCTGTTCATGTCACTCTCCTTCTAAAGGCCTGTTGGACGGCGCTGCCCGGCCACGCGCGCGGGCGAAGCGCCACTCGCATCAGCCAGCCGCCGGCGGCGCAGCATCAACCGCGCCGACCGCGCCGCGCCTCTGCGACACGATCCATCCGATCCCGTTTTATCTGGACTCCTCCTGGAATCGCCCCACGTCGGCAGCCGTGATCGCTCCGGGGACGGGAGCGAGCACCTTGGCCGCATCATAACCCGCTCTGCCGGAACGGTAAAGCCTCCCGCCTGTCAGTTTGGGCGAAATACCGCGGCGCCATGACAGTTTCTGCAGTCTTCCCCCTTGCCTGAGTGGAGGATCGCCGCCCACCCGGCCCGGCCGGCGGCGGCAGCCCGAGCGCCTTCCGAACCCCTCTCGGAATGCCCGCCCCGCCACGCGCCGCCGAACACGCTTCGCGATCCGGGTCGCGGGCCTTCTCTCCAATGCGGAGTTCATCTCCGCCGAAGCGGACGGCCGATGAGAACCCCTCGGCCCCCGATTGCGAAATGAGTACAATACCTGTCGCTGTCCCCCTTCCGAAGGCGAGAGTGTTGATGAACTCCCCGATTCTCCCGACCATTCAATCCCCCGCCGACCTGCGCAAACTGAGCATCGAGCAACTCGAAGCCCTCGCAGCCGAGGTCCGGCAGACGATTTACAACCAGGTCAGCAAGACCGGCGGGCACCTCGCGCCGAACCTCGGCGTCGTCGAACTCACCATCGCTCTGCACTACGTCTTCGACTTCGCCTACGACCGCCTCCTCTTCGACGTGGGGCACCAGTGCTATCCGCACAAACTTCTCACCGGCCGCCTGCCCCTGCTGAGCAAACTCCGCACGCGCGAAGGCATGGCCGGCTTCCCCGAGCCGCGCGAGAGCGCCTATGACCTCTTCTCCGTCGGCCACGCCGGCACGGGCATTCCCACCGCCGTCGGCATGGCGCGCGGCGACACGATCAACGGCGAAGCCTTCGACCCCGAGACCAACCCGAAGGGTCGCCGCGTCGTCACCCTCATCGGCGACGCCTCAATCGTCAACGGCGTCGCCATGGAAGGGCTCAACAACGCCGGCACCCTCAGGCGCCAGTTCCTCGTCGTGCTCAACGACAACGGCATGAGCATCGCCAAGCCCCAGGGCGCCGTCGCCGCCTACTTCGACCGCGTCCGCACCAGCCGCACCTACCGCACGATGAAGCGGGCGGCCAAGGACGTCGTCTCCCACCTGCCCGGCGGGTCGATCATCGGCGAGATGTACCACCGCGCCGGCGAGATGATGAAGGCCGCCATCGCCGAGGACGCCTGGTTCGAGAAGTTCGGCCTGCTCACCGTCGGACCGGTGGACGGCCACGACCTGCGCTCCCTCATCGCCATGCTCATCGAGGTCCGCGACTTCGACCGCCCCATGGTCCTGCACGTCCACACCATCAAGGGCAAGGGCTACGAGCACTGCGAAGGCGACGCGACCACCTTCCACTCCCCCAAGCCCTTCGTCGTGCAGGGCTGCCGCGTCGAACTCAAGTCCAGCGGCCGCTCCTTCACCAGCGCTTTCGGCGATGCGATGTGCGATCTCATGGAGCGCGACAGCAAGGTCGTCTGCGCCACCGCCGCGATGCCCGACGGCACCGGCGTCGTCAAGGTCCTGCCGAAGTTCCCCGACCGCGCATGGGATACGGGCATCTGCGAGAGCCACGCGATGGACATGATGGCGGGCCTGGCCAAGACGGGCCTCAAGCCCTTCCTCGCCGTCTACTCGACCTTCCTCCAGCGCGCCTTCGACCAGGTCTTCCAGGAAGTTTCGCTCCAGGGCCTGCCGGTGCGCCTGTGCCTCGATCGGGCCGGGCTCGTCGGCGGCGACGGGGCGGTGCATCATGGCTTCTGCGACATCAGCATTCTCCGCGTCTTCCCGCAGGCGTGCCTCCTCGCCGCGATCGATGAGCCAAGCCTCCGCGCCGGCCTCGAGTTCATGCGCACCTACGACGCGGGCCTGAGCGCCATCCGCTACCCGCGCGACAGCGTGAGCGATCGCTTCGTCAACGAGCCTTGCCCGCCCTTTGAACTGGGCAAGGCCCGCGCCCTGCGCGTCGAAGACAAGCCCGACGTGGCCCTGCTCGCCTACGGCGTGATGGCGATCAACGCCCTCGACGCCGCTGAGCAACTCGACGGCGAGTACCGCGTCAACGTCTATGACGCCCGCTTCGCCAAGCCCGTCGATCTCGAACTGCTGCGCGACCTCATCACGCGCGGCGTGCCGATCCTCACGATCGAGGATCACGGCCTGACGGGCGGTTTCGGCTCATGCGTCCTCGACGCCTGCCACGCCGCCGGCCTGCCCACGGGCGGGATCAAGTGCCTCGGCATCCCCGAGCGCTGGATCTACCAGGACAGCCGGGCCAGGCAACTCGCCGAAGTCGGCCTCGACGCGCCGTCCATCGCGCGCACCGTGCGCGAGTGGCTCGACACGGCCCCGGCGACGGCGGAGGTTGTGCGCAGCGGGGTGAAGACGGGGGTGTAGGAACCCACATTGCGGCGAATGGGGTTTCATCAGTCAAGCGCCGGCCCATTGCCGGATGCTGTTTGGTTGGTACCATGACGCCGTGGCGATTGAGGCTGCCCCAACCTCTTCGGCTGCTCGGCAGATGGTTCTGCTCTTCACCGATATCGCCGACTCGGTGGCGATGAAGAGGCGGCTCGGGGATGCGGCCTATCTCAACCTGCTGACCCGCCACAACGAACTTTTTCAGGCCGCGCTCGATGACGCGCCGGGCGCGAGGATCATCAAGCATACCGGGGACGGATTCCTCGCGAGGTTTGAGACTCCAGCCGATGGAGTACGTGCGGCGCTGGCATTTCAGTACGCGCTGCACCACGAGCCATGGCCCGGCCAAGCGGTGCTCAGTCGTGCCGCCCTGCACACGGGCACGGCGATCGAGTTGACTGACCGCGCCGGGCAGACAGACATCTCCGGCTTCGCGGTTGATGTGACAGCGCGGGTGATGTCGCTGGCCGCACCGGGCCAAGTCCTCCTCACACGACAATGCTTCGACGATGCCCGGCAATACGTGCGCGAGCACCCGACCTGTGGCGCGCGCCGCGAATGCCCGACCCTCGAGTGGCGGGCGCACGGCCCGTACCTCTTCAAGGGCAACGATGATGACCCGCTCGAGGTCTTCGAGGTCGGTGCCCTGGGCATTGCCCCCCTCACGCCCCCGGCCGACTCGGAGAAAGCCCGTCGCGCCGTTGCCGCGGGCGAGGAGGAGATGTACGGCTGGCGACCCGGCAAGGGCCTGGAGGTTCCTCGCCGCGATGGATGGATTCTCGAACGTCAACTCGGCGTCGGCGGCTACGGCGAAGTCTGGCTCGCCGAACACAGGAAGACCCGCGAACACCGCGTCTTCAAGTTCTGCTTCGACGCCGATCGATTGCGTTCCTTCAAACGCGAACTGACGCTCTTCCGCCTGATGCGCGAAGCGCTCGGTGATCGGCGCGACATCGCCCGCCTGCACGAGGTAAACCTCGAGCGGCCGCCGTTCTATCTCGAGAGTGAATACTCGCCGCTCGGCGATCTGTACACGTGGGCCGAGAGCCAGGGTGGCATAGCCGGCGTGCCGTTGGAGACGAGGCTCGATCTGCTGGCCCGGACGGCAGACGCCGTCGCGGCCGCGCACAGCATCGGCGTTCTGCACAAAGACCTCAAGCCAAGCAACATCCTGATCGAGTTGGTGGAAGACGGCTCGCCGCGCCCCAAGATCACCGACTTCGGCATCGGCGTGCTCACCGACCACTCCCAACTCGCCGGCCGCAACATCACCATCGCCGGATTCACCGTCTCCCAACTTACACAGAATGAATCCAGCCGCACCGGCACGCGCATGTATTCCCCGCCCGAGATGCTCACGCGCCTCCGGCATGAGGATGGCCGTGAGAGGCCCACACCCTTCACGGCACAGGGTGATGTTTACTCCCTGGGGGTCATGCTCTACCAGATGATTGTCGGCGACCTCGACCGGCCTCTTGCGCCCGGCTGGGAGCGCGACTTGGAGGGCGTCACCGAAGATCAGGTACTTCGGAGCATTCTGCGCGAAGACGTCTCGCAGATGGTCGACGGCGATCCGGCACGCCGGCTCGCCGGGGCGGCGGAGGTAGCCGCACGAATCCGCCGTCTTGACGAGCGGCGGGCGGAGCGGTGGCACGAGGCGCAGCGGAGAGCCGCGCAGGAGGATGCGGAGCGGCGCGCCGTCGAGGCCGAGTCGCGTCGTCGAACCACCCGGCGAGTGGCGATGACATCCACGCTGGTGCTTGGCGCCTTGCTCGCTGTCACCGGAGCCTTTTTGTGGCGCGAGCGAGGCCTGCGAGACAGCGAGCGGGACGCCCGTCAGGAGGCCCAACGTCGTGAACGGGAGGCCAACGCGGCTCTTGGGCGCGCCGAAATCGCGGAAGCGGACTCCCGCCGGCGCGCCGCTGAGTTGGAGAAGGTTGCGGAGTTTCAGGCCAGCCAGTTGTCGGGAATCGAGACCGAACTGATGGGCATTCGACTTCGCCGCAGCATTCTCGAAGAGCGTCGCTCCGCGATGGAACGCGCCGAGCGCGATGCAGAGGAAATCGAGCACGCACTGCAAGACCTCGACCTGGCCATGAGCGGCGTTAACTTTACGAGTGTCGCACTCAAGTCGCTGGAGACGAACATCTTCAATCGTGCCCTCAAAGCGATTGAAGGACAATTTGCGGATCAGCCTCTCGTTAGAGCGAGACTTCTCCAGACGGTGGCGGATGCGCTTCGAGATCTTGGATTGCTCGATCGTGGCACGCCTGCTCAGAACGAGGCGCTTGACATCCGCCGCCGTATGCTCGGAGATGAGCATCCTGATACGCTGGTTTCGATCAACCATGCGGGAAGGCTACTGAATGCGCGCGGCAAACTCGCTGAGGCGGAGGCGCATCACCGCGAAGCATTGGAGGCCGGTCGCCGCGCCCTCGGAGACGAGCACCCAGTCACGCTGTATGCGATGATGGATCTGGGTGTGGTTGTGGAAGCGCAGGGAAGGCATGCGGAGGCCGCATCCATCTACAACGAGGCGCTCAACCTGTCGCGCAACGTGTGGGGAGCTGAACATCCGGATACGCTTGTGCTGCTCAACAACTTCAGTCTGATGCTCACCAGGCAGAGCCGATTCGAGGAGGCGGAGCGATTGATCCGTGAAGGGCTGGCGATCAGGCGTCGAATGTTCGGTGACGACCATCGCGACACGCTTGTGTCACTAGGCAGTCTGGGATTCGTGCTTGACCAACTCGGTCAATTCGCCGAGGCGGAGCGCTGCTTTGCCGAAGCGCTGGAGGGCAGCCGCAGGATTCTCGGAGATGACCATCCGGATACTCTTATGGCCATCAACAACATGGGGTATCGCCTCAACGCTCAGCAACGCTTTGCAGAGGCGGAGCCGTTCTTCCGCGAAGCGCTCGAAGGCAGTCGCAGATCCCTCGGAAGCGAACATCCGCTCACGCTCGTCCAGATCAATAACATGGGTTTTTTCCTGGAGAATCAGCGGAGGTATTCGGAGGCTGAACCATACTTCCGCGAGGCCCTGGAGGGTAGCCGGCGGGCCCTGGGTGACGACCACTACCGCACGATTACGTTCATGAACAACCTCGCTATGGCGCTGAAAGGACAGGGCGACCTTGTTGATGCCGAACGGTACTATCGTGAGGCGATTGAGACGGGTCGGCGCTCGCTCGGCGTCGAGAACCTGGACGTTCTGACGTCAATCGCCAATTTGAGCGCTCTGCTTCGCGACCTCGGCCAGTTTGTAGAGGCGGAGCAATTGGGCGATGAAGTGGTGACGACTGCTCGACGGGTCCTGCCCCAAGGTCACTGGCTGACAGGCGTCTTCCTCGGCCACCACGCCCGCACACTGGCTGCCATGAGTCGATTCGGCCAGGCTGAAGAACGAGCCATCGAGTCGCACACCATCATTGAGCAAGCCCTCGGCCCCGCTCATCCGCGGACGCGTGGGCTCATCGTGCAACTCGGGGAACTATACGATGGCTGGCACGCCGCCGAACCCGACAAGGGCTACGACGCCAAAGCGGCGCAGTGGCGGGAGAAACTCCGTGCGCTGGAGCCGCCGGTCGACGACAACTAGCAATGTGTACCTTCGCAGGCTCGTTCAGCGCGCGACCGGCGCCGCTGCCCGTGGCGAATGCGTGAGCGGACGAGGGGTCGCGCCGTCGGGATGGAACCACGTGGCTATCCTCTGAAACGCTCAGCGAAGCGCTGAGCGACGGCCGCTGCGGCGCCTTTGAGTGGCGCGCATTCACGCTCAACGATGGAGTTCACCATGCTCACCAAATCCTTCGCCGCACAGTCCGCCACCTCGCCGCTCGGGCCGTTTGCGATTGAGCGGCGTGCGCCGCTTCCTAAGGACGTCGAGATCGACATTCTCTTCTGCGGCGTGTGCCACAGCGATCTGCACTTTGCCCGCAACGAGTGGGGGATGACGACGTACCCCGTCGTGCCGGGGCACGAGATCGTCGGCCGCGTCACGCGTGTCGGCGGCGACGTCAAGCGGTTCCGCCCCGGCGACCTCGCCGCGGTCGGCTGCCTCGTCGATTCCTGCCGGACGTGTTCGAGTTGCCGAGAGAACCTCGAGCAGTTCTGCCTGAGCGTCCCCGTCTTCACCTACAACGGGCAGGACAAACACAGCGGCGGGTTGACCTACGGCGGCTACAGCGAGCGAATCGTCTGCGATGAGGCGTTCACCCTCAAGGTGCCGGGCAACCTCGACCCGGCTCGGGCAGCGCCGCTGCTGTGCGCCGGCATCACGACCTGGTCGCCCCTTCGCAAGTGGGGCGCGGGCAAGGGCAGGACGGTCGGCATCGTCGGCCTCGGCGGCCTCGGGCACATGGGCGTCAAGTTCGCCAGCGCCTTCGGCGCCCATACCGTGCTCTTCACGACTTCCGAGAGCAAGATCGCCGACGGCAAGCGGCTCGGCGCGCATGAAGTGGTCATCTCGAGGAATGCCGAGGCGATGGCGGCGAGGGCCGGGACGTTTGACATGATCCTCGACACCGTCTCGGCCGATCACGATGTCAACGCGTACCTCTCGCTGCTCAAACTCGATGGCACGCTGGTGATGGTCGGCGCGCCGCCCAGCCCGCAGCCGGTCAATGTCTTCAGCCTGCTCATGCCGCGGCGGAATCTCTCCGGCTCACTCATCGGCGGCATCAGAGAGACGCAGGAGATGCTCGACTTCTGCGGCAAGCACAACATCGCCTGCGACATCGAGATTATCAGGATGCAGCAGATCAACGAGGCGTACGAGCGGATGCTGCGCAGCGACGTGAAGTACCGCTTCGTGATCGACATGGCTTCGCTGAAGGGCTGATCTCCGCACCGGCCGGCAGGGCGTCGATTCAGACTCGTCCCCGAGGCGCGCCGCACAGCGGGGGCGGTACACTCCGGCGCGGCGGCCCACCGGCGCGGCGACTGATCGCCCCGGGCGCCCGCGGGGGGCAGGGAGACAGGATCATGAGCGAGCCGGCATCGACGGCAGAGCACTGGCAGGAGTACTACGCGGCGACGGCACAGCGGCCGCCGCGCGACACGCTGCTCAAGGCCCTCGAGTTCGTCGAGCGGGAGGCGAAAGCGATGGATCTCGGCTGCGGCGTGGGGCACGACACGATCGCGATGCTCCGGCACGGCCTGCGCGTGACGGCCATCGACGCCTCGCCCGAGGCGGTCGAGCGCACCATTGCTCAGGCGCGGCTCGCGGGGCTGGCGGACCGGCTGACCACCCGCGTGCAGCGCTTCGAGGAGGCGGAGTTTGGCGCGTGCGATCTGGTGAACGCGTCGTTCTCGCTGCCGTTCTGCCCGCGCGGGGCGTTCGAGGGACTGTGGCGGCGCCTCGTCGGCGCGCTGACGCCGGGGGGAGTCTTCGCCGGCCAGTTCTTCGGCGTCAACGACCAGTGGGCGCGTGAACCGGGGCACCACGCGGAGGTCTTCCTCAGCCGCGCGCAGGTCGATGAACTCACCAATGGTCTGGAGCGCCTCCACTTCGAGGAAGTCGAGCGTGACGGCGAAACGGCGACGGGCAAGCCTCGCTACTGGCATGTGTTTCACATGGTCCTGCGGCGCGCGTGACTGGCGACCAGTGTGGCATGGCCTGGCGCTTCGCCTGGCTATGGCGAACGTGAACGGGCGATCGAACGCAGGGTGGATCCGCGATGTTTTCAGTTGGAGGCCAGATTCTCCGGCTGCATGAATCCGCCGCCCCAGATAATGGGGGTGAGCATGACAGGCGGACCGTCGCCGGCTCGATCAGTCCGCACTGAAATGGTGAGCGTGTAGGTGGATCGTGGGTTGAACCTGATCCAATGGGCGCCGTAAGCCCACGCCGCGCGGCGTGCCGGCTCCGAATACTCCCAACTCGGCGGCAGAACAAAGGGGCTGCCTCCGAACCACTGGGAGTCTGGCGATCGATCATTCACAAGTGGTCCATCCTGCTCAAACAGAACGGTCTGAGCGCCGCTTGCATCGCTGGAGGTGAGACGAACAAACGCCCGTGCGGAGTGTTCGTCCAGCGACGGCTCCTGAGTTCGATCCGCGAGGACGAGTTCGAAATAGAGCGTCTTGTTGGGGCAGCCGCTGAATCGGAATTCGTGCTCACCGCCCACACTTGATTCAATGGGCGGGAACTCGACGATGTACTTGCACCACGCCGAGTCGATGCGGGTGATCTGGCCATCGCCGGAGTATCGGGAGACGGAGTAGCAGCCGGTCAACAATGCAGCGGCAAGAGCGAGCAGCAGCGTACGACACATTCTTCGTTGCATGGGCGCTCCCTAACGGAGTAGAACATGGTTCGCGATCCATTCGCCGCGCCGCAGGCGCCGCGCTCCCCTCCGCAGAGCCTCCGGGTCGCGGCTAACCGGCGGCGCGTCTGCGACTGTCAATTCGGATCCGCCTTCGGCTCCTCAATCGGCGGCTCGGTCTCGCGGCCCTTGGCCACCCATTCGCGCAGGCCGCCGCGGTAGGTCTGCACGTCCTTGTAGCCCAGCGCGAGGAGTTTCTTGCTCATCGCCTGCGCGACGGGGTCTTCCCAGTCAAGGGCGTAGACGATGATCAGTTTCGCGTCCTTGAGGCGCTCGTCGTCGCGCTTCGCCTCGGGCAGGGGAATGTTGATCGCCCCGGGGAGGTGGGCGAGTTCGTAGCGGTGGGCCGGACGGGCGTCCACGATGACCACCGGCCGCTTCTCGCGCTTGCTCAGCGCTTCCATCAGGGCGGTGTCTTCGATGTAGGCGAGATTGCGGTCGCTGACCTTGGGCTCGCTGTTGCAGCCGGCCAGGGCGAGGAGAAGTCCGAGTACGAGGGCGGCCGGAACCACCGGAAGCGAGAGCAGCGCCAGTCGAGGAATCATCGGGAATGTCCATCCTTTCCGGGGCGTCTTGAGAAGAGAGAGCAGGCCGAGCGGCCGAGACGTGAAGATCAAGTCAAACCGCCCGAACCCGCCGGTCAAGCCGGCTCGCCGCAACAGGCACACATTGCGGACGCGCGGGCGCTCCCTACCATTCCCCGATCCGGCGCATTTGTCGGGACGGAGGTCTCATGATGGCGCGATCTGAAATCCTTGTGGCGATGGCGTGCGCGCTCGCGCTCGGAGGAGCGGGAACCGGGGTATGCGAATCGGAGCGCGCCGCGGACGTCCGGATGTCCGTGTACAGCGACATCGCCGCCATTGCGGCGGGCTCCACCTTCCACGTCGCGGTCGAGTTCAGCATCGAGAAGGAGTGGCACATCTACTGGCTTAATGCCGGCGACATGGGCGTGCCGACGGAGATCGAGATCAAAGCCCCGGAGGGCTTTTCCGTCGGCCCGGTGCGCTTCCCGGGACCGAAGCGGATCGAGGACGCGGGAGTCGTGAGTTTTGGTTACGAGGGAACCGCGACGATGATCGCCGAAATCAAGGCCCCCGCCGCGCTGCCGCCCGAAGGCGAGTGGCGCTTCGACATCCGTGCTGACTGGCTCGCCTGCCGGCAGACGTGCGTCCTTGGCGGCGCCGAGAAGTCGATCACGTTCCGAACGGCCGCGACGGGCGAGCCGGCCCGGTCGGCGAATGCGAGCCGCCTCGCCGAGGCGAAGAAGCGCCTGCCTCAGCCGCTCAAGGAGTTCAGGGTCGGCCGGGCGCGATGGACGGGCGCCCCCGAGGCCGCGCGCATTGAGGCGACCGTGCCCGCCGGATTCGACCTCGAGTTGTTCCCCCTCGTCATCGAAGGTGTCGAGTCCTGCCCCGGCCTCGTGGAGGAACTGGCGGACGGCTCAAGGCGGCTGGTGTGGGTGTTCGATGTTGATGTCAAGCGTCTCGGCCCGGCGCCGCTCCCGTCGGTGGGCGTGCTGCGCGTGAGCCGGGGCGATGAGCAGTGGTGGTACGATCTGGTGCCGGAGATCGGCGCATGAGGCAAAGGCGATGAAGCGGCCATGGGTCAATCTGACAGGTTCGGCGCGGCGCCTCGGCACGCTGGCGGTTTTCGCCGCCTGCGTCGGCGCCGCCGCCGCGGGCGGGTCGGGCATGAAGCCCGTGGCCGTGGGCGAGGCCGTTCCCGACTTCGCCCTCACCGACCTCGACGGCAAGGAACACAACCTCAGCGATTACAAGGGCAAAGTGGTTCTCCTCGAATGGTTCAATCCCCAGTGCCCGTATGTGATCGACCAGTATACGAAAGGAACGCTCAAGACCTTCGGCAGGGAGATGAAGCAGGACGGCGCAATTTATCTCGCCGTCAACTCCGCGGCGCCGGGCAACCAGGGCTCAGGCCGGGAGGCGAACATCGAGGCCCGCGAGCGTTTCGAGATCCGCTTTCCGATCTTGCTCGACGAAGACGGGAAGGTGGGGCGCCTGCTCGATGCGCGCTTCACGCCGCAGATCTTCATCATCGACGCCAGGGGCGTGCTGCGCTACGCCGGGGCGATTGACAACGCCCCCATGGGCAAGGTAAACACGACAACCTATCCGCCGGGCAAGGGCAAGGAGCGCGGCGAGTTCGTCAACTACGCCCGCCAGGCATACGACGAGATCAAGGCCGGCGAAGAGGTCACGACCCCGACGACCAAGCCCTACGGCACGCGCGTGAAGTATTGAGCCGCGCCCTCGCGCGGCCCGAGCAAGGCACCGCGCGCCGCCGCCGATTGCGACCGCCCGCCGCGTCCCGTTCCCGCCGCACGCTGCTTTCTGCCCAAAGCCGCCGCCCGCCGCGTCTCCCTTCCGCCGTCCGCCGCGTCCGCCTGGGCGTCCCTCCCGCCAGGCGAGTGCCGATCCCGATGCGGCGACGGCCCGGCGCCGAAAATGCGGGACGGGTGTATTCTCCGGGCCCATGAAGTTCCCCTGCCGTGGCCTCCGTCCACGGTCTGGATGACTCCGCTGCCATAGCCATCAACCTGCCCCCCGCGTGCCAGTTTCCCCTGTCACCCGCGTGCCGCGTACCGCCTGTCCCCCGCGTTTCCGGAGCGAACTCGCCTGCCGGCTTCCCCCCCCACCTACCCTTCCCCTCCACCTGCAAAGCCGGGGAGGGTGGATGGCAGGCGAGGCATCCGGCGAACGCGGCCGCGCTGGACGCCCCCGCCGATTCGGCGTGCCCGGCAGCAGTACCTTGCTATCATCTGGCGCGATGCTGACGATCCCGGCACATCCGCGCTGTCCAAATTGCGACTACGACCTGCACGGGTTGCCCGGGGCGCGCTGCCCCGAATGCGGCATGGCCGTGAACCTTGTCGCGCTCATGCAGCCGAGGCGAAGCGCGTTCGAGCCGTACGGTCTGCGGGTGGCGTTGATGGCTGCGGTGATGCTGTTTGCGGTGCCGATGGGAATCTCCATCATCGCGGTCGTGCACGGCGTCGCCGGGGGCGATTCGATCCGCAGCGCTTTGAGATCGGTTCCAGATGCGGCGTGGGTGACTTTTTTCGCGCTGCCCTACTGGCGGCCGTCGGCGATTCTGATGAGCGTGGCGATCGCGGCCGCGATCGCGCTCTTCGCCGCCGCACTCACGCCCCGCCGCCGGTGGTACCTCGCGCTTCTGGGTGTGCTGCTCATCGACGCCGCCTGGATCGTCTCCGTGTGGTGCGGCGTCCAGGTCTTCATGAACATCTGACGGCGGAGCGCTTGACCTTCGACCGCGCCGAAGCGCCGCGTGCGGCCGGGGTCGAGGCAGGGCGGTCCGGTTACACTTCCTTCATGCCTTTCCTTGAGCACATTCCCGGCACGCAACCGGTCGCCGCGCCGCCGCGGCATTCCCGGGCGATCGGCGTCGGCGTGCTCGGCCTGCACGAAGGGCGCACCATGCTGCTGGCGCTGGCGACGCGCTGCGCGCATCTCTATCCGGCCGCGGGCTGCGACCTGAGCGAGCAGAAAGTCGCCGCGAGCCGGCGGGAATGGCCCGACCTCTTCTACACGAACGACTATGACGCCATGCTGGCTCGCCCGGAGGTCGGGGTGGTCGCGATTTACACGCCCGATTCTCTTCACGCGGACCAGATCGTCCGCGCCTTCCGGGCCGGCAAGGATGTCATCTGCACCAAGCCGCTCGTCAATTCGCTCGACGGGGCGCGGCAGGTGCTGACGGAGGGGCGGAGCACCGGCCGGAGACTCATCGTCGCGCAGAGCACGCGCTTCTTCGAGCCCTTCCGCCGACAGCGCGCCGCCTTCGAGCGCGGCGAGGTCGGCGCCATCGAACTCGCCGACGCCCATTACATCCACCGGATGGACTGGTACTACCGCAAGAGCCCCTGGGCGGCCGGGGAGACCGACTGGATTTTTCTCGGCCTGTCGCACCCGCTTGATCTGCTGCGCTGGTACCTCGGCCCGATCGCGCGCGTCAGCGCCATGGGATCGCGTTCGCGCCTCGGCGCGCAGTTCGGCGTGCGCGGGTCGGACGTCTACATCGTCAACGTCGAGTCTTCGGGCGGCGCCCTCGGACGCGCGATGGGACACTACGGCTGCCACGAACTGCCCCGGGCGCGCAACTGCATCGAACTGATGCTCTACGGTTCGCAGGGATCGAGTCTCGCCCAGTATCATGACATGCGCTACCTCCACACCACTCAACCCCAGGCGCCTCCGCCGCGGGCCGGCGGCTTTGACCCCGGCGTCCTCGGCGAAGTCGTCGAGGACTTTCTCTACGCCGGCCGCCACTACTACTTCAACTCCGAGGTGCATGGCATGCACTACGGAGAGTTCGCCAACTGTGCCGACGCCTTCGGCCGGGCCCTGATCGCCGGCGAACCGTGCTCCCCCGACCTCGAAGAAGGCATCGAGACCTTTTGCCTCATGGAAGCGGCGCGGCAGAGCGCGCTGCAGCACTGCCCGATCGAACTCGAACCGCTGCACGACTCGGTCGGGCTGTGAGGCGATCGCCGAAACGATCCTCCGCGGCAGCGCGCGGGGATCGGGCGCATGGGGCGGCTGATCGGACCTCCCGACCCGCCACGAACCCATCTCAGTCCGGGTCGGCGACCGGTTATCGCTCGTTTACGGCGACAGGCCGTCAAAGCCTGCGGGTTGCAGCGGCCGGCACGGCGCGGCGGCGTTGCGAAGCCCGGCCGCGATTCGACATCGATCCACTCGTATGGCACGCTTGAACGGGCCGCACGCGGTGCGGCCGGGTGTATGGGACCTGGGAGTGGTGGAACGTGACTGCCGCCGAACTGACCAGAGCCGTGCAGTCGTTTCCGCTGGCGGTGCGTTCCCGACGCAGCGTGGGCCAGTTGCTGCCGTTCGGGTACTGGAAGCGGCGGCGCATGGCGATCGCGCTGCTCCTGCTGGCGCATCTGCCGGTCATCGCCTGGGCGTCCCATCGCGCCCCCCTCGTCGCCTTCACGCTCGGCGCCGGCTTCTTCGCGTGGATGTGGACGCTGGCGCGGTCGCGGGCGCTGCGCGGGTGGTCGGTGCGGCTTCCTGCGGAAGTCGTCGCTGATCTGCTGCGCGTGCTGCTGCTGGTGGGCGCGCCTTCGGCGGCGCTGGCGTGGCTCGCCGGCGAACCGATCTGGCTCCCCGCGGCACTGCACGGCGGGACCTTCGCCGCCCTGACGGCCCAGGCGCTCTTCTTCCGCGGCAAGCCGGCCTCCTGGGTGCGCATTCTCGGAAGTCCGTCCAACCTCGGCGCCGCGGTGAGCACCTTTGACCAGTGTCTTGATCTGCTCGGCCACGCCGGCTGCCGCTTTGCGCCCTTCCGCGCCGATCGACCCGAACTTGACGCATGGGAGCGGCGCATCGCCGCCTGGCTGGAACGCGGAGAGACGGTTCTCGTCCTCGAGCCGCGGCTCCGCGGCCTGGCGCGGCGTTTTCGCCGGGCCGGTGATGTCATCTTCACCGACGACTGCCTGCTCTTTGCGCCGATGGCGCGCCCCGCCGGCCCCCTCACCGACGGCCTCCTCGGGTGGCTCAATCGCGCCATCGCCTTCGGCGCCACGCTCACGCTCTGGCCGCTCGCCCTGATCATCGCGCTCATCATCAAACTCGACGACGGCGGCCCCGTCTTCTTCGCCCAGGAACGCGTCGGCCTCAACGGGGCGATCTTCACCGTCTACAAGTTCCGCTCCATGCGGATCGACGCCGAGAAGTACGGCGAGAGTCCGCGCGGCGAGCACGATGCCCGCGTCACCCGCGCCGGCCGGTGGATGCGCCGCCTCTCCCTTGACGAGTTTCCCCAACTGATCAACGTTCTGCTCGGGCAGATGAGGCTGGTGGGCCCGCGCCCCGAGATGCCCTTCATCGTCGAGGAGTATGATGCGCGCCAGCAGCAGCGACTGACCGTCAAGCCCGGCATCACGGGATTGTGGCAGGTCTCGCCGCACCGCAACGAGCCGATCCACGAGCACATCGAGTACGACCTCGCCTACATCGCGCACCGCGGGCCGATCCTCGACCTCGCCCTGATCATCGCCACGCTGGGTCTGGCGAACCGCAGCGGGGCGTGAGGAGACATCGGCAGCCCGTAAGAGAGTGCAGATCCCTCATCGGAGTCGGTCGATGTTGTCCGCAGGAAGCAGCAAGGGCCGCAATGAGCCGCCCGTGTGCGGGTCGGCGTCTACCCGGCAGCGGTGACTTGAATCGACCTCACCTCGATTCCGAGGCGAGGTCGTTGTTCCTGGATTGAAACAGGTGCTGCAGATGACCCGCGGCACGGAGCCGGTCACAAGGGGATTCGCGTCACGTTGCTCGTCACGCATGGCCCTCCAGTGAAAGTCACAAGTTGGAGGTACTTGCCGCAGGCGCCGGCATTGACCCGGCCGGTTCGGCCTCCTTCACCGCCGCCCAAGGTGCCGAAAGGCGAGCCGCCATATTGCGTCACCGAGGCAAGTCCGCTGAGCGCGGAGCCGCACATGCCTCCGATTGGAACGTTACCCAGACCTGACGAATAGATGATCGTCTGTTGTTCAGAAGGTCGGGCATGTTTCCAGGTGATGGAGACAGCACCGGGGCAGGCGCCGGATACGGTGCAGAGGTAGGATTCGGTGATCGTCATCTCAGCGGAATCGACGTAGCCGGGCAGACCCCTGAGCGGGTCGTTCGAGAAGTGCATCTGGCTGATCATCCATCGAGTGCCGACGGGCACGACGCCGCTGGCAGCGGCTTCCTGCCAGGTTCCGGGATCCGCGTCGAGCGCAAGACCGGGTGAATAGATGATTGTGTAGGAGGAGTACCAGTCGGGCACCGCGAAGAACCTGATCGCGACGGCACCCACGGCAGCGGGGATGCCCGGATCAGCGTTGAAGAGACTGCTCAGCGAAACCCTCGCCTTGCCTGAATCGATGAGCGCGGCGTAGTCACTTACATCGGTCACCTGAAACACCTCCGTCGTAACCCCGCCCAACGGACGCAGCTGCAGCATCTTCGTGCCTTCCGGCGGGATGACTGGGCCGACCTGGGCGACAATGCTGCCGCTCTCGGGCCCCCAGAACCCCTGGTACCGCTCAAAGTAGTTGAGAACATTGTGAGCGCTTTCGAGCGGGTTGTTCTCGAACCCCGGATCGACGAGCAGGTTTGGTCCCTGTGCCTGTGCGGGTATGCCATGCAGCGTGAGCGAAAGGGCCAGCCCCATGGCAAAACGATAACCGACGGCGTGAGAGTTCATATCTCATCCTCCTGAGTTGGCCGCTGAGGCGCTCGGCAGCATGCGACCGCACCACGTCGGTCGGACCAGTGAGGCCGAGCGCCAGCTGGCTGTGTTATGTCTTCGTCCGCGCCTGGACAGCGTGCATCGATGATTCAATCGGCCCGAAGGGGCCCGCCACGGTCCTCCGCGCTCGATGCACGCGAAGCAGCACCATTGTATCCGGCGGACGACGAATCGATTCGCAGATTCTGCTGGATTGGTGAAGATGGCAGAAATTGCGCCGCGGAAGGCGTCCAGTGCGGGCGCCTGACCGTCAAGCCCGGCATCACGGGATTGTGGCAGGTCTCGCCGCACCGCAACGACCCGATCCACGAGCACATCGAGTACGACCTCGCCTACATCGCGCACCGCGGGCCGATCCTCGACCTCGCCCTGATCATCGCCACGCTGGGTCTGGCGAACCGCAGCGGGGCGTGAGCGAAGTCCCCGGGCCAAGCGAAACGCAGGGGCCGACCGCGCCTGATGCCCTCCTCAACTCGCTCGATGTGTCCTATTCAATCGGCACGACGTCAGTCGTCTCGCAGTTGGCCAGATCGAGCAGTTGCAGGTACGTGCCGCAGGCGCGTGGCCCGGCGGTGTCGGTGATGCTGCCGCTGCCGTTGGTCCCCGAGGGCCC